>CAIZDL010000176.1 GCA_903931735.1 uncultured Rhodospirillales bacterium
ATCCCACAGCACAAACTGGAACTGGCCCTTGCTCATGCGCCCGCCCACCCGAACATCCTGCGCCGCCTGGAGAAACACGGTCAGCCCCTCCACCCGCGCGAGCTTGGGGCGCAGCCGGTTAACCACCTGATCGGGCGTGGCATCGCGGGCCTCCACCGGCTTGAGGCTGACGAACATCCGCCCCTGATTGGCCGTGGCAATCGGCCCGCCCGCGCCGATGAACGATCCGACGGTCGCCACCGCCGGATCCCCCATCACAATCCGGATCGCCTTTTGCTGCCGCTCGGCCATGGCCTTGAACGAAACATCGGAGCGGGCTTCGGTGATGCCGATGATCAGCCCAACGTCCTGGGGCGGAAACAGCCCTTTGGGCACCACAGTGTAAAGCCAAACGGTCAAGCCCACCGTGCCCACCATCACGCCCAGCATGATCCACTGGTGACGGATCACCCAGCCCAGGCCGCGCTCATAAAGCCGCTGGCTCCAGCCATACGCCGCCTCGCCGACCTGTGCCAAGACCTTGGGGGTAAAGCGCCGCCGGCCCGACGACATCATATGACCGTAAAGCGTGGGCGTGACCGTAATCGACACCAAGCCGGATACCGCGATGGCCACCGTCAACGTCACGGCGAATTCGTGAAATAACCGCCCGACGATACCGCCCATGAATAACAGGGGAATAAACACCGCCACCAGCGATACTGTGATCGAGATCACCGTAAATGTAATCTCCCGGGCGCCGAGAACAGCGGCGGTCAACGGCTCCTCTCCCCGCTCGATGTGGCGGCTGATGTTTTCAATCATCACGATGGCGTCGTCGACGACGAACCCGACGGAAATCGTCAGTGCCATCAACGAAATATTATCGAGGCTGTAATTCAACAGCCACATCACCGCCGTCGTGCCGGCAAGGGCAAGCGGGATGGTGATGGAGGCGGCCAGGGTCGGCGTGAAATGCCCAAGCGAGAGCAGCACCACCAGCACTACCAGCACCACGGTGATCAACAGGGTTTTTTCAACATCGGCGACATTGGCCCGGATCGACTCGGTGCGGTCGGAGACCACCGACACCCGGCTGCCCTCGGGCATCCAGCTTTCAAGCTGGGGCAACACGGTCTTGATGCGGTCCACCGTTTCAATGACATTGGCGCCGGCCTGCTTATTAACGATCACCAAAATCGCCCGGTCGCCGTTAAACCACGCCGCCATGCGGGTGTTTTCCACGCCGTCGGTCACCGAGGCCACCGCCGTCAGCCGCACCACCGCGCCGTTGGCCGCCCGCAGCACCAGCGGCCGATAGTCGGCGGCGGTGAAAAGCTGATCGTTGGCGGCAACGGTCGCCTGCTGGTCCGCACCATCGAAGCCGCCCTTGGGCATATTGACGTTGGATTTGGCCAGCGCCGAACGAACGTCTTCCAACCCCAGCCCCATTGCGGCCAGCGCGCCGGGATTGACCCGCACCCGCACCGCCGGCTTCTCGGCGCCGCTCACATTAACCTGGGCCACGCCCTCGATTTGGGAAATACGCTGGGCGATAATGGTGTCGGTGGCATCATAAAGCCGCGCCGACGAAAGAGTTTCAGAACTCACGGCCAAAATGAGAATCGGCGCGTCGGCGGGGTTGGACTTGCGCCAAATCGGCGGCATCGGCATATCGGCCGGCAAATCGCCGCCGCTGGCGCTGATTGCCGCCTGAACATCCCGCGCCGCCCCGACCACATCGCGATCAAGATCGAACTGCACCGAAATATTGGTCGAGCCCTGGGCGCTGGTCGAGGTCATCTCGCTGACCCCGGCGATGGCCCCCAGCCGACGCTCCAACGGTGCCGCCACCGTCGCCGCCATCGTGGTTGGGTCGGCGCCGGGCAAACGCGCCTGAATCGAAATGGTCGGAAAATCGATGGCCGGCAACGGCGCGACCGGCAGAAACACAAACGCCACCGCCCCGGCCAAAAACAACCCCAACGCCAGCATAAAGGTCGCAACCGGGCGCCGGATGAAGAATTCGCTCAAGGCTCAGCCCTCCACGACGCCACCCGCGCCTTCAACCGATCCATGGCGAGGTAAATCACCGGGGTGGTATAAAGCGTGAGCACTTGGCTGAGCAAAAGGCCACCCACGATGGCGATGCCAAGCGGCCGCCGCAACTCCGCCCCGGTGCCCTGGTCGAAGGCCAAAGGCAGCGCACCCAGCAACGCCGCCATGGTGGTCATCATGATTGGCCGAAAGCGCAGCAGGCTGGCCTGAAAAATCGCCTCCCTCGGCCCCATGCCGCGCTCTCGCTCGGCCTGAAGGGCGAAATCGATCATCATGATGGCGTTTTTCTTAACAATACCCATCAACAGCACGATCCCGATCAAGGCCACCAGGGACAGCTCGGTTCCGGTGAGCATCAAGGCCAACAACGCCCCGACCCCCGCCGAGGGTAACGTCGTGAGGATGGTGAAAGGATGAACCATGCTCTCGTAAAGCACCCCCAGCACAATATAAATCACCACCACCGCCGCCAAAATCAACAGCGGCTCGCTCCGAAGCGATGCACGAAACTCGGCGGCGTCGCCACTGTAGCCACCGCTGACCGTGGCTGGCATCCCCAGCGCCTCCCGGGCCTTATCAATCGCGGTCATGGCCTCGCCGAGCGAGCCGCCGGCCGCCAGATTAAAGCTGACGGTGACGGCGGGAAACTGCGCTTGGTGGGTCACTGCCAGCGGCACCCGCACCCGCTTGGCGGTGGCAAAGGCCGAAAGCGGCACCAGCGCCCCGCTTACCGAACGCACATAAATCGCGCTGAGGGTCTCGGGGCCAAGCTGGTAGCCGGGCATCACTTCCAAAATAACGTGATACTGGTTGACCTGGGTATAAATGGTCGACACCTGACGCTGGCCGAAAGCATCGTACAGCGTATCGTCGATCGCCTGGGGCTGGACGCCAAGCCGGGACGCGGTATCGCGGTTAATGGTGAGCCGAACCTCCAACCCCTCGCTTTCCTGATCCGAGGCGACATCGGCCAGCCCCGGCAACGCCGCCATCGCCGCTTGCAGCTTTGGCGCCCATTCGGCAAGTTCGGCGCCGTCGACGTCCACCACCGTATATTGAAACTGGGTGCGGCTGGTGCGGGCGCTAATCTGGATATCCTGCACCGCCTGCATATGCACTTCGGCGCCGGGAACGACCGCCAGCGCACGCGCCAACCGCGCGATGATCGCCTCCACCCCATAATGGCGCGCCTTGCCGGGCTTTAGCACCAGGGTGAGGTGCCCGGTATTGGGCGTGGCGTTGACTGTGCCAACCCCAAGGAACGAGGCCACCGCCACCACATCGCCATCGAGGCGCGCCACCTCGGCCACCCGCTCTTGCAACGCGCTCATGGCGCCAAACGAGATATCGTCGCGGGCATCAAGCGTCGCCACGATCAAGCCGGTGTCCTGGCTGGGCAAAAAGCCTTTGGGCACCACGATGTAAAGCCACACGGTGGCCACCAGCGTCGCCACGGCCACCCCCAGCGTCACCACCTCATGGCGCAGCACAAATTCGAGACTCCGGCCGTAAATCCGTCGCAGCCCGGCAAAAAAGCCCCGCTCGCGCTCATGGTCATGAGACCCGGCGCCGCCGAGGATGTGGCCGCACATCATCGGCGTCAGCGTCAGCGACACCACCGCCGAAATCACCACCGCGAGGGTGAGAGTAAGCGCAAACTCCCGGAACAAGCGCCCAACAATTCCGGTCATA
>CAIZDL010000177.1 GCA_903931735.1 uncultured Rhodospirillales bacterium
CGTTGGGCTGATCATCGGCATCACCGAAGCCCGCTCCGATGTTTCGTTCAAGGCCATGGCCGAGCGGCAGCAAAAGGCGATCCGGATTGTGATGGGGGATCCGGCGGTGGCGACCGTCGTATCGTTCATCGGCGCGGGCGGGCCGATTGCCACGGCCAATCAAGGGCGGATGTTCGTCAGCCTCAAGCCGGTGGAGGCCCGCGATGCCACGCCCGATCAGGTGGTTAACCGGCTGCGCCCCAAGCTTGCGCGGGTGGAGGGGCTGACCGTGTTTCTCCAGGCGGCGCAGGATGTTCGGGTGGGCGGGCGCATGAGCAAGGGCCAGTTCCAGTTTGTGCTGTGGGATGAGTCCCTTGAAGAGTTGCGCGAGTGGGCGCCTCGATACATCGAGCGGTTGCGCAAAGTCCCCGGGCTGGCCGATGTTTCCAGCGACCAGGATGCCGCCGCCCGGCAATTGCTGGTGACGGTGGACCGTGACGCCGCCTCCCGTCTCGGCATCGATATGACGGCGGTGGATAATGTGTTGGAGGATGCCTTTGCCCAGCGACAGGTGTCGACCATTTACACCCAGCGAAATCAATACCATGTGGTCCTGGAGGTGGACCCGAAGGAGCAGGAGGACCCGTCCTCGCTCAGCCGCCTTTTCGTGTCCACCAGCGATGGCCATCAGGTGCCGTTGAGCGCCATCGCCGGCTTTTCGTCGGAAACGGCGCCGGTCTCGGTTAGCCACCAGGGGCAGTTTCCGGCGGCCACGGTTTCTTTCAATCTTGTTGGCGGGTTGTCGCTTGGGCATGGCGCTGAACTGGTGGCGGCGGCCGCCACCGACATTGGCTTGCCGCCGACGATCCACACCGAATTTGCCGGCAACGCCAAAGCGTTTGCCGATTCGCTGCGCGATGAGCCGATGTTGATCGGTGCTGCCCTGCTGGCCATCTATATTGTGCTCGGCGTGCTTTATGAAAACACCCTGCATCCGTTGACGATTATCTCAACCCTTCCCTCGGCCGGGATCGGGGCGCTGCTGGCGCTGATTGTGACCGGTCATGAGTTGAGCATTATCAGCATCATCGGGGTTATTTTGTTAATGGGTATCGTGAAGAAAAACGGCATTATGCTGGTGGATTTCGCCATTGTCGCCGAGCGGGTGCATGGCCTTTTGCCCGAGGCCGCGATATTGGAGGCGTGCCGTCAGCGTTTCCGCCCGATCACCATGACCACGCTGGCCACGGTGCTGGGGGCGATTCCGCTGGCCCTTGGCACCGGGGCCGGGGGCGAGATGCGCCGGCCGTTGGGGGTTGCGCTGGTCGGAGGGTTGATCGTCTCGCAATTCTTGACACTTTACACCACGCCCGTGGTTTATCTTGCGCTGGGGCGGCTTTCGCGCTGGCGGCAGCGGCGCCGGGCGCGGCGGATGATGGCCGAGGAGGTTCGAGGCTAATTCATGAGAATACGGTTTTTTCTGGCGACGCTCGGTCTTACGGCTTCCGCCTGTAGTGTTGGCGAGGACTATCTCCGCCCCCTGATTTCCGCCCCCGCCGCGTGGAGGGAGAGTGTGCCGGCGGCCGTTGCTCCCGCCCCGGTTTGGCCGGCGGCCGATTGGTGGCGCGGGTTCGGCTCTCCGGTTCTCGACGCCTATATGAAACAGGCCGAGGTTGCCAATTATGATTTGGCGGCGGCCATCGCGCGGGTTCGCCAAGCCGATGCGCAGGCGCGGATCAGTGGCGCGCCTTTGTTACCGTTTCTTGATTTTAGCGGCGGTGCCGAGCGGTCTCAGACCCCTTCGCTGGCGCCCCATGCGAGCAATGTCGGCCAAGCCAAGCCGGTGGTTAAAGACAGCTTCACCGCCAGCCTGTCCGTGAGTTATGAGCTGGATTTTTGGGGGAAGAACGCCGCTGCCGCCGAGTCCGCCGAGGCTGCCGCCGCTGCGAGCCGGTTTGATCAGCAGACGGTGGCGCTGACGGTGCAATCCAGCGTCGCCACCAGCTACTTCGAGAGCCTCGGCCTTCAGGACCGGTTACAGGTGGCGCGGGCCAATCTTGCCAATGCTGAAACCGTGCTGGCGGCGGTGCGTGATCGGGTGCGGTTCGGCACTGCAACCGAGTTGGACTCAGCCCAGCAGGAAAGTGTGGTCGCCGGCCTGCGCGCCGTCGTGCCGCCGCTGGAGCAGCAATTGCGTCAGACCGCCAATACGCTCGCGGTGCTGGTGGGCCGGTTGCCCGAGCAGGTGGCGGTTGAAAATGGCACGCTGGCCGGGGTTGTCGTGCCGGCGGTGACGCCGGGCTTGCCCTCGGCGCTGTTGGAGCGCCGGCCCGACGTGCGTTTTGCCGAGGCGCAATTGATCGGCGCGAACGCCGACATGACCGCCGCCAAAGCCGCGCTGTTTCCCAGCGTGAAGCTGACCGCCGAATATGGTTTTGAGAGCTTGGCGTTGTCGACGCTGATGCACTCGAACAGCGTGCTGTTTTCCCTCGCCAGTAACCTTGCGCAGCCGATTTTCCATGGCGGCGCACTAGAGGGGGAGCGCGATCTGCGGCGGGCGCGCTACGATGAATTGCTGCAAAATTACCGTAAGGCGGTGGTTTCGGCCTTCTCCGACGTGGAAAACGCCATCAACGCCACCCGTAAGACGGCGGAGGAGGAGACGGCCCAACAGGCGGCGGTCACCACCGCCAAGCGGGCCTATGATATCGCCATGGCCCAGTTTCGCGCGGGCCTGATCGATATTACCACGCTGTTGAATACCCAAAAGGCATTGTTCAGCGCCGAGGATGCCTTGGCCCAGGCCCGGCTCGGGCATATTCAGGCGGCAGTCGGGCTGTTTAAGGCGCTTGGCGGCGGCTGGCTCGCGGCGCAGCCTAAGGATGATAAGACGGCGAAGCCGGCGGCGGGGTAAGGCGGGGCCGCTGGTTGAGGGTGCGCTATTTGCTGAGCGCCAGCGCACTCGCCGAACCCAGCCAGACGCCGAGCAGGCAAAAGAAAATCGAAAGGCCGACATTCAGCCCGGCGCCGAACCAGTTGCCGTCTTGGGCCAGTGTCATGGTCTGGAAACTGAATGAGGAAAAGGTGGTGTATCCGCCGCAAATGCCGGCCATAAGGAATTGCCGCCATTCTCCCGGCACGAAGTATCGACCATCCGGCCCGGTCACCACCGCGAAAAAGCCAATGATAAACGAGCCGGAAATATTGACCACGAGGGTTCCCCACGGAAACCCTCCCCCGGCCCAGGCTGCGATCAGCCCGGACAGCCAGTAGCGGAAGGTGCCGCCAAGTGCGCTCCCCAGTGCGACGAGAAGATAGGTAATCACCGCTTATCGCCCATTGTGGCAGCGGCGGTGGTGGTTGTGGTCAGCTTTTCGGCATTGTCTGGGGCGCAGCCGCTTTTCACATAATCCCAAAACTCTTTTTGCTGAAGCGCGTAGTGGTCGGGGTGCTGGTCTTCAGGAATATCGCGGACATGGCGCAGGCTGGCAACAGAGACGCTAACGTCAAAGACCGCGTCGCCGGCGGCAAGGGCGGTTGAGACCAAGCTGAGCGCGTACCATTCGGCCGCAAGGGCAGCGCCAAGCAAACCACCGCTGAAAACGTTGGTCGGGCCGATCAGCGGCAGCAGCAGATAGGGGCCGGGCGTGATGCCGACCTTGCACATGGCCTCGCTGACTTCGGTGTTCCGGCGCTCCAGCCCCAGCGGCGTTGCTGCATCGAACATGCCGACGATGCCGACGGTGCTGTTGACCGCGAACCTGCCAACGGAAATGGCGGCGTCTTTGGGATGCCCGGCCAGCAGATTGGTGAAAACAAACTCAGGCTCGCTGATGTTCTCATACAGATTGCTGCCAATGCGCTGCATAAACGGCGGCGTCACCGTGCCCAGGAACGAGGCGGTGGGAGTAACGAAATAATCCACCACCAGGGTGTTGAAGCCGAAGACCGCCCGGTTGAACGGCTCGAACAGGTCGTGCGGGGTCTCGATGCCGGCTTTAGGCGTGGGGGCGGTGCCGGATGTTTGCGCCACGGCGCCGAGGGGCGCTACGAGAAGGGCAAGCGATGCTGCCGCCGCCAGTGTTGCTCTTTTCATCTCGAACCCTCGTCGGTGGTTGCCATCGCACCTGTGTGTGCTTCGGTCAGTTCGCGCCAAGCCCGGCGCATGATCCGGACCGATGATTGCAGAAATAAACTCGCCATGGCAACCGCGACCGCAATATCAGGCCAGCCCGAGCCGGTAACCGATACAGCGCCCGCCGCCGCGATCACCGCAAGGTTGCCGATGGCGTCGTTGCGACTGCATTGCCAGACCGAGGCCATGTTGGCATCACCCTCGCGGAACCGGTACAGTAATAGCACACTGGAGAGGTTGGCGGCCAGGGCTAGAACCGCAATCGCGCCCATAGTTGTCGCCTCGGGCGTGCCGGCATCAAGGGCGCGATGAAGGGCGGTGCCAAGGACCAGCGCCGCCATCACGCCAAGGCTGGCGCCCTTAAACAGTGCGGCCTTGGCCCGCACAGCCAGCGGCCGCCCGAGGACGCTGAGGGTGAGGCCATAGGTGAGGGTGTCGGCAAGAAAGTCGAGAGCGTCGGCCTGAAGTGCGGTTGATCCCGCAATCAGGCTCCAGGTGACTTCGACCGCGAACATTACGGCGTTGACCGCCAGCACCACCGTCAAGACGCGGCGATAGCGCGCCGAGAGGGTATCCGGTCCCTCGGGGCAGGATTCGCAACATGCCGCCATTTCTGTCCATCCTGGTTGTTGTTGTTGCTGCGGTTCTGCTTGATCGCATCATGCTCTAACTCGCCTCGATGGTACAACTTTCAGGCCATCGGGGGGCAAGCTGAAAAAGAAGACGGTGACACGATATCTGGATGATGGCCATTGCCTAGCGGCCGGTGGTCCCGTATTTTGCGGTGATGGCCGAAGGAAAAACAGAAACGATTCAGGTCGTCAAGGCCCGGCGCACGCCGAACCCGTGTGGCGTTCGTGGCGCGGCGGAGGCTCCGTGTTTGCCTGGGATCGAGCCACCACCGGAGGCCGCTGCCGCTGAAGATCAGCCGGAGCCCCCGCCCCATTATGCCGGGCATCGCGATCGTTTGCGTCAACGTTTTTTGACCGTCGGGGCCGATGGATTGCAGGATTATGAGTTGCTGGAGTTGCTCTTGTTTACGGTTATTCCTCGGCGGGATGTCAAGCCGCTGGCAAAGGAGCTGATCCGGGAGTTCGGCGGTTTTTGGCAGGTGGTGTCGGCGCCGCCCGAGCGATTGCGCAAGGTGGGCAATTTCAGCGACGCGACGGTTGCCGCGATCACCGTGGTTGGCGCCGCCGCCTTAAGGGGAATTCGGCAGAACGTCATGAAAAGGCCGGTGCTGGCGGGGTGGGAGGCGTTGCTTGGCTATTGCCATGCCGCGATGGCTCATCAGCCGACTGAACAAACGCGGTTGCTGTTTCTTGATCACAAGAACAACCTGATCGCCGATGAGGTGCAGCAGCGCGGCACGACCAATCATACTCCGGTTTACCCGCGCGAAGTTGTTAAGCGGGCACTGGAGTTGAGCGCGCACGGGATCGTTTTGGTCCACAATCATCCCTCGGGCGACCCCAGCCCTTCGCGGGATGATATCCACCTCACCAAAGAAATCGCAACCGCCGCCAGCGCGCTTGGTCTGGTGCTGCTCGATCACCTGATTATTTCCCAGGGGCGGATTGTAAGTTTTAAGACGTTGGGATTATTGTGATACAGTGCGCCGATGTTTCTGCCCCGCGTCCTTCTCAGACCCTTTCAAGCCAGAGCCGACTAGGCCAGACCCTAAACAGGAGAGCCCGTTGATGACCGCCGATCCCGCTGCGCTTGATCTTTTGCACACTCTGATCGGGACGGCGCTCAAGGCGGGGGCCGACGCCGCTGACGCGCTGCTGTATGACGCCGCCAGCCTGTCGCTGACCCGGCGGCTGGGTAAGATCGAGCGGCTGGAACGGTCCGAGTCTTGCGATCTGGGGTTGCGGGTGTTCATCGGCAAGCGCCAGGCCATGGTGTCGACCAGCGATCGCAGTCGTCAGGCTTTGGCGGCTTTGGTGGAGCGTGCGGTGGCCATGGCCCGGGTGGTGCCCGAGGACCCGTGGTGCGGTCTTGCCGAGCCTGGGCAATTGGTAACCCATATCGCCGATCTCGATATTTGCGACCCGGTTGAGCCCGAGGTTGAAACCCTGATCGAGCAGGTGTGGGTGGCCGAGGAAGCCGCCCTTGCGGTGCCGGGGGTGACCAATTCCGAGGGCGCGGACGCTGGATGGAGCAACTCCAGGGTGGCCATTGCCGCCTCCAACGGATTTTCGGGCGGGTATGCGACCAGTCGGTCCAGCTTGTCGGTGGTGGTGCTGGCCGGCAGCGGCACTTTGATGGAGCGGGATTATGACTATGGATCAACGGTTTATGCCAGCGATCTGCCTGGCGCTGCCCTGATCGGACGGAATGCGGGGGAGCGGGCGGTGCATCGGCTCAACCCGCGACGGATCAAAAGTCAGAAGCTACCGGTGATTTATGATCCACGGGCGTCGCGAGGGCTGTTGTCCCACCTTGCGGGCGCAATCAGCGGGCCGTCGATTGCGCGGGGCACCAGCTTTCTCAAGGATAAGCTGGGGCAGTTGGTATTTGCGCCCGGAATTACGGTGATTGATGACCCCTTTGTACAGCGGGGGTTGCGTTCGCGCCCCTTCGATGGTGAGGGGATTGCGCCTCAGCGGCGGGCAATTATCGAGGATGGGCGGCTTACCACTTGGTTGATGGATTTGCGCTCGGCCCGCCAGCTTGGCCTCGCCACGACCGGCCACGCCGCGCGGGGCACCTCTGCGCCTCCGTCGCCCTCGGTCGCCAACTTTCACTTGGTGGGCGGGCAAAAGACTCCGGCGGAGCTGATTGGAGATATCGACGAGGGGCTTTATGTCGTCGAGTTGATGGGGCAAGGTGTTAATGGCCTC
>CAIZDL010000178.1 GCA_903931735.1 uncultured Rhodospirillales bacterium
AATTCTCAAGCTGCACGACGCCTTTTTAAAGAAGCGGACAAAGGGGGTGCGCGCGAGTTTGAAATTGCGCGACCTTTCCTATCTGGATTTCGGCGGCCATGACCTCAGCGAGGCCGATTTCAGCGGGGCCAAACTCTTCGGTGCAAATTTCAAGGGCGCAAAACTCGTCAACGCCATCTTGTTTGCGGCCGACCTTCGCTCCGCTAATCTTGAGCATACCGAGTTTCGGCGGGCGGATCTGCGCGGAGCGTGCCTGCGCGGCGCCATCATGAACGATGCGATCTTTATCGACGCCGATCTTCGGGGCGGCGTGATGCTCAAGCCCGGCCGCGATGGCGAACTAAAGCAGGTCACCCACAGTTCGGGCGGGGTCGAGTTATGCTCGGCCAGCGCCCAGCGCGCCAACATGAGCGGCGCCAAGATCAGCAACGCCTTCATCCTCCAGACCGACCTTACCGACGCCGTGCTGATCAACGTGCGCTTTATCCGGGCCGATCTCAGCAACTCCAACCTCACCGGCGCCACCCTTGAAGGCGCCGACCTCACCGAGGCCAATTTGAGCGGGGCCTGCCTGAAAGGTGCGGTGCTGACCAACGTGTGCCTCGCCTACACCAATCTGCGCGACGCGGACTTAATCGGCGTGATCATGGATTCAGTGGATCTTTCCACCGCCGATCTCACCAACGCCTCGATCATTCAACGGCTGGAGGGGTTGGACGAGGCGCTGCGGGATATTATCGCCGCCCACACCGAATGGATCAGCTCGGGCGGCCGCAAGGGCCGGCGGGCCGATCTTTCCAAGCACGATCTTAGCCAAGAAAGCCTGACCGGGCTCAACCTTTCGGCCGCCAACCTCGCCTATTCGATCCTCAAGGGCATCGATATGGCCAAAATTCAGTTGGTGATGGCCGATTTGTCGTTCGCCGATCTGCGCGATACCGACCTTTGCAACTCCGATTTGCGCGGCATAAACCTAAGCCGGGCCACCCTTACCGGCGCGAAGTTGACCGGCAGCCGGCTGGGGCCGGTGGAAATGGCCGGCTCGACCGTCTCCCATTGGACCGCCAACCTGGAAAGCGCCCGACTCGGACGCTGCAATTTCATGGGCGCCGACATGCGGGGCGCCAAGCTGACCCGGGCCGACCTCACAAACGCCAATCTCCGGGGCGCCGATCTGCGAAAAGCGGTGCTGCAAGACGCCATCCTCACCAATGCCGACTTGCGTGGCGCCAAGATCGACGGCGCCGACATGCGGGGAGCGGTAGACTACAACCCCGAGTAAGCCCGGGGATATGGGACGAAACGTAGCACAAACCAATCACGATGACGTGCCCGCATGACCAGCCAGATCGCGCTTGAGCCGGCGGCCAAGCCAGACCATTTTCCCGACCGGTTTATCAATCGCGAGGTTTCGTGGCTGGCTTTTAACCAGCGCGTTCTCGAAGAAGCGTCGAACCCGGCTCATCCCTTGCTTGAACGGGTGCGATTCATTTCGATCAGCGCCAGTAATCTCGACGAATTCTATATCGTGCGCGTCGCCGGCCTTAAGGGCCAAGTCGTGCGCGGTATAACTTGGCCCTCGGCCGACAACATGAGCCCGGCCCAACAACTAATCGCGATCACCCGCCAGGTTGGCGAATTGGTTCAGGAACAACAAAGTTACTGGATTGAATTATGTGGAGAATTGAACCAAGCGGGCATCACCGTAACCGACGCCACCCAGATAACGCCTGAAGAGTATGAGTGGCTAGAACAAAAATTCCTCACCGATTTCTTTCCATTACTGACACCGCTGGCGGTAGACCCGGCTCACCCGTTCCCGTTTCTGCCCAACATGGGCTTTGCGCTGGTGCTGCACCTCCGAGACCCGATCCGGGGCAAAGAGTTGGATGCCTTGGTCCCACTGCCCAGCCAGCTTGAACGGTTTGTCCGCCTGCCCGGCCAGGACGTCCGCTTCGTGCCGCTGGAACAGGTGGTTTTGCTCTTTCTGGAAAAGCTGTTTCCGCCCTTCACCGCCACGGCCCACGGGGTTTTTCGCATTCTGCGCGATAGCGAATTGGAAATAGACGAAGAAGCCGAAGATCTGGTTCGCACCTTCGAGACTGCGCTGAAGCAGCGGCGCCGGGGCAGCGTGATTCGCCTTGAAGTTAATCAGGGCATGGACAGCGGCCTGCGCGAGTTTCTACGCCAGCAACTCCAAGTGCTCCACGACGACATGCTGGTGCTTAATGGTTTGATCGGGATGGCCGATATCAAGCAACTCATTATCGAGGAACGGCCGGATCTGGTCTTCCGCCCCTTCAACGCCCGGTTTCCCGAACGAATCCGGGATTTTGGGGGCGACTGCTTTGCCGCCATCGGCAATAAGGATATTTTAGTTCACCACCCATACGAGAGCTTCGACGTGGTGGTGCAATTTATTCGGCAGGCAGCCCGCGACCCCAATGTGGTGGCGATTAAGCAAACCCTTTACCGCACCTCAAAAAACTCTCCAATCGTTCAAGCGCTGGTCGAGGCTGCCGAGTCGGGAAAAACCGTTACCGCGCTGGTCGAGCTTAAGGCGCGGTTCGACGAGGAAGCCAACATCCGTTGGGCGCGCGACCTGGAGCGGGCCGGCGCCCAAGTGGTGTACGGCTTTGTTGACCTCAAGACCCACGCCAAGGTTTCGCTGGTGGTTCGCCGTGAACAAGGCGGGCTGCGCTCCTATGTTCATTATGGCACCGGCAATTATCATCCGGTCAATGCCCGCATCTATACCGACCTTTCCTTCTTTACCTGCGACGCCGCCCTCTGCCGGGATGCAGCGGTGATGTTTAATTACATGACCGGCTATGCCACACCCAAGACGCTGGAGCGGATTGCCATCGCACCGGTCAACCTGCGTCAACGGCTTTACGAGTTGATCGCGGCCGAGGTTGCCCACGTCCGGGCCGGACGGCCGGGGCAAATCTGGCTCAAGCTCAACTCCTTGGTCGACGCCGAAATCATCGACAAGCTTTATGAGGCATCCCAAGCCGGCGTTCTCATCGATATGGTGGTTCGGGGTATTTGTTGCTTACGCCCCGGCGTGCCCGGTCTTTCCGATACCATCCATGTGCGGAGCATTGTTGGCCGGTTTCTTGAGCATACGCGGATTATTTGTTTTGGTAATGGCCACAAGCTGCCATCCGATCAAGCGAAAGTGTTCATTTCCTCCGCCGATTGGATGCCACGCAATCTCGACCGCCGGATCGAAGTGCTGATGCCGATCGAAAACCCGACCGTACACAAGCAGATTCTCGATCAAATCATGGTCGCCAACTTCAAAGACGAAGCCAATAGCTGGACTCTCGATGGCGAGGGGCGCTATCACCGGGTTCAACCCGGCCCCGAACGGTTTAGCGCCCACACCTATTTCATGACCAACCCTAGCCTTTCGGGACGCGGAAGCGCTCTTGCGGCCGAACGAGTTCCGCCCCGGCTGGTGCTGAAAGCGACGCGCTAACCCATGCCCATACCTTTTGCCCACGATTGGACCGAGACCACCCGGCGCTCGGCCCGTATTGGCGTCATCGACATTGGCTCAAACTCAATCCGGCTGGTGGTTTACGACCGGAACTGCCGGCTACCGGTGCCGATTTTCAATGAAAAGGTGCTGTGCGGCCTCGGACGCGGGCTAGAAACCAGTGGCAACCTCAGCGCCGAGGGGGTCGCCCTGGCGCTGACCAACCTTGCCCGCTTCCGCACCCTCGCCACCGCCATGGGGATCGAGCACGTTGAGGTGCTGGCCACCGCCGCACTCCGCGACGCCCGCGATGGCCCCGATTTCGTGGCCCGCCTCGGCGCGCTTGGGCTGAATGTGCGGGTGATCAGCGGCGAGGAAGAGGCGCGGCTCTCGGCCCTCGGCGTGCTCTCGGGCACACCCGACGCCGATGGTGTGGCGGCCGACATGGGCGGCGGCAGCATGGAAGTGATCGCCATCGACCGCGGCAACCTCGGCCAGCGCGCCAGCCTGCCGGTGGGACCCTTGCGCCTGATTGAGGCCAGCGGCGACCGCACCCCGGTTGCAGCACGGATCATTGAGCAACACCTGAGCAAACAAAGCTGGCTGAAGACCTACCGCAAGCGCCGACTTTACGTCGTTGGCGGCTCGTGGCGCGCGCTGGCCAAGTTGCACATGGCGCGCAACAATTACCCGCTGCGGGTGATTCACCACTACACCATTCCCGCCCTTCAAGCGGCCAATTTCTGCGCCGGGGTCGCCGCCCAGGCCGCAAGCTACGACAAAGAAGCGCCGATCTCCCGGCGTCGAGTCGACTCATTGCCCTATGCCGCCCTCGCCCTTGAAGGCTTGATCCGCACCATGGAGCCGGCGAGTGTGGTGTTTTCCGCCTATGGCCTGCGCGAAGGCCACCTCTTCGACCTGTTGCCAACCGAAGAACAACGGCTCGATCCCCTGATCCGCGCCGCAGCCGACCTTGCCGCCCATCAGGGCCGATTTGGCGCCGGCGAAATCCTGACCGCCTGGACCGATGGCCTGTTCGCGGGGGAGGATCTGCCCGCCCTCAGGCTGCGCCGGGTTGCCTGCCTGCTCAGCGATCTCAGTTGGGCCGAGCACCCCGATTATCGCTCCGAGCACGCCTTTGAGCGCGTCCTCCGCCTGCCGGTGGTGGGGCTGACCCATGGCGAGCGCGCGGTGCTCGCGGTAACCAGCCTGATCCGTTATGGCGGCCGGGCCGACCACGATATCCTGCGGCCACTGCGCCAACACCTGCTTACCGAGGCCCAAATCGCCCGCGCCGAGGTGCTGGGGTTGGCCCTGCGCTTTGCCCACAGCCTGACCGGGGGCGTGACCGGGTTGCTCAACCGCATCGGCCTTCGATTGAGCCCCGAGCGCTTGGACCTGCTGTTGCCGGCCGATCTTGCCGGCCTACGCGGCGAAGTCACAGACCGCCGCCTGGAAGCGCTGGCAAAGGCGCTCAACCGCGACTGGGGAATTCAGCACACGTAATTATTAGGGCATGGTGCAATCAAGCGGAACCGCATCATGTTCTAAGCCTTTTGTTTTAGAACGGGTCAGTTAACTTGCTGGGTTAACGGTTTCCAAAGGCCGGCGGCCTTTGGTGGGGTCTGAGGGGCAAAGCCCCTACAAAACATTTGGATTGCCTTCGGCGACCAAAGGCCGGCGGCCTTTGGAAACCCGGACTTTTACCATGCAAATTAACTGCTACGGCCCACGAGATCAGCCCATCATCATGCCATCGGCAGCTTGAATCGCCTGGCGAACGCTGACGCCTTTGCGCATAATGTTATCGACTGCACGCCCCTGAACATATTTAATGCCAACCTCGCGGGCAAAGATCAAGCTGGCCACCGTGTCGCAACGCGCCAAAACAAAACGGCAGCCTTCCTGCTCAGATATCCGCTCCAGGAAATATTTCTTGAGGTTTGGGTCCATTTCGAGCATATAGGGCGACCAGAATATCTTGGCGTATTGAACATCCAGGTATTCGAGATCAAAATTCGTCACCCAGAACGGGTTTAGTGCGTCGATGGAAATACTGTATTTCCGGTCTTTGGCAAATTCACAGACCTCATCAAACAAAGTCAAATTTTCGATCAGATCGCTCTTGGAAATTTCAAGCACGATGTTGCCGCGAAAATCCAAAGGCAGCCGCTCATCGAATTTGACAAAGCCAGTAGACATCACCGATGACAGGTTGATATTCAACCCGATCCGCCGCCCCCGCATGAATGATAGCCCATGACCAAGCGCCCGGAGCACCGATTGATCAAGATTAGCGGTAAAATATTGAAACAGCCACTTGTTTGCGGCAATATCATAGTCTGGGCATAGCCGCTCTTGCAACAGGCGGATCGATATATAAAGCTCATAATACTCAGGGTCGGTAACAGTTTGGTCTGCGATATTGATAATCGGCTGATTGAGCAAAAAAGGCGACAAATCAAACATCGCCATCGCACGTTCCAGCTTGGCCATCTCTTCAAGAGTAATTGGCGGCTTGGTAACTTCAGCAATCGCAACGCCCGTACCGCGCACCAGCTCTTCAACAAAGCGGGTAACATTGATAAAGTTGAGCGACAACTCCATAATCGAATAAAGCGAATTTTCCCGGTAAGGATTAAGCCCAGTGAGAACCGTCCGCGCCAAAAACAACTGCTCCAGCTTCTGACAAACCTCGGTGATCGACGCCAGTTTCAAGCCCCGGTACAGCACAATCACATCGCCATTTGAGATAGCAAAAACCTGAAGGTACGCCGCCTTATAAGAAAGCTCACTGACGACCGTGCGCACCAACATCTGGTTATTGGAATCGCGTTCGCGCAACAAAGAAAGATGCAAATGAATAAGCCGCATCCCTTGCAGTTCACTTTTTGCGTTCCGCAATAACTGGAGCAGCTTATCGTTATCGAATTCGACCTTTTTCTCGGTCACATTTTTGACAGCCTGCTGCTTTTCAACAGACGAGAGCCGAACCCGGTCTTTGCTTGGAACTTTACCCAGGAAACTGCTCATTGTTTTCGTCCTTGACCATCGCCAACCGACATATATTCAATCGCAACCCTCACCGGGAAAACCGACCAAGACCGACCGGCAACCAGCCACCCAATCCATCCAAATCGGCCCCGATGACGTGCAATTACCTTAACTTAAAACGCGACGTTGACTAGTAGAAAAAACATCGCCTCGCAACCCTTTGAGATAACAGACGCAATGTGTTGCCAGCGTCACACAGTTTCGCCCCCTGTTGCGAGCGGTAAGGACACTAATTTAAGCCGATTTGCCGAAACTGCCAACGCCAAACCCCCGTGTTTTAGCGCCAGCGCATCTTTACCAAAAATCTCCAGACGCCAGCCGGACAGCGCGGGAACGTCGGCTTCATCGTCTGCCGCAATTGCTTCAAGATCACTGGCCGACGCGATCAACTTGGCCGCAACATGGTGGTCTTCGCTTTTCATCTTGAGCAACACGCGCAGAAGATCGATCACCGGCCCCGAGCCCGGCGCCGCATCATAGACCGTTTCTTCGATCGGACACTCGTGGTCGGGCACCGCGAGGCCGCGCGCGACGGCGGCGAGCAGGTCGCCGCCAAGACGGCCCTCGGCAAAGCCCCGGCCGAGACCGCGCACCCGGGCCAGATCGTCGATGGTGCCCGGCGCGTGGGCCGCAATCTCCAGCAAGGCCTCGTCGCGCACCAGCCGCCCGCGCGGCAAATCCCGGCTTTGGGCCTCGCGCTCACGCCATGCCGCCAGCTCCCGCAGAATCGCCCGGAACCGGGGCTTGGCCGAACGCAGCCTGAAACGCTGCCAAACGGTCTGAGGATCGACGTTGTAGGTCCGCGGCTCGGTCAACACCGCCAGCTCTCGATCGAGCCACAAGGTGCGCCCGCTCTTGACCAGCCGACGGTGCAATTTCTCATAAATCGGGCGCAGGTGAACCACGTCCGAGAGGGAATAGGCCAATTGCCGCTCGGTCAACGGCCGCAACGACCAGTCGGTAAAACGGCTCGACTTGTCCAGCCGCACCCCAGCGAGCTTGGAAACCAACGTTTCATAACTCACGCTATCGCCAAAGCCGCAGACCATCGCCGCCACCTGAGTATCAAACAGCGGCTCGGGTATTTTGCCGGTAAGGTGGTGGAAAATTTCAATGTCCTGGCGCGCGGCATGGAAAACCTTCAACACCTTCGGGTTGGCCAGCAACTCGAATAGCGGTGTAAGATCAAGCCCCTCCGCCAACGGATCGATGGCCACGGCCTCGCCCGGCCCGGCCACTTGCACCAAACAAAGCTGCGGCCAATAGGTCTTTTCCCGCAAAAATTCGGTATCGACGGTCACGAATTCCGTCTCCGCCTGGCGCGTGCAAAAAGCTCTAAGAGAGTCGGTGGTGGTGATTAAGCTCATGAGTATGCTCTCACATATTTCAGGCGACGCCAGGAAAAGTCAGGGCGCGACCAGTGATCAATAATAATGCCCCTCAGAACATCGAGGATTTTGTCTTTGGCAACTGCTGGACCTCAATCGAGACGACTTGATAGCCCTGCCGCTCTGGGTAGCGTGCAAGGACTTTATCGCGCGCTTTCCCAGCATCCAGCGCATAGACAAGAAAGCGCCGCCCCCTATGCCAAGACTCAACCGCCTCTTGCAGCGCCATATGGTTGATGGTTTGCTCGAAGGTGGGATGAGCCACGGTGGCAACCCAGTTTTGATCGGCCTTGGTCCGGCGGTCGTCGAGCACAAAAACGCGGTGGTCGACGTCGCTCGCGGTCTCCAAACTGGCGACGGCCCGCTCGACCTCCTCCTCGGTGGTGACCTTGCGCTGCTCGGCCTCTTTGATCGAACGCTTCAAGTGCAAGCTGGTCCGCGCCGCCTTGCGAATGCGGTCGAGCTGAGCGATGCGGGATTTCACCAGCTTCTCGACCCGCCCCCGCGCGTCGTGCACGACCTCAAACGCGCGCACGAGCCCCGAACCCAGCGCGATAAAGGCAAGCCCGATGGCAACGATAAGTTCTGGTGACATCCCCGGAACCGCTTCGGAAAAAGGTCTGGCGCTCACCCCAGGAGCCATAGCACGACGCGGGCAGGTACGCAAATTTACCAGGGGTCCTTCAGAGCCGCAGAATTAGCACCCCTCGTGAGGCAAATCGTCATCGTCGATCTCGGGAAGGTCGCCGCCCTCGGGTAACAGATAAGCCAATTGCAGCCAACTCGCCCCCCGATCGGCCCCGCCGCCCTCGCCCCCCCCATCACCCGCCCCGCCCGCGCTGCCATCCCCGATCAACGCAAACAGCCGCAACGAACGCCCGGACAGCGTCATGATCTGCCCCATGCCGAGCGGCGTGTCATCGGTGCTGCCATCGGCAAAGGCCGTATCAAGCAAACCACGCCAGCCGCACCCCCCCGGCAAGATCGGCATCGTAAACGGCACCGCCCCATAATGCGCGTTGAAGCAAATCAACAGCAAATCGTCGGTCACCGGCGCGCCATCCGGCCCGGCATAGCGACCGGCCTGCCCATTGAGCAATAACCCCAAGCAGCGGGCATTGGTATCCCGCCATTCGTCACTGGTTTTCTCGGTGCCGCGCGGAGTAAACCACAAAATATCTTTAATTTTGTGCTCCGACCGCTCCCGGCCATGAAGAAAGCGCGGCCGGCGCAACACCGGATGCGCGCGCCGAAGCGAAATAACCAGCCGCGTGAACTCAAAAAGCGCCCGGTTCGCCTCGGTCAACTCCGGCCAGTTCAACCAGGATACCGGATTGTTTTGGCAATATGCATTATTATTGCCCTGCTGACTGCGCCCCAGCTCATCGCCCGCCAACAGCATCGGCACGCCTTGGGACATCATCAGGGTGGCTAGCAAATTGCGCTTCTGACGGGCGCGCAGCTCTTGGACCGCCGGAAGGTCGGTTAGACCTTCCACCCCATGGTTCCACGAAAAATTGGCGTCGGAGCCGTCGCGGTTATACTCGCCATTGGCGAAATTATGCTTACCGTTATAGGCAACCAGATCGGCCAGCGAGAACCCGTCGTGAGCGGTGACGTAATTGATACTCGACCACGGCCGCCGCCCGCGCCGCTCGAACAAATCGGCCGAGCCGGTAAGACGCGCCGCCAGCTCCGGCAACATGCCGGCGTCCCCGCGCCAAAACCGCCGGGTGGTGTCGCGGAAGCGGTCGTTCCACTCCGCCCAACCGGGGGGGAAGCCGCCGACCCGATAGCCGCCAGGGCCGACATCCCAAGGCTCGGAGATCAACTTGACCTGAGCCAACACCGGGTCTTGGGCGCAGGCATCGAGGAAGCCGCTGCCGGGGTCAAAACCATAGCTTTCCCGGGCCAGCGCGGTTGCAAGATCAAAGCGAAACCCATCGACGTGCATTTCCGTCACCCAATAGCGCAAGCTATCCAGCACCATTTGAATAACGCGCGGGTTGGTGAGGTTGAGGGTGTTGCCGGTCCCGGTTTCATCGACATAATAGCGGCGATCCCCCGCTTGCAGCCGGTAATACGAAGCATTATCGATGCCGCGAAAGCTCAAGGTCGGGCCGAGATGGCTGCCTTCGCCGGTGTGGTTGTAAACAACGTCGAGAATAACCTCGATGCCGGCCTCATGAAGCCGCGCAACCATGGTTTTGAATTCATTGATATGATGGCCGCTGCCCACATAACGGGGCTCGGGCGCAAAATATCCGATACTATTGTAGCCCCAGTAGTTTTGCAGCCCACGCGCAACCAAGTGACGATCATCGAGAAAAGCGTGGGCCGGCAACAGCTCGATAGCGGTCACGCCCAGCGCCCGCAAATGATCGAGCACCGGCTTTGAGCCCAGCCCGGCAAACGTCCCGCGCTGTGCCTCGGGCAGATCGGGGTGGCGCATGGTCAGCCCGCCGACATGGGCCTCATAAATCACGGTTTCGGCCCAGGGCGTTTGCGGCCGGCGGTCGGCGCCCCAGGTAAAGGCGTCGTCGATCACCACGCATTTGGGCATAAAGCGCGCACTGTCACGCCGGTCGAAGCTCAGATCCTCGCGCGCGCCGCCGACCCGATAGCCAAAATGCGCATCCGACCACTTCAAAGGCCCAACCAACGCCCGGGTATAGGGGTCGATCAAGAGTTTGTGAGCGTTGAAGCGGTGGCCCTGCTCCGGCCGGTAGGGGCCATAAACCCGGTAGCCATAAAGCTGCCCCGGCCGCACCTCGGGCAAGTACCCGTGCCAAACCTCATCGGTATATTCCGGCAACCGGATGCGATGAGTCTCCCGCTGCCCATGAGCATCGAAAAGGCACAGTTCCACCTTCTCGGCATTGGCCGAAAACAACGCGAAATTCACCCCGAACCCGTCCCAGCTCGCCCCCAACTGGTAAGCCCGCCCCGGCCACACCGCCATCGTCATCCAAAAACCCCGCCCCGCAACAGCGCCATCGTTAATCAACGCCCAAATCCGCACCCACCCCGCCCCAGACGGATCTTGATCGATTAACCTCAATCCTACTTAGGCGAGGGGGGTGAAGCAAGGCGTTCTATTGGCTATTGCCCCACACCGCCAAAAACCGGTCCACATCCTCGGCCCCAGTCCCCCGGCCCAGGCTGACGCGGAGGGCGCAGCGGGCGAGGGCGGGGGGGATGGCCATGGCGGTCAGGGTGGGGGAGAGGTGGGATTTGCCGCTGGAGCAGGCGGCGCCAGCGCTGATTGCAATGCTGGCGAGATCGAAGACCATCACTTGGGTTTCCGCGCTCCGGCCGGGCAAGGCGAGGCAGGAGAGGCCGGAAACGCGCTCGACGCCGGCACCGAAAATATGGGCGGCGGGGGTGATCCGGCAAACTTCGCGCTCCAGGTGATCGCGGAGGGCGGCAAGGCGGGAAGCGCCAACGATTTCGCCCGCCGCCAGCCCGGCCGCGGCACCAAAACCGGCGATGCCGACGAGGTTTTCGGTCCCGCCCCGGCGCCTGCGCTCCTGGCCGCCACCGGGGATCAACGGCGCGAGGGGCAGGGCCGCATGGGTAAGACGCTCGCCGAGGATCAAGGCGCCGGCACCAGCGGGACCGCCAATCTTGTGGGCGGAAACGGTGAGCAGATCGGCACCGAGAGCGGCGCAATCGACCCCCACATGGCCAACGGCTTGAACGGCATCGCAATGGAGCAGGCCGCCGGCCCGATGCACCAGCGCCGCCGCTTCGGCCACCGGCTGGATGACGCCGGTTTCGTTATTGACCAGCATCAGCGAAACCAGCGCCGGGGCGGGCAGGCTCGCCAGCAGCGCTTCGAGGGCGGCGAGATCGGCAACGCCGTGACCATCCACCGGCACCACCGCCGCCCCCGGTGCCGCCGCCCGCACCGAGTCGTGCTCGACCGCCGACACGATCCGTGCCGCCACGCCAAGCCCGGTTACCGCAATGGTATTGGCTTCGCTACCGCCGCTGGTAAACACCACCCCGGCCGGCTCCGCCGCCACCAGCGCCGCAACCGCCCGCCGCGCCCGCTCCAGCACCGCCCGCGCCGCGCGGCCATAGCGATGCACCGAAGAGGGATTGCCGGTAACCGCCATCGCCTCAACCATCGCTGCCCGCGCCTCGGGCCGCAACGGCGCCGAGGCGGCATAATCGAGGTAGCAGGAAGGCGCGGGGTTCACCGTCAAACCCTATTCACCGTCAAACCCTATTCTCCATCGAGATTATCCTCTAACCCCAAATCATCAAGCCCCGCACCCGCCCCGGCCCCCGAGAATATCGCCGGAAACGTCGTGCCCAATACCCGGCGGTTGATGACATCGGCCACGGTGACCGCACTCAAAAAGCGGTAAATCTGGTTCCCCAGCTCCTCCCACAAATCGTGGGTATCACACCGGCTGCGATTGGCGTGACAACCGGAAGGAGAGCCGAGAAAACAACGGGTGGTGCGAATCGGCTCGTCCACCGCGAGAATGATATCGGCGATCCGGGTATTTTCGGCCGGAAAGGCCAACAAATAGCCGCCCCCCGGCCCGCGCACGCTGGTGACCAGCCCGCCCTTGCGCAACCGGGCGAACAACTGCTCGAGGTAAGACAGCGAAATTTCCTGCCGCTCGGCAATGTCGGCAAGAGACACCGGATGACCGCCACTTCGGGAGGCGAGATCAATCACAGCCATTACGGCATATCGCCCCTTGGTGCTCAGCCTCATGGTCTGCCTCCTCGATCCCTCGGCGCTGGCTTACCGCACCCATAAAACGATATATAATTGCTTAAGCGAAATGGTCAATGAAAGTCGCCGCCAGGCCCCCACGGCAAACGGCACCCATGAGAGGGCCTCACAGTGTCAGAAACCACAATTATTGGCCCCGCCGGACGGCTGGAGGCCCGATTTTCGGCGGCAACGCTGCCCGAAGCGCCGCTGGCCCTGATTCTCCACCCTCATCCGCTTTACGGCGGCACCATGACCAACAAAGTGGTGTTCACGCTTCACCGGGCGTTCCGCCGCCACGGCTTTGCAACGCTGCGGATCAATTTTCGCGGTGTCGGCACCAGCGAGGGCGACTACCAGGACGGCGAAGGCGAAACCGCCGACGCCCTGGCCGCTCTTGACTGGCTGGGCGCCCGCGCCCCGGATCGACCAGGCGCCCGCGCCCCGGCGGCATCACGGCTCTGGATCGCGGGGTACTCGTTTGGCGCCTGGGTCGCGCTTCGCGCGCTCATGGAACGGGACACCATCGAGCGCTTTGTCGCGGTGGCGCCCCCGGTCACCCTGTTTGATTTCAGCTTTCTCGCGCACTGCCCCGCGCCGGGGTTGATCTTGCACGGCAGCCACGATGCGTTGGTGCCCGAAACGATGGTGGCAAGGCTCGCCCATGCGCACGAGCCCGGCGTCAGCTATCAGCGCCTCGAGGGTGCCGATCACTCTTTTGAACACCACAGGGAAGAGCTGGGGCGCC
>CAIZDL010000179.1 GCA_903931735.1 uncultured Rhodospirillales bacterium
CGGGGCTGAGGCGCCGACCTACGCTGAACTCTACTCCGGCGATTGGGCGCACCCAACATGTAGTGGGTGTCTGCGTTAACCGGATAGGCAAGCAATAATTTCGATAGCGTGATCAAGACGATTCAAAGATCCGCCTAAAACGATGTAATACTTCTCACAGTTCCCCAAAAATTCCTGAAACTCTTTTGCTCCTGCCTTTTCAATAAACAATCTGTTGTATGCGGTCCGATAATTTTCCAAAATCGAGACGACGGACTGAAGATGCTTCCGCATTTGTCGCCGAATCTCATCGCGTCGAACATCGATTCGATTCTTATCTTCGCCCCGCAACAGACCAACCGGCCGCGAGTTTTCCTTTAACCAGTTGGCACAATTACGGATCATCTCCGTCTTATTATGATAGATGTACTCGAAAAAAGTCAGCCCTTTCCACGCGAATATCACGTCAATCGCACGGCTTTCAGGAATTTGCAGCACGTTGAGAAGCGGAAACAGGCAAGAAACATCTGTGCCATCCCAAATTTTATCAACCAGCGCGTCGATATCCAGCGCCTTATGATTGCGTTTTGGGTCGATCCCGAACGCAATCATCGGGTGAAGCTTTTTGCGAACAAACTCCCGGATGGCCAGCCATTCCTCGTCGGAAATATGGAGGTAGCTTTTCGGAACATCAATTCCGGCCGTCTGAAATGCTGATTTGAGCAAATACGGATCAAGCGAAGGCGTGGTGCGCAAAACCGTGAGAATCGCCCGGTCATTTCCGGCATTCTTATGCGCAGCCGTCCCAAATGACTGAGCAAATTCTTGAATCACCGCCTCAAAGCGCGTGTCGTTTAAGGAAACCGAGACCCCGCCATCGGTCAACTTGTCGGCATCATAGGGAAAATAGAGCAAAGTATCGACCGGAGCATCGATCTTGCTGGTCCAACTCTTATCGGTCGGCTCCTTAAAAAATACGCCGTAATTAAGCGCCTTGACCGAAAACAAATAACTATCATCGGTCAGCGTACCGGCCGCCGCCTGCGCCCTGGTCATCGACAGGCTATTAAAAACTTTGGACGACCCGGATGTCAGCGTGAGTTTTAAAAGCTTACGGTCCATCGAAAAGGTGCCCGACTATTCCAGCTCATTGCAAATGTATAGAAACAAAAGAAGCGGAGCCAAGGCTGTGATGCTGACACACAGCACAAACCACAATCAACCATATTCCACCGCCGACACCGACTCCCGCCTGCCCAACGCGATGCCATAACACGGGCGACCCCCTCATTTTGAGATTCGTGTCAAAAATAGCGCGAATTGTATCTTCGTACCGCACTGCGACGAAAAGCCTTGGCATTCCCCCACCACGCTGGTAGGGATAGCTCACTGTGGTGCAACAAACCGTCGCACCACTGATAACTGCACGGACAGCGAGGCTTTGGCGACCGGGGATGGCCAGCCAATTTCCCTGACCAGAACCAACCGCTAGGCAGCGCGTCTATTAAGACAAGCTGCCGCTATGATAAAGATAAGGAGAAGCTTGTGTTTAATTGCACCGATAGCATCGATGAAATCAGGGTAGAAATCTATCGTCGCGCCGTACGCCTTTATGTTTCGACGGTTTCCCCGTGGATTGAGTGCTTGGGCGAAGCTGTTTCATCCATCCAAATCGAGCTCGACCATTGGGTTTTGTCGCCATTGGCGGCATAAGGATTTGAGCTATTTCAGCGAGGCAGGGCCAACCGCAGCTGCGGAATGCCCGGCCGCCGCTTGAAATGCGCGACAAAGACCGCGCGGATTGGGCGCTCCGCCCAGGACCAAACGCCAAATTTAAGCGGTCAAGCCGCAACGATCCTGGTGTGCGCCGCACCAAGGCCGCCCACAGCCCAGCACGTGCCGCCTTGCCAGGAAGCTTGACCGGCCCTAATATTCTAACATGGTTTCGGTGTTTGCCTGCCTCCGGCTTTGAGCCCGTAGCGAGGGTGCGCAGTCGAAGCTGCTTCCGTCACCCCCGGTGTTATTGCGGGCGCAGTGATCTTCATCACTGTTTTTTCCAAAAAGCGTGTTAGAATCGGGGACTGCTGGACGCCCCTTCAGGCGTTGTGCGGCCGGACGAGACACGCGGCAGGAAGGCGATGGGGTTTCAAGTCAACTTTTGGGGCGTTCGCGGCACCATTCCCTGCCCGCTCGTTTCCCATATGCAGTTCGGCGGCAACACCAGTTGCGTCGAAGTCCAGGTTGCGGGGTCACGAATCATTTTCGACGCTGGCACCGGGCTCCGTCTGCTCGGCAAGCGGTTCCAAACCGATGGCGTCGAACAGGCGACGCTCCTGCTCAGCCACACCCACCTTGATCATATCAGCGGGTTTCCCTTTTTCGGCCCGGCATTCCAGCCTGGGTTTACCTTTAAGGTGATGGCCGGGCATCTTAATAATGGAAGACAAGGCGGTACAGACATCCGCTCCGTACTCGCCCGCCAAATGGAGCGCCCCCTTTTTCCAGTACCGCTACAAACCATGGGCTGCTCCATCAGCTTTACCGACTTTAGGCCCGGCGATAGTTTCGTTATAGACAATGGTATCGGCGTGCGCACGGCTCCTCTCAACCATCCCGATGGGGCCACCGGCTATGTCGTCGAACATAACGGAATTTCTGTTGCTTATGTCACGGATACCGAGCACCTGCCGCAACAACTCGATGAAAACATTTTGGCATTGGTTGAAGGCGCCGATCTCCTCATCTATGACACAACTTATACCGACTCGGAATATGCCGCAGCCCGCGTTGGCTGGGGGCATTCGACTTGGCAGGAAGGGGTCAAACTCGCCAAAGCGGCGAAAGTGGGCCGGCTGGTGCTTTTTCACCACGAACCCGATCACGACGACCAAATCATGACCGCCATCGAAGCTGAGGCGCGCGCCGCCTGCCCCGGCGCCTTTGCCGCCCGGGAGGGCGCCACCGTGGTGCTCGCCGAATAACGCCCGGGGACTCGGCGCGATGACCCACAAGAAATGAGCCTGATCAACGGGCAGTTCCGGGTTGGCGAGGTGGGAGGGATCGGCTATTCTCTCAGCCCCGGACGAGAGCGAATCTGCCATGACCCTGAACATCGCCATCCAGATGGACCCGATCGACTCCATCGACATCGACGCCGACAGTACGTTTGTGATTGCACTGGAGGCTCAGCGTCGCGGACATCGGCTATTTTATTATCAACCCCGTCACATGACGTTGCGCCACCATCACCTTGTCGCACGCGGCTGGGATTTGACCCTGGAGCGCTGCAAAGGCGCACATTTTCGGGTGGGCGAGATCCGGTCGGTGGCGCTGGCCGAATTCGATGTGGTGCTCCTGCGCCAAGACCCGCCGTTTGATCTGGCCTACATCACCTCCACCCATTTGCTGGAGCATTTACCGCCCCGGGTCCTGGTGTGTAACGATCCGGTTCAGGTGCGCAACGCGCCTGAGAAATTGTTGGTTACCCACTTTCCGGCACTGATGCCCCCCACCGTGATTACCTCCGACCGCACGGAAGTTGAAGCATTTCGCCGGGAATACCGTGATATAATCATCAAGCCGCTGTTTGGGTGTGGTGGCTCCGGTGTCTTTCATCTTCAGCCCGGCGACGAGAATCTAAGCTCAATTCTTGAGCTGTTCGGTCAGCTTTACCCGCGCGAACCGCTGATGGTGCAGCAATATCTGCCGGCGATTCGCGAGGGCGACAAGCGTATTATTTTGGTCGAAGGCGAGCCGGTCGGCGCGGTAAGCCGAATGCCCCAAAGTGGTGAGGCGCGAGCAAACTTTCATTCCGGCGGCCAAGCGGCCAAGGCCGCCCTCACGGCCCGGGAGCAGGATATCTGCGCTGCCATCGGCCCGATGCTGCGTGAAAATGGGCTGTTATTCACGGGGATCGATGTTATCGGCGACTATCTCACCGAGATCAACGTTACCTCGCCCACCGGCATACAACAAATCAATCGCCTGGAAAACAAGCGGGTGG
This sequence comes from uncultured Rhodospirillales bacterium, assembly GCA_903931735.1. GTDB lineage: Bacteria > Pseudomonadota > Alphaproteobacteria > Azospirillales > Azospirillaceae > BOG-933. The sequence goes on from CAIZDL010000179.1 coordinate 3,983, forward strand.
AATCGCTGGTGGTCGACGCCATCGAGGCCCGCGCCACCGCACGACGGTAAGGCCAGCCCGTCGCTACTCAGGCCGCCAGCCCGGTTTCTCCCGCCGCAATATCCAAAAGAGGGAGAAAGGCCGACGGCTCCTGGGCACCAGCCAGCACGAAGCGGCGTTCAAAAATGAAGCAAGGCACAGCGTGGAGGTCAAGCTGGTAGCCCTGCACCTCCGCCTGAAAGCGGGCGAGGTCCTGCCGACCATTGCGGGCCAAACACGCCGTGGTTTGATCGGGATCAACCCCGATGCCCGTCGCCAGTGCCAACAATAAATCATGATCGCCGATATCAAACCCGTCGGCAAAATAGGCGGTAAAGAGCGCGTCTACCAACTGCTCGCCGGCACCAATGGTTTCGGCCAGCAGCACCAACCGGTGAGCGGCAAGAGTGTTGGGGGTGCGGGTGATGCCGTTAAGATTAAGCGGCAAACCATCGCACCGGGCGGCCTCCTCAACAACGGCGAGCATTTGCTTGGCACGCTCCCGGGTGCCAAAACGGGCGGTGAGGTATTGAGCGCGGTCAATACCCGCTTCCGGCAAATCCGGGCTGAGCAAAAAAGGGTGCCAGCGCCATGCCGGCTTCAATCGCGGTCGCTCGGCGAGCGCGCGGCTCAACCGGTGGATGCCAATATAGCACCAGGGGCAAATCAGATCGGAAAAAACATCAATCAGCACGGGATATCCAGTAAGTTCGGAGCCGGGCTTCGATTTCCCAACCTTGGGTCTTGGGCGCAAGGATGAGCGATCCCCAAACTATTTGTCAACCCCTGCCAAAAAATCCCCGCCTTTTCAATTGGTTCTCCCCATGCTCCCAACCGGCCTAATCGCAGCAGAGCGGGATACACCGTCACCTCAGGCCAAGGTCCTGGATGAGATTTGGCCCCTTTTGCCCAAGACGGGCGCGATAAACCTGCAAAGCCTCCAACCCCCGCTGAACGTAATTCCGGGTTTCAGCGAAGGGAATCGACTCGATCCAGTCGATCGGATCGACGCCCTGCCGGGGATCGCCAAATTCATCAAGCCAATCATCGACCCGGCCGGACCCGGCATTATATCCCGCCAATGCCAGCACATACGAGCTGCGGTAGCTATCAATTAACTCTTTGATTTCGTTCGTTCCAAGAAGAATATTGAGATCATTGTCATCGCTCAGCCGTGCATCCGTCGGCATGGTCCGCAGTTTTAGCTTGTGCGCGAGCCGTGTGGCGGTGTTCGGCATCAACTGCATCAGCCCCCTTGCGCCGGCGGAGCTAACAATACGATTGTTGAAGGTGCTCTCCTGGCGGATAAGAGATAAAGCCAGCCCCTTCTCAACCGCGCCGGACTGGCGGAAACTCAGCATCGGATATCCAGACCCAGTTAACACCACCCCCCGCTGAATCGCTTGCTTAGCAACATAAATTGCTTCATCCGGCTGATGCACGTCAAGGGCGAGCCTGCCAAGCAATACCCAATCCGCAGGGGAGACGGCATCGCGCACCATCCGGCGTAAAAACAAGCCCACCCGGTCCGCGCTATCGTGGGGGTCAATTTCGTGCAAAAGGCGGACCACCTGCACCAGTCCCCGCCGAGAAAACCGCGCCGCCTCCTCAGCCGAAACCGCAGGCTCCACCGGAATCACGAGAGGGTGGGCCGGGCGCAGCGCCGCCGAAGCCAATTGACCATAAAACATGGTTGGAAAGGCGGCGGCCTTGCCATACCACTCCTGAGCCTCGCCCGGCTCACCGATGGCATCGGCCGCCCTGCCACACCAATAAGCGGCCCGCGCCCGGCTCATGGGCATGGTCACGGCATCAAACATCCGCTGAAAGTGCGCCAGCGCCTCGTCGGGCTGGTGCAAGTGGCGCAGTGCCAGCCAGCCCGCAAAAAATTCGGCCTCCGCCAAGGGCTGGCCTTCCCTGAAGCCATGGGCGATCACTTGGCTGTAGGCCGCCTCGGCGTTGTGTTGCTCAAACAGGTGCCGAGCCAAAAAGTTGCGTTCGACCCACCATAACGCCGGCCGCCCCAACTCGGCGGGGGGGTGGTTAAGCAGCTCCAAAGCGCCAACATAGTTTGCCTTGACCCGGCGCCAGTGCAAGCGCTCATAACTCAGCCCGGCGTCGTTCAAAAGCGCGGCCGGAACCTGCCGTAAAGCCCCTTCCACGTCGGATTCATCATCGGCAAGCGCGATACGGGCGACCGCCAGCGCCCGGTGATCCCCATCGACCAGTGAAAACATCCGGCGCGCAGCCCCGCTCTGATGCTCCCACAAAACGCGATCCAACCGCGCCAAATGATCGGCCGGTTCCAGTAATGCGGCGAACCGGTGTCGAAAGGCGATTTCATCACCATCGGTGACGAAGTTTGCCTCAATCCAAAACCGCCGAACCAGCGCCGCCGCTTTCGCCCTGCTGCCGAGCGCGACCAAAGCATCGGCATACCGCCCAACACCCAAGGCACTCACCGGTCCGTGCGCCTCAAACCACCGGGCGACCGCTGAAGCCGGCATCTCCGCCGGCATGGTTTCCTCGGCTTGGCGCAACAAGCCGGTTTGGTTCGGCCACGTCGGATTGGCGCCAATAAAAGCGATAATCTCGGAAAAGCTATGGCCGCTCTTGGGGCGCGCCAACTCCATCCACCGGATGACTTTCGCCAGCAGCCGTTCCCGGGGTTTGGCCGCATAGGCCACAGCCTCCCCCCACTCATCGTGCTGAGCATAGTGAAACGCCGCTCGATAGAGCGCCAAGTCTTGATCGGAAAGGTCTTTGGCGATCCCGGCCGTTATTGGGGTGAACAGCACCCCAATAACGGTCACGGCGAAAAGAAGGCCGCTTGATTTTGGGAAAAGTTGGCGGGCACCGTCAACTGGTCTATGAAAGAGCCCTCGGTATGGCATCGGCGTCCTTGGCTTTCCTAATCACGACACGTCGTTAATTGGGCAACTTGAGGCTCGACCGCACCTCTTCCTCCAGCGCAAGTTCAATCAACCAACCCAACAAACCGACCCGGCGCCAACGCTATCCCACCGCACGCGGCTCAGCCTCAATGCCGGAAATGCCGAACCCCGGTAAAGACCATGGCGAGGCCGCGCTCGTCTGCCGCAGCAATAACTTCAGAATCGCGAACACTGCCGCCCGGCTGAATGACTGCGGTTGCCCCCGCCTCCGCTGCCGCAATCAGCCCATCGGCAAACGGGAAAAAGGCTTCCGAGGCCACAACCGAACCCCGGGTCAGGGGCTCCGCCAGACCGGCCATTTTGGCAGCGTCGGCGGCTTTGATAGCGGCGATGCGCGCCGAATCAACCCGGCTCATTTGCCCCGCGCCCACCCCCACGGTGGCGCCGTTCTTAACGTAAATGATGGCGTTGGACTTAGTGTGCTTGGCAACCCGGAAGGCGATCAAAAGATCGGCCAATTCTTGCTCGGTCGGCTGGCGTTTGCTGACAACCTTAAGATCCTTAAGGCCAATTCGGGCAGTATCGCGGGTCTGAACCAGCATTCCGCCAGCAATAGTGCGCACGGTAATGCCCTGATCGTCTGGATCAGGCAGCTCGCGCGTCAGCAACAAGCGAAGATTTTTCTTGGTGGCAATGACCGCGCGGGCCGCGTCATCGGCATCGGGAGCGATGATCACTTCAACAAACAGCTTGGCGATCTCCGTAGCGGTCGCCACCTCCAGCGGCCGATTGAGCGCAATGATACCACCAAACGCACTGACCGAGTCGCAGAGCAACGCCGCCTTATAGGCCTCAACCTGGGTCGCGGCCTCGGCGACACCGCACGGGTTGGCGTGCTTGATGATGGCCACCGCCGGACGGTCGAACTCGGCCACCAATTCATACGCGGCATCGGTATCGTTGAGGTTGTTATAGGACAGCTCTTTGCCCTGGACCTGAACGGCGGTGCCAACCCCCGGCCGTGCAGGCCCACCAAGATAAAGCGCCGCCTGCTGGTGAGGATTTTCACCATAGCGCAATTGCTGAGCAAGACGGCCGCCCACAGTCAAAACCGGGGGGAAGATCTCGCCTGCCTGCTCGGCAAACCAGCGTGAAATCGCCGAATCATAAAGAGCGGTGCGCGAATAGGCGAGGCGGGCCAATTGGCGCCGCACCGTCAAGGTGGTGGCGCCATCGTTGGCGGCCAACTCGGCCAAAAGCATTTCGTAGTCAGCCGTATCGGTAACCACAGTAACGGCATCGTGGTTCTTTGCAGCCGCTCTGATCAATGTTGGCCCGCCAATGTCGATGTTTTCGACACACTCCTCAAAGTCGGCCCCACGCGCCACCGTCGCTTCAAACGGATAGAGATTAACCACGACCAGATCAATCGCCGGAATATCGTGCGCGGCCATCTGTTCACGATGACTGGCAAGATCACGCCGCCCCAAAATCCCGCCATGCAGACGCGGATGAAGGGTTTTGACCCGGCCATCGAGCATTTCAGGGTGGCCGGTGAACGCCGCGACTTCGGTCACCGGCACATTCGACGAGCGCAACCGCTCGGCCGATCCGCCAGTTGACAGAATTTCGACGCCCCGCCGTGCCAACTCCTGGCCCAAAGCCACAAGACCGGTCTTGTCGGATACGCTGATCAACGCGCGGGTGATGCGGATATGGTCGGATGTCATCGCGGCATTCTCAAAAAAAGGTGAAACCTGAGGCTAAACGCCGATTATCCCGAAGGCTGTTCGCGGGTAAAGGCCCACATGACGCTGGCGCCCGGACTTCCTTCGCCGCTGGCGCCCGGACTTCCTTCGCCGCTGGCGCTGGGGTGACATTCCCCACTCGCAGTAATCTGAAAACAAGGGCGCGGCGGGGCATCGGTCCCGGAATATATGCTCTCGCCCAACTCGACAAACGCCCCCTCGGCAGTAAACCGCCAAATAGCACCGCCGGGCAACAGCATCAAAACAGTTGGGCCATCAATGCCTTCTTCGACTCGCGCCTGAACCAAGGGATGAAGATGGAACCGCACCGCAAAAGAGTGACAAGGGACAGCGATGGTGCCAGGAACCGGCTCCAGAATATCTTCGCCACTCAGGGCATGTCCCGCCAGATCAAGGTGCAGACACCGGCGATGAAGCAGGCCCAGCGTGGCGGCATACCCGTCGTGGCTGGCGATCGCGGTAATCTCGTGGCCCGAATCCCGTCGCTCGCAAGTAATCTCGCCCGGACGGCGACCAAGCCCACCCCCGGCGGCCACCTCCGAGGAATCGGCGTCGCCAACCATCACTGTACTATGGGCGGCGGTGCCCGCCAGCGCCCCATGCCACGGGTTGCCAATGTCGGGGTGAGCCCCGCAATTGACCACCAACCGCTCCTTGCCAATCCCGAACTCAAAACTGAGCGTGCCGGCGTGGGCCCTGCGGTCAGCCCCGGTGGGAGGCGGCGCGCCAACATCAAAAATTACCAAGGCGCGGCCGGCTTGCAGCCGCTCAAATTTCGTCTCCGGCAAACTGCGCACCGGCCGGGCGCGCGAATCCGCCTGGGTTAAAACGGTGTCGACCACCGCCGGTTCCTCTTCGCGCCCCCCATTAAAGAGAGCCAACCCGCCATCGCCATGACGGAGAAAGCGCAAGGCCGGCGCCATGCGCTCGATAGCCTGGGTCAGCGCCGGAGGCAACTCGGCTTTCGCAGCCCGCAGCGCCGAGCGAATTTCCACCAAATCGCGCAACACCATCAGGTGGGCCGACGGGTTGCGCGAAACATGACCGCCATCAAGCAAAATCTGGCGAGGCAACTCACGTTCCAATAAACGGCGTGCTTCCTCGGTGCAAGCCCGGCCATTTGGCAGCAACAACGCGCCAAACACCAACCCCTTGATCGCCGTGATCAGTTTTGTGCCTTGAAGATCACCGGGAACGACTTGACACAAATGACGGGTCTGCCGGGCAAGACTATCAAAAACGCAAGAGCGAAAACTCTCGTCAGCACTGGCACAGTAAAAGTCGTGCAGGCCGATCCAGTTGGCAATGCGAGACCCGGCAACCGACGGCGCCCAGGCATCACCATGCCAAACCGCATGACAGCAAGACCAACCAAACACCAGGGACCGAGCGGCGCGACGCGCCTCATCCCCCCCCAGCGCCCGCAAATCACGCAGCCAATGAAAACTGTGCAACCCGGCATACCAAGCGTCGCTCGCGCCTTCCGGTTGCCAAAACGCTTCAGCCATCGGCGAGGCATCGAGTGTTAGCGTCTGATCGGCGAAATGGAAGACACCATCCAACAGGGCGCTCCCCCGCTCGGGGTCGCCTGGCCACAAATCTTGCGGCACCATGGGCAGCGCGGACAAAGTACGTCCGCCCAGCATCATGTTATAAATGGGATTGCCAAAAGCCAGCGCTTCGATGCCGTCCTTCAGCCAATCCCAGGAGTCGCGTGAACCGGTCATGGTTGGGCGGCTCTCAGCGGTCTGCGGGCCAAGATTTAGTACCAATATTAAGCACCCGCCGCAAGCTGCGGGATCGCCCCCACCAAAAAAAAGCTGCCGTCACTGGCCGGATCGCCAGCGACGGCAGCTTTCGGGTCAGGCGCAGACCGGCCCTTGGGCCGACCTGCATTTACTTGCCGTAGAGCCAGTTCGCGATCAGGGCGCCGGTGACGCCCGAGGTGATCACAAAAATGCGGCTCGCCGCAGCGGCGGCAGGCGAGGACACCGCCGGCCCCGCGACAGAATCGAGCGCCAACGGCAGAGTGAAGTACGGGAAGGAATAGAGGTTGACGGCAACGACGCCGGCAAGGGCGCCGGTGGCGAGAACCAGCGGATAAACGTAATCGGTCTTAGCTGGGGTCTGGGGGGTGGTGTTGGTCTGGGCCGAAGCGGTGAACGGCAAGAGGCCGATCAAGGCGATCAGAGCAACGATGACCAGTCTGCGCATCTATGGACTCCTTGGAGCAAAAATCGACGATAGAAAACCGGCAACCCCTCATGCCGGCTCGGGATCGGCAATGCGGTCGAGCCAAACATGAGCGAAGCCGGGCTTTGCGCCGGGGTTACTTGGAATAAGCGGTGTAAAGATAGTGCGCAGCCAAACCGCCAGCACCGCCCGTGAGAGTCGCGAACACGCGGCTGCCGAGGGCGATGTTGGTCGGGGTGGGTGCAAGCGGAGCCGCCACGAACGGCACGGAGCCGTACGGGTAGGTCAGCATATTGAACAGCACGATGCCAACAACGGCGCCGGCACCGACCGCCATCAGGCGATAGTCGGATTTGGCTGCGGTCTGGCCCTGGGGCTGAGCCTGGGCATAGGCGTTGGTCGATAGCGTGAACGGCATCACGCCGATCATGGCGATCAAAGCAACGATAATCAGTCTGCGCATGGGTCCTCCTCGGAGGTCTTCAAACAGGGCAAGGGACTGCGGCGGCATTCAGCCCGCCGAAGGCAGTGGAGACCGGATCGCGACTTAGTGGTCGTACATCCAGTTGGCGACCAGGCCGCCGGTCACCGAGCTGGTGATGGCGTACATGCGGCTCACGCCGACCGAGATCACCGCAGGAATCTGCTGTCCGGTAACCGTGGCTTCCCAGAAGGGAAAACCCGCCGGGCCAAAAAGGACATACTGGGCGCCGACGATGCCGGCGATCGCGCCGAGACCAACGACATAGGGGTAAAGCGTTTCCGAGGGCGGCTTGGCGGCGGTCGGGGACTGCACCTTGGTCTGGGCGTAGCCCGTCATGGGCAGGGCGCCGATTAGGGCGACGATTGCGACGATCAACAGTCTGCGCATAGGCTTCTCCGTCATGGATATGACTGGGACGAACCAGTCGGCGGGACCCTCGGGTGGAGAGGGGAAAGTAGATACCGGCGGTTGAATTTGCCGAAAAAACGAACAGCGCGCACCATACGGGCCTTATCTCAAGCTGCCAAGAAAGATTTGCATAGCCGGTCATAAATACCGGGCGCTCGGCGGCCCCGCCCCCTAAGCTCCGGGAAATCAATGCCATTGCGTGAGAATCAGCGGCTTGGCGCGCCACCCCTCCAGGCCAATCCATCCGCCACGATGCTCATAATGGCGCCAGACTCGCGCCACGAGTCGATGGAACACCGTCCGTCCTCATGAAGCTCCGCACCTCCGCATGATTGTCGGCTTTTTCCTGGGACAGACCTGAGGTATGGTGCATCCATTGTTTTGAAACTGGCGACGCGCCGACACCTCAGTCTTTAGCACGAGCTTCGTTAGCAACAGCTAAGGCGCGCAACTGATTTAAGGACCTCTGGGCCACCATGCCAAGCGATCCACAATTTGGCGATGCCCGGAAGGAAGGCGGCCTGGAGCCGGTAAGGCTTGGCGATCGCTTTGAGATTCTGCCGGCCCAGCCCCAAACCGCCCTCAACGGCGTCGGGGGGGGGGCATTTGCCGCGCGAGCGCTGCGCGGGCGCAAAGCCGACAGCTACGCCCTCATTTGTTCCGGCACCGTGCCGCCTCGCGCCGACGCGCTTTCCACAATGATGACGGTGGAAAACCCCGGCATCACACGGCTGCTCGACTTTGGCCTCGTTGGGTGGAACGAGGGCAAAAGCCGGCAGCAGGCTTTGATTTTTGAGCGTCCCTCTGGCCGGCGGCTCCTGAACACCCTGACCTCGGTGGCGGAGCCGATGGCCGAAGACCAAATATTGCGCATGGTGATTCCCTCGATGGGCGCCGTACTGCGCGAGCTTTCCGGGCGCAGCATCGCCCATGGCAGCATCCGCCCGAACAACATGTTTTTCCGCGAAGGCGGGGCCGTGGTGGTGCTGGTGGAATGCGCCTCCGCTCCCCCGGGCTACGGCCAGCCGGCAATCTTCAAGCCGGTTGAGCAGGCGATGGCCACCTCGGGCGGGCAAGGCCGCGGCTCGGTTCTCGATGATATGTATGCCTTTGGCGTCACCCTGGTGATGCTTGCGCTTGGGCGCAACCCCGCGCAAGACATCGGCGACGACGCCCTGATCGATGCCAAAATGGATAAAGGCAGCTTTGTCGCCATTCTTGGGAATGCCCGCCTGCCCCAAGATCTGAGCGAGCCGGTGCGGGGCATGATGCTCGACGATCCCAAACAGCGGTGGGGCGTCAGTCAACTCGATCTTTGGCTATCTGGGCGGCGGCTTAGTCCCAAACAGGGCCAATTAACCAAACGCGCCACCCGGCCGCTGGAGCTGTCGGGGAAAGAAGCTTGGCATTGCAGAGGGTTGGCGCGACTAATGGCGGCCAACGTACCCGCCGCCGCCGTGTTGATCGAGGGCGGCGATCTGGATCGCTGGCTTCGGCGCGGCCTTTCCGACGACCCCCTGGCCGAGACGGTGGCATCGGCGGCCGACGCGGTTTCGGGGTCTGGCTCCCGCTCATCCAGTGTGGTCGACCGCACGGTGGCCCGGGTGGCCATGGTTTTAGACCCCCACGCGCCGATTCGCTATAAAAACAAAGCGGTAATGCCCGATGGCGTCGGCCTCGCGCTTGCCGACGCGATGCTGCGCCGGGAAAATACCCAAGCGCTCGCGGAAATTATCGCCTGGCAGCTTCCGGCTTATTGGGTCAACGCTCAGCCCGAAGCCAAGCCCGAAATGGTGCCGCTGGCCCAGGCTCTCGAAGGGTTGCGATCGATTTTGGAGCGCTCGGGACCGGGCTTCGGCGTGGAACGGGTTCTTTACGAGACCAACCCCCACTTGCCATGCCTGAGCCCGATTGTGTCCGACTTTTTTGCGGCGACGGCCCCCGACTTGTTAACGGCGCTGGAGCTGGCATCAAACGTCAAGGACCGCCCGCGCGAGCCGCTCGACCGGCATATTGCCGCATTCCTGGCCACCCGCCACCGGCGGCTTGATGACGCCTTGCTGCTCCAGTTTGTGCCCGGTGTCGATCCGGTCCGGCGCATTACCGCTCTGATCAGCATTTTGGGTGATATCCAGGTGCGCTTCGCGGTGGACCCATTGCCGGGGCTGTGCCAATGGCTCGGCACGGTGATGGACCCGACCTTCTCGCGATTTTACAACCGCCGAAACCGGGATGCCGTCCGCAAGCAGGTGGAAAAGGTGGCGTCCGAGGGCAAGTTGGTGGAGTTGCTCCGTGCTGTCGATGACCACGAGGCGATCCGCAGGGATGCCCTCGGCTTCGCCAACGCCCGGCGCGAATTCAAACGGGCGATTGCCGAGATCGACGATCTTAAGGAAAAGATTGCCGACACCACCTCCATCACCGAGGGGGTTGGACGCCAGGTTGCGGGCGTGGTGGCATGGATATTGGCGTTGGGTATCAGCAGCCTGCTGGGCATGATGATCATGTTCAGCAAAGGGTGAGAGGAAAACGGCGGTGGCATCCCCAAAATCGCGCAACAAGAAAAAGCCATCTTCCGGAGGCGGCGGCGGCGGGCTGTTTACTTTTCTGCTTTTGGCCGCACCCGCATCTATATTTGCAATGCCAACGGCATTGCTGGTGGCGGTGGGAATGATTCCCTCGCTGGTCGCCTATATCGTCGACCGCGATCCCGATAAAACGGCGGCAATGACAGTCGCACCCCTGAACATTTGCGGCATTCTACCCTTCACCATGGATATGTGGAAACACCAGCACACGATGCAGGCCGCAACCCAAGCGTTGGCCGATCCTTTGACGTGGCTGGTGATGTACGGCGCCGCCGCTATCGGCTGGGCGCTCTATTTCCTGGTGCCGCCAATCGTCACCAATTTCGAGGTCATGCGCGCGGAGGCGCGGATTGAGACCCTGATTGGAAAAAAGAAGGATTTGGTCGAAGAATGGGGACCAGAAACCGCAATGACCGACGAAGCGCTGATCGAAAAACACAAAGCCTCGCCCCAGGCGACGGGCCAAGCCCAGGCAGCGTCCCAATCGCGAAGCTAAAGTGGCCCATAGACCGGATTTTCGGCCGATTCTTCATAGAAACTTGACAGATAGCGCCTAATTATATCGGGTGATCAACGTGACCTTTCAGGGGGCCGCCATGAAAGCCAACGGTTTCGGACTATTCGTCCCTTTTGGATCGGTTTTACCGGGGACTTTGTTTCTCGATTGTTCATCGCATGGCGCAGGCGGCACCGCGATTTTGATGAAGGTCAGTCGATTCGATCGGCGCCACAATTTTGTGCGGATTTTCGATAAGTCCCTGAAAGAACGTGACTTAAGGTTCCCCGCGCTGGGGTCGGTGTTGATGGCCGACCAATACGTCATCGCCCTCCCCGACCATTTTATCGAAGTCGCCAACCGGGTCGATAATGTCGTTTGGGAATCGGACCCCGACTTCGCCAAGGTGACTGTGTGCGCCGATGCCGAGGGATCGTTGCTGTTGAAGGCTTTTTGCAATCGCCATGCCGACGACTATGAATGCGATCTTTTTGATCTCGCAAGCGGCGCCAACACCACCCTCGACCGGGCTTCGGTCGGCTTTCGCCGTTGGTCGGTGACCCGCCGCGATGACTTCGACAATCGCGACGTCTTATATAACTTCGAGGCATAGCTCGACGAGCGCCGGGGTAAAGGCCCGGCGCTCACGTGGCTCTCAAGCTTCAAGCAGCCGCGAAATCTCATCGAGAGAAGAAAAGACGATCTGCGATGCCGCATCCATCTTGCCGGCAGCCGCGATTGCCGAATGGAAGTCTTTGTTGTGAAAGTGGAGCAACGCTTCCTTGCCGTAAGCATGAACCTGAAGATGAGGCTCTTCAATCCGCCGGAAAGCATTGCTGCCGACGATCCGAGGATCCGATAGCTTGTCGTACCATTTCCCGAACCGGCAGGTATGATGATCGGCCAGTTCATTGTCCCGGGTTTGCCCATTTCCGGCCAGTGTATCGATGACCCGCTTCTTGAAGCTGGCGTGATCCGAGCGGGCGAGTTGCACAAGCTGACGGTCATCCGGGTCTTTGCCGAGTTGCTGGAGCAACGGCTGGACAGTGGCCGAAACGGTGTCCACCGCCGTTGCCAGTTCCTCAATCGCCGACAGCGCCTTGTCGGTCATCTCGGCGGTTCCGCCGATGCTCCGGGATAGCTCAGAGGTGGCCGCGCCCTGCTCGTGAACGATGGCGGCAATCTGGACCATCTTCCCGCAAACGTCATCGACCTCATGATTGATCATGTCGACCGAGGCCCCGACGTCGCGAATCGCCTGGGTTCCCTCGGTCACTCGCTGCGCGCTGGTGGTCATGGCGCCAAGAATATCGTTCATCCCCGCCTGAAGGGCGGCAATGCGGGTCCGAATGTCTTCCGTCGCGCTGGCCGTCTGGTTGGACAGCGACTTGACCTCGCCCGCCACCACCGCAAAGCCCTTGCCCGCCTCCCCCGCCCGCGCCGCCTCGATGGTAGCATTAAGCGCCAATAGGTTGGTTTGACTGGCAATTTTCTCGATGGTCTTGACGATGCTGGTGATTTGCCCACACGCGGCGTTCAAGGTATCGATCTTGGTCGAGAGGTTGGAAACCGAGGTCGCAATCTCGTTAACCGTCGACATCGCGCGCTCAACGGCAGCGGTCCCCGTGCTCACATGGCCCCGAACAGTGGTCGCGTCTTGAGAAACCCCTTCCGAGGTGCGGCTAATTTCGGTGATCGAGGCGACAAGTTCATCGGTTGCGGCGGCAATCGTGTGTGTCCGGTCGCCCAGCTCATGTAAATCCGCCTTCATTTGAGCAACGGCGAAAAGTGGGCTGGTCTGCGCGACCCAAATCGAGGCAATCTCGCGCAACATATCAAAACGATGCCCCCGGAGATGCTCGATAAGCGGCTTAAGAGCCCCGAACATTTCTTCATCGGTGGCGGCATCGGTCTTTGCGGTGGCGTCCAGAATTTGAGCAATCGCGCCACTCAACGCACTATAAAGCTCAGTTTTGGCACTTTCGCGGTGATCAGAAATACTGTGCACGTTAACTTTTTTATGCCGACTGAATATCATGGTAGACTCCCTCCACTCACCCATCGAACATGACATTCTTCATCAGCCGAAGGAGCACAAGGTTCATTACTCGATGGTATAAAGCCGTAGTTGCGCATTTTCAATCAGGATTTTAAATTTTCCAAACCTACCGATCTGCCACGAAAACTTGCAAAAATATACAAAAAGAACAGATGAGATAACCTCAGGGCTGAAACTGCTCCTTAAGAATACGCTCCTCTAGTGTCAACTCGGGGTCGAACAGGATTGTGAGGGAAATATCCAGATCCTCCCGGACCTCGACATGTTCCACCTCCCGCACCTCGACCTGATCGGCAACAGCACTGACCGGCCGCTTGCCACAATCCAGCGCCATGAACCCGATTCGCGCCGTGTGGGGCAACAAAGCGCCGCGCCACCGCCGGGGACGAAAAGCGCTGATCGGCGTCAGAGCCAGAATCCCGGCGTTGAGCGGCACAATCGGGCCATGAGCCGAAAAATTATAGGCCGTGCTGCCTGCGGGCGTGGCCACCAGCACGCCATCGCAAACCAGCTCCGACAAGCGCTCCACCCCATTGATTAAAATACGTAATTTTGCTGCTTGCCGAGTTTCGCGCAATAACGAAACCTCGTTGATGGCGAGGGCCTCGACCCGAGTGCCATCGGTTTGAACCGCAACCATCCGAAGGGGATGCAACGTCACCGCCTGCGACCGGCCAACGCGGCTGGGCAGATCATCCTCACCGAAATTATTCAGCAAAAAGCCAACGCTGCCCATATTCATACCAAAAACCGGGAGCGGATGCGGATTGGCTTGGTTGAGCGTCCCGTGCAGGGTTTCCAGCAAAAAGCCATCCCCCCCCAAAGCAACCACCGCGTCGGCGTGATCCGTGTCCCGGTTACCATAGCGCTGTTCAAGCCGGGCCAAAGCCTCGCTCGCCTGGGGGGTGCTGGCGGCAACAAATCTGAGGCGTGGCGGCCGCAAGTCAAGCGGCACCGGCCGCAAACTCGGTGCGGTCGCGGGGCGGTGGTCTGCTGGAGGGCAATGGCCCAAGCGTCGTATCGGCATCAGGGTGTTATCTTAACCCAATCAACCGACTTTCAGCCAGAAATCTCGCGACCCGTCTCCGCTGATCCGCCCCGCCCTAATGTGCAAGGGCGCGCGTGACCGCCGGCAGGAGTTCTTCCACCACCGCGCGGTAGACAACGCGCTTGAATGGCACCACCAGCGATACCAACTGATCAGGCCGGACCCAGCGCCAAGCGGTAAATTCAGCATGGTCGGTCGCAACATCGATATCGCGGTCGCATCCGAGAAAGCGGGCGGCGAACCATTTTTGCTCCTGCCCACGCCACCGGCCATGCCAGACCACTCCGACCAAATGATCGGGCAAATCATAGCGAATGGGCTCCTGAGTTTCGGCCACCAGTTCCGCATGATTCGTGCCGATCTCTTCCTTCAACTCCCGAAGGGCCGCCTCGGCGGGAGTTTCCCCAGCATCGATACCACCCTGGGGCATCTGCCAAGCGCCCGGAGTATCGCCCCGCTCGCCGACAAAGACCAACCCCTCGGCATTGAACAATAGAATGCCGACGCAAGGGCGATAGGGCAAGGCGCTATGCTTTTTAGAACTCATGACTGATCAACTCAGTGTTTTTCTTCGGGACGTGGCGGCGGCGGTGGCGGCGGCTTTTGCAGATCGATGACTGCGGAAAGCGGGGCCAAAATCAACTTTTTGTCGGGCAGCAGCGGCACCCATTTGGCAATCCGCTCCAGCGTGGTCGGATAGGGCTCGCCATACCCCACCGCATACCCATCCTGGAGCGCGATCTCTTCGAGGGCGGCCAAGGCGCCATCGATATTGCCGCGCGACGGATCGACATCAAGGATCCGGTCAACGTGGGCACGCGAAAGCCCAATATCCGCGCCCAGCACATCGCCCACGGTATAGGGCGACGTCCGGGCATCGACCCAAACCAGCCCACGCTTCTTCACTCTTTCCAAAATCGGCCGCAAGCCATTGGCCTCGGCCGAAAAACGTGAGCCGGTGGGGCTGATAACACCAACATAGCCGGCAAACCGCCCCAGCGCCCACTCCAAACGGTCCAGGTTATGGGCGCTATCGAGGGCGAGCAGCAAGGTATTGGGCCCCGGATCATCGTGGGGATAGTTCACCGGCTCCATCGGGAGGCTCAACAACACCTCGTGGCCCTGACCGCGCGCGGCGTCAACCCACCCTTCCAAACGGTCGGCCACCGGGACAAACGACAAAGTAACCCCAGGCGGGAGTCGCTGCATGGCAAGGCCGGTCGCAGCGCCGGCAAGCCCCATCTGCCCAATTATGATTGCGATTTTGCCGCGTTTGTCGGCCTTGGAAAACGGACGGGCATACACCTGCCACGGCAGGCTGCCATCGGCACCAATGGCCGGCAACTGCCCATTGCGACTATTTTCGGTCAACCCCTGAGCCGGGGCCTTGGCAAGCGGAAAAGCCTCGTCAGGGCCAGGGCCAAGCACCACCCCGGCCTCCGCCGCAGCCTCGCCCTTGGGCGATTCGGAGGCCGCGCCATGGCCGGCATTTGCATCGCCTTTCGTGCCATCGGCCTTGGGTGGCTGGCCGCCCCCCTGGATAACCGGCACGGTAACCCGCTGAACCGCCTCAGACCGCAGCTTGAGAGTGTCCTCGGTGTTTAACCACAACCAAAGAATGGCACCAATGGCGACACCCACGGCCATCAAAATCGCAGCGGGAAACGCCGGCGGCAACGGCACCGGCAAAGCCCGCAACCGGTCCATAACCTGGGCCAGCGCCGGCGGCAAACGAATCCCCCCCCCAAGCCGCCGCAACAGCGCGCCAAAATCGGGCAGACCGGGGAGGGGAATGTTGGGTATTTTCACCTGGGGTTCTTAATGTCAATCAACGGGATGGCTACGGAACAAGGCAACGCCTCGCAACAAGTCGAACGCCCGCTCCAACTGGTAATCGGCGGCAGGAGGGCCACCTTTGACCGGCTCGCCACTATCATCGCCCGGTGCTGGCGCGGCTGGAGCTGGTCCTGGTGCTGGCGTGGGAGCCGGGGACGAAGGCGCACTCTCAGGCGCGGCGGGGGCGGGGGCTGGGACCGGCGCCGGAGTGGGCGTGCCCGGTGCGGACGTTGGTGGCGGCGTTGGTGCACCCGGAGAAGGCTTGGCGGCCGGAACCGGCTTGGCTTTACCGGCAGGAGAAGCGGCGTTGGCGGCGTTATCGTTACGCAAGGCGCCCTTGAGGTCGGACTCGCGACGGCGATTGAGCGGTTGATCCAGCTCCTCCAACCGGGCCTGCCGCACCTCGATATCAGGCGTGATGCCAAGCTGTTGGATCGAGCGTCCAGAGGGGGTGTAGTAGCGCGAGGTGGTAAGACGAATCGCGCCATGCCCCTGAAGCGGGATGATGGTCTGAACCGATCCCTTACCAAAGGATTGGGTGCCCATGATAATCGCTCGATGATGATCTTGGAGGGCGCCCGCGACAATCTCGGATGCCGAGGCCGAACCACCATTGATCAGCACGACAACCGGCAATCCGCCGGTCTGATCCCCGGATTTGGCGTTGAAGCGTTGGGTATCCTCAGCTTTACGGCCCCGGGTTGAAACGATTTCTCCGTGATCGAGAAAAGTATCGGAAACCGAGATCGCCTGATCGAGCAACCCACCGGGGTTATTGCGCAAATCAAGAACAAACCCTGCGAGCTTGGGACCGAGATCGGCTTTAATTTTGGCAATCGCCTTATCAAGCCCAGTCTGGGTTTGCTCGTTAAACGTCGTTATGCGCAGATACCCGATATTACCTTCAACCCGAGAGCGCACCGACTGAATCTTGATTACCGCACGGGTGAGAGTGGCCTCAAACGGCTCGGACGCCTCGCCCCGGCGCACGGTGAGTTTAATATCGGTGCCAACGGCGCCGCGCATCTTTTCCACGGCGTCATTGAGGCTCATGCCCAGAACCGGCTCGCCATTGAGCTGGGTGATCAGATCGCCAGCCTGAAGGCCCGCGCGGGCGGCGGGGGTGTCGTCAATAGGCGAGACCACCTTGACCAGCCCCCCCTCCATGGTCACCTCAATGCCCAGCCCGCCAAATTCGCCCCTGGTCTGGACCTGCATGTCCTGGAAGCTCTTTTTTGTGAGGTAGCTGGAATGCGGGTCCAGCGCCGTCAACATGCCGTTGACGGCGGACTCGATCAATTGCTCATCCGTCACCTTCTCGACATACTCGGAGCGCACGCGCTCAAAGACATCACCGAACAGGTTAAGCTGGCGGTAAGTTTCCGAGGTGTTCGATTCGGCGACGACTCCGGCGGGGGCCAGAAGAAGCATCAGCCCCGCTAGTACAGCGGCACTCAAGACCTTGTTCATCTACCCTTGTCCCTTTCCGTCCAGAGCGGGAAGCCCATTTCGCGGATTGATTGGCTGACCATTGCGCCTAAGTTCAAAATAAAGATCGGGCGCGGCCTCGACCGGCTCGGCCACCGTCCCGATTGGCTCACCCGCCGAGACCGCGCGCCCGACACTGGTGTCGATCCGCCCCAGCCCAGCAATAAGGCTATGATATCCATTGCGGTGTTCTACGATCAAGATCTGCCCGTAGGCCCGGAAACGTCCGGCGAACTTTATTGTGCCATCGAGGGGTGCTACCACCGGCGTGCCGGCCGGCGCCGCGATATGGAGGCCCCGGCTGGTGGTTCCGAAGCGGTCGGCCTCACCATAATCGGTTGCGATGCGCCCGGCCACCGGCAAACGGGCGGCTTGGTGGCCCATTCGAAGGGCCGGCAACAACCCGGCGGTGACCGCAACCCCCGACTCCGGTGGTTTTGGTGGTGGCGGCGGCTCCAACGCAGCTTTACGATGTTCCCCCTCGACCCGCTCCAGCAGTTGGCGTAAATCGGTGGCTTGGCCGGCAAGACTGGCGACCCGCTGAACATTTTGCTGGCGCTCCACATCGGTATCGCGGCTAAGACTCTCGCGTTCGCCCACCAGATCGGTGATTTCCTGAAGGCGGACGGCATAGGCGATTCGCGCTCCCGCCGCTTCATCGCGCTGGGTATTAAGCCGGCGCCGGGTATTTTGCAAACGATCCAGCGAGCCCGCAAGAGCCTCCGACCGCTCCCGAAGGGTTGGCAACGCGGTTTGAAGCAAAAGGGCTGTGCGCAGGGCATCAATCGGCGCGTCGGGCCGCACAATCAGCGCCTCCGGCGGCGTCAGGCTCAGGCGATAGAGCGCCCCCACCAACTCCGCAATCTCCCGCTTATGCACGATAAGCGCGGAGGTTTGGCGCTGCTCCTCGGCTTCAGTGCGGGCCAGCGCCGTTTCAATCGCCGTGACGTCGAGTTGCTTCTGGGCCGCCTCCTCGGTGGCGGCCACCAATTTTGCACGCAGAGCCGCAAGATCGGTCTTAATCGCCTCCAACTGACGATCGAGACGGCTTTGTTTGTCCCGGCCGGCGGTGATATCTTTTTCCAACTTGCGAAGCGCATCGGCCGATGGTGGCGAATCGGCAGCCGGCGATGACGCGGCCGCAAGCAGCAGCGCCGCCAGCCCGATCATCACCACCACTCCCCGCACCACCATGTCTTAGCCCTTCACCCCAACCCGGCATCGCGGCGCGCAGCAGCTCAAGCAACCGCCCGAGACAACGCCGCCGGGCCAATCAGGCTCACTCCCGTCATTTCTTCAGGCTGTGGCAAGCCAAGCAGCGCCAGCACCGTCGGCGCAACATCGGCTAGCCGACCATCGCGGAATGTTTGAACATCGACCGTGGCACCAACCAAAATCGCCGGCACAAGCTCCAGCGTGTGGGCCGTATGCGGGCCGCCCGTTTCCGGGTCGCGCATCAGCTCAACGTTGCCATGATCGGCGGTAATCAGCAACACACCGCCCAAACTCCGCACCGCCTGCTCTAGCCGGCCGAGACTGTCATCGACAGCCTGCACCGCCTTGATCGCAGCCCCCAGATCCCCGGTATGACCGACCATATCCGGGTTCGCATAGTTCACGACCACAAAGTCGAACGTGTCACTCTTGAGGGCCGCCACCAGCTTTTCCGTGACCAAAGCGGCCGACATCTCGGGCTGGAGATCGTAGGTTGCAACCTTAGGCGAAGGCACCAGAATCCGCTCTTCGCCGGGATAGATCCGCTCCTCGCCACCATTGAAGAAAAAAGTGACGTGGGGATACTTCTCGGTTTCAGCAATACGCAGTTGCTTGAGCCCGGCATCCGACACCACCTCGCCCAGAACTCGCGTTAGTTGCTTTGGCGGGAAAACTTGCGTGAGGAACCGATTAAGATCAGTGGAATATTCCACCATTCCGATAGCACTGGCAAAATTCACCGTCCGCGTCCGCGCGAAGCCGGAAAAGGCCGGGTCCACCAGCGCCGACATAATCTCCCGCGCCCGGTCGGAGCGGAAATTGGCCATGATCAGCCCATCGCCGTCGCACATCCCGGCGTAATCGCCAATCACGCTTGGCAGCACGAATTCGTCGTGAAGATTTTCGGCGTAGCTGCTTTTGACCGCTGCCACCGGGTCCCCGGCCGTGCGCTCGCCTGCCCCCAACACCATCGTCGAATAGGCCCGCGCCACCCGGTCCCAGCGCTGGTCCCGGTCCATCGCGTAATAGCGGCCAATCACGGTGCCAACCGAAACCCCCGGCAGGCCGGCAATATCCGAGACGAACCGCCCGAGTTGCTCCTCCGCGCTCTGGGGTGGCACATCGCGGCCATCGGTAAAAGCATGGATCACCACCGGCACCCCGGCAGCGGACAGCACAGCCGCCAACGCAACCACATGATTTTGATGAGAATGAACACCACCGGGCGACAACAGCCCCAAAATGTGTGCCCGCCCGCCGGTTGCCTGCACACTGCGGGCAAAATCACGCAACACCGGACTGCGGGCAAATTCGCCACTCAAAATCGCCTTGTCGATCATCGGCAAATCTTGGAACACCACGCGCCCGGCGCCCAAATTCATGTGCCCAACTTCCGAATTTCCCATCTGACCTTTGGGCAACCCGACCTCTTCCTCGCTGGCCTGAAGCAAAGCACGGGGTCCCGCCGCCCAAAGCCGATCCCAAACCGGGGTATTTGCTTGCGCTATGGCGTTATCGGCGGCCTCAGGGCGATAGCCCCAGCCATCAAGGACGCACAAAACCACAGGGCGTCGCCGCGGTGACAACTGTGCCATGACGCTTTCTGGTCCTATCCTGGTGTTAATGGTGTCCGCCAGCAGAGGGCGGATTGAGCCACAAAATAGCAACTCCGATCAAGACAATGAGCGCAACCAAACTCATGACAACCTCACGGGGGAAACTGAATACATCCCTCAAGCACGATGGTACGGGTGACCGGCCAAAATCTGTTGGGCTCGGTAGAGCTGTTCCGCGAGCATACCGCGAATAAGCATGTGGGGCCAAGTCATCAAACCGAATGAAAGCACCAGATCGGCGTCGCCGCGCAGGCTTGGGTCAACCCCATCGGCACCACCAATCAAAAAAGCCAGATCGCCAACCCCCTCATCGCGCCAGCAGCCCAGCCGCCGGGCAAACATATCGCTGGAAAGGCTGGCGCCGCGCTCGTCGAGAACCACCCGCCGAGCCCACTGCGGGCAAGCGGCGCGCAGCAGCTCCGCCTCCTGGCGCCGCCGCTCATCCACGGCGAGGCTTTTCTTGATCTCAACCTCACGGACCACCACCGGCCACGTCATACGGCCGGCATACTCAGCGCAAAGCTCTCGCAATGGCCCGGCTTTCATCCGTCCAACCGCCGCAATCAGCACACGCATCGCCCGTTACGAATCCGAGTCGCCATCGTCATCGGCATCAAAAGCCTCGTCGTCTTCCGAGCCCTCTTCCTCGTCGAAAGAGTCGGCATCCAAACCACCCTCGGCAGACACCACGTCGATGCCCGATGCTGCCGCCTGGGCTGCCGCCGGCAACTCGATGCCCCACATTTTCTCGAGGTTGTAAAAGACACGAACCTCGGGGCGGAACAGGTGGATAATGACATCCCCGCCATCGACGAGCACCCAGTCGCAGAGCGGCTGGCCTTCGATCGCGATGCCATGAACACCGCCGGCCCTCAGCCGTTCGCGGAGGTTTTCCGCCATCGAGCCAACGTGGCGGGACGAGCGCCCGGTCGCGATAACCAAGTAATCGGCGATGCTGGACCGACCAGCCAGATCGATCACCACCACGCCTTCCCCCTTGTCGTCGTCAAGGGAGCGCTCGGCGATCGCCAGAACTTGGTCAGGAGCCGGAGCGGCGAAACGGGCCGGTGCGTCGACAAACGCGACGGGGGCTATCGAGACGGGGGCGGAAAGGTCGGGGGGAGCTAGGGTGGAGATGGCAGGGCCTCGTATGTCGCGGTTTCAGTTTTCCGGTTCCGGCGTATGGCGGTCGCCGACTCCGGATGGAGAGGATTGCGCAAAAAACTCCAGACCGGTGGCCGCAAACCGGCCAAACGGCCAGCCCTGCGAACATCGATCCGGCTCTCAAGATAACGCTGCGCAGCGCATCCCGACAGCGCTTTCAAAGAATAGGTCGGCCGAGCAAATGCGGCAACCGGCATTTGCTCAAAAATCCGCCGCCACGACCGCCAACGCGAGATTTGAGCCAGATTGTCGGCGCCCATAAGCCAAACAAAACGGGTTCGCGGGTAGCGCCGGCTCAATTCCCCCAGCGTGTCTGCCGTATAGCGGGTGCCCAGTCCCGTCTCCAAATCGGTGACCAGCACCCTTGGATGACGCATCGCGGCCCGCGCGCCGGCCAAACGATCACTAAGCTCCGCCATATCTGTCGCGGGTTTCAGCGGATTTTGTGGGCTCACCAGCCACCAGACCTGATCGAGCCGAAGGGCACGCAGCGCATAAAGGGTGATTTCCCGATGGCCATCGTGAGCGGGGTTAAAGGAGCCACCCAACAGCCCAACCCGCCGCCCGGCCCAGGCGCCGCCGCTCAAAGCGTGGGGAATTGGGGCTAACGGCGTCACTGTCTGAGCCCGCACGATCAAGAACGAACCTGACCATCGCCCCGGACGACATATTTGTAGCTGGTCAATTGCTCCGCCCCAACCGGCCCGCGCGCGTGAAGCTTGCCGGTGGAAATCCCGATTTCGGCGCCCATGCCAAACTCGCCACCATCGGCAAACTGGGTCGAGGCATTGAGCACCACAATACCACTATCCACCCGCGCAAAAAACCGCTCGGCGGTGGCGGTATTTTCCGTAATGATACAGTCGGTATGGTGGGAGCCAAAACGATTGATATGCGCTATCGCAGCGTCCACGCCATCCACCACCAGCACAGAGATAATGGCATCGAGATACTCGGTTCCCCAATCTTGATCGGTGGCGGGTTTAACCTGCTTATCGACCGCCAAAGTCTCGGAGCACCCCCGAACTTCGCATCCGGCATTGAGCAGATCCGCCACCAGCACCGGCAACACAGTACCGGCAACCTGGCGATCGACCAACAGCGTCTCGGCCGCACCGCAAATCGAGGTTCGCCGCATCTTGGAATTCATCGTTACCCGGCGTGCCTTGGCCTCATTGGCAGCACCATCGACATAGACGTGGCAAATACCATCAAGATGCTTGATCACCGGAATCCGACTCTCCGCTGCCACCCGTTCGGTCAACGATTTACCACCCCGGGGAATGATAACGTCCACATACTCAGTCATGGTCAACAGCAAGCCGACCGCCGCCCGATCCGTGGTCGGAACCAACTGGATGGCCTCGGCCGGCAATCCCGCCGCCGTCACCCCCGCCGAAAGAGCCCGGGCGATCGCCAAAGACGAGCGAAAGCTTTCCGAGCCGCCGCGCAAAATGCACGCATTCCCCGACATCAAGCACAGGCCGCCAGCATCCGCAGTAACATTCGGCCGGGACTCGTAAATAATGCCAATCACCCCCAGCGGCACCCGCACACGCGCGATATCCAACCCATTGGGGCGTTGCCAGCGAGCCAATTGCGTGCCGATTGGGTCGGGCAAGGTTGCAATATCCTCCAGGCCCTTGGCCATTGCTTCGAGTCGCTTGTCATCCAGCACCAAGCGCTCCAGCATTGGCCCCGCAAGGCCGCGCGCGGTCGCCCGGTCCACATCCTCACAATTGGCCGCGAGAATCACCGGCCCTGCCGCGCGAATCGCCGCCGCCGCCGAGCAAATCGCCGCGACCTTAACCGCTGTCGGCGCCTGGGCCAAAATTTCGGCAGCCGCGCGCGCGGCCTGCCCCAAGCGCTGCATATCGCTCTTCAATTTTTCCGGGTTAGTCGTCACAAAACATCTATCCTGGTTAGTGGTGAAATGCCAAAACAAACAATAAACCGCCACGACCTCAGGGAAAAGCCATCAGAGCATCGACTTCCCGTTCGGCCTGAAGCCAGTTTTGCGTTTCCTGACCACTAGGGCGCCCCTGACCATCCCATATCTGGTAGGCCAAATCACGCACCAAACGATTACGCTGGCTCCGGACCAACCCCTCGGCAATATGAAGATTGATTCGAATCAAGGTTTCGATGGTAGAAACCTTGATCTCCCCCACATCCGAGCCAAGTGTCGTGCGAATAACGAACACCGCCAACTGGTCAAAATTCTTGCGAATCTCCATAGGAAGCGGATTACGATCGGCCCCGACAATCGACTTAATCGCCACCCACACCCCAAGATTATGCGCGAGCGCTTCTCCAAGCTGTTCCGGGGTCTCGGCAGAGGAGAGCATATCAGCGGCCTCGGCCAACGCCCGCGCATCCTGATCGAGCACTGAAAGGTCACTGTCGGCATTCTGGATCGCGGCCACCTCGCGCCCAGCCCCCTTGGCACCAATGGGCCCGGAACTTGCGGACATAGAACTTGCGGACGTAGAACTCGCGGACATGAAACTCTTCGCGCTGTTGCCGTTCATTTAAGCCTCCTCCCCTGCATTCCGCCCGATAGCGCCCGCCTGCAAAACCGAAATCAGCTGGTCCTCATGCTACCGCGAGCGCCCACACCGATCGCGGCCTTTTCGCAGCAGGGATCGGAAAAATATGAATACTTAGTTTCCCAGCAATCGCGCCGAAGGAATACGGTAAGTAAAGGCCAACGCACTCCCCCCGACCGGTCCGCCAATGGTTTGCGCGGTCGTCGTTGTGTGACGATAATCAAGTGAAACCCGCGATTGATCATCAAAGCGATAGCCAAGCTCAACCGACGAGCGAAGTTGGATAACGCTACTCTGGTCGCGACCGTCGCTCTCGGTATAACGGCCGCCCCCAAAACTTGGGGTAAAGACGAATTTACCCAACGGAACATCGACAAGAACGCCGGCAAGACCAAAAGAGTTCCGGTTAGGGGCGCGTTCACTTCCAATCCACGGTTTGACCGAGGCAACGGGTTCGATAGCGGACACTAAAGCTGGCCCGAATCGGTGTTGTTGAAGCGGATTTGAGGCCGAGAGATTATCGTCGGGCGCGATCTTGATGAATGCCACGCCCGAGGCCGCTATGCCCGAGCTATATTGGGAACCGCCGGAGCCGAGAGTCGTCAGCCCCCCTTCGGCAAGCGCTGGCAGCGCGGCCCCGCCAGTGACCCCAACGGCCACGATCATCCCAAGACCGGTTAAAAAAACCTTACTCGCCATAGTAACCTCCGCCGATCCCCGTCTGGGGGCGCCCCCGCACCAATCGGGCCTCAGGGTCCCGGAGAAACGCCCCAAGACACGCCACCGCCAATATTAGTACATTATGGCGCAAGAGTCGGAGGAAAACGGCCAGATCGTGACGAAAAATGCCGCCAAAATCATCCTAATTTGA
>CAIZDL010000180.1 GCA_903931735.1 uncultured Rhodospirillales bacterium
ATGCCTTCTGCGAAGCAATGCTCGGGTTTCTGAGAGAAAAAGTCCCGAAGAACTGGGCAAGCTGGTGCGACGACGTCTCAGATAACTTTCGAGTTATTTCGCCAAAGGATTTTCGGATTCTGAGGTGAACAGGGTATACTTTGAAATGTGTTTTTATAATTCGGGTGATCCGATCAAATCGTTCTTCCGGTTTGGTGTCGAGGATCTCTAAACGATAAAGGGCCGCAAGCCGGCTTTCCTCGTTCGCGGGGATGGGAGGTTCTTTCATTAGGCGGTCCCCTCTGGACCAAAATAAAAGGCGGAGATTTCTGCCAATAGTGGCTGGTTCGGGCTTGGATACCGCATGGTATCGGTGCGGCGCTACCGGTCTCCGCGTCGGTCGTCGGCCACGGCGTGGATATCTTGGGCGCGCAGCCAACCGGGCGAACCGCGCGGCAGCAGCTTTTCGGCATGGGTCGAGTGGAAGCGGGCGGCGGCGCGGTCGCCCCGGGCCAGCGCTTCTTCGGCAAGCGCGTAGGCGACCATGCCGTCGTTATTTTTCCGGCCCCAGGCGGTTGCCACCAGGCGCCAGAGCATCGGCGCATCGTGTTCCTGGCGGGTGGCGAATTCCAGGTGTTTCAGGGCTTCGTCGGTGTAGGCGGGGGTGTTGATTTCGATCAACGCTTGGGCCAGCGACGCGCGCAGCAATCCCGATTGCGGCTCCAGCTCCACCGATTTGCGATAGGGGGGCAGCGACTCCGCGAGTCGCTGGTTTTCCATGAGAACCTGCCCCTTGAGTTCATAAAAAAACGGGTTGCGCGGCTCCTGGGCGATCAGGGCATCAATCAACGGTAGCGCTGTCCGAATGTCGCCCTGCTGGTAATAGGCGATGGCGCGGGCGTAGCGGGCGGCGATCGAGGGGTTGTCGGCGGAATAGCGCCTTAAGGCCACTCCTGGGCGCATGAAGCCCATGAGTTTTGCTTTCAGGCGGGCGAACAGTTCGGTATCGCTGGCCGGCAGGTGCGCGTTCTTCCAGGCCGAGTGTTGGAGGTGCTCGGCTACCGCGTCGATGCGCTCGCTTGTGAGCGGGTGGGTGCGGGTGTAGGAAACTTGCCGGCTCGATGGCAGCAACTCTTGGCCGGAAAGCTTTTTGAGAAAGTCGTAATAGCCTTGGGCGGAGAGGTGGGCGTGATCAAGGAAGCTCAATCCGGCCTGATCGGCGGTCGCCTCCTGGCTGCGGGAAAAAGAAAGATAGCCCCGCATCGCCACGTCGGAGCCACCCATGCCGATGGCGCCCGCCGCCGCGCCCTGGCCGCTGAGAACGGCGGCGCCAATGCCCAGCACCATGGCCACCATCGCCTCGGCCGAAGCGTTCTCCATCGCATCCCGGCCTCGAAACAGGTGGCCGCCGGCAATATGCCCGCTCTCGTGGGCGATGACGCCGACCAGTTGTTCGGGGTTTTCGCACTCCATCAAAAGGCCGGTGTGGATAAACAGGTTTTGGCCACCCGCGACAAAAGCGTTGATCGACTCATCCTTGACCAGCATGATCTCGACGGAGTCCGGGTTGATCTCGGCCGCTTTGAAGATTGGCCGGGCGTAACCCTGGATGATATGCTCAATTTCGGCGTCGCGGATGAAGTCGAGTTTTGGGGCGTGGTTTTGGGCGCTGGCCGGGGCCGGAAGCCCAAACGCCAGCACCAACACCATCAGCCCTACCGACACCGGCACCAACGACACCGGTAAAGACGCCGCCCAGCGGCCGGTATCGGCCTTTGGGGTTTTGGTAATCCGCGCTGTTTCACTCTTTTGCGTCACCCCAGCCAATAGCGAGTCCGCCTTGATGACACTTAATCGCTTGTCCACTGCGCAACTCCTGGTGGGGGGCTCGCTGCCATCGTCTGCGCCCGTTGGGGCTTCTGTCAACTGTTCGGATGGCGGCCGGGCGTCGTTGTTGGGCGGCTTGCGGTCGGGGGGCGTGTTTGGTGCGGCGGCGCTGGCTTTTGCTTTGGCCGGGTGCCACACCGGGGAAAAGGGGCCCGCCTCTTTTGCTTATGGCGCGGCCGAGGATGCGTCGGCGGTCCGGATTGGGCATTCGGCGATTGAAGGCGGTGGCAGCGCCGCCGACGCCATGGTTGCCATGGCCTTGACCTCGGCGATCACGCTTCCCTCGCGGGTTGGGGTTGGTGGCGGCGGTTTGTGTTTGGTTCATGATCCGGCGACCAAGCAGACGCGCACGCTGGATTTTTTGCCGCAGGCGGGGTCGGGTGGCGCGCCGGAGCCTGCGTTCCTGCGTGGGATTTATGCCCTCCAGGCCGCTTACGGCCATCGGCGTTGGGAATTGGCGTTGGGCCGGGCCGAGTCTCTCGCGGCGCTTGGGGTGCCGGTATCAAGTGCCCTGGCCGCCGATTTGCGCACCGAAAGCGAGCGGCTGGCGGCCGACCCTGGCGCGCGCAAGATCTTTTTTTCGGCAGGCCGGCAGGTGTTGGGCGAGGGCGAGACTCTCATTCAAAGCGACCTTGCGGCAACGCTGCGTATTGCGCGTGAGCGGGGCGTCGGCGCCCTTTATTCCACCCAGGTCACGGGCTCAATCGCGGCGGCCGTCGCCCAAAACTTGGGAATCAGCGCGGCGGCACTGGCCGGTTATCAGGCGGAATGGCGCGGCACCGTTGATGTGGAGGTGGGGCATAACGTGTTGCACATCGCCGACCGCCGCAATGGCGGGGACGGGGGGTTGGTGAGCGCCTGGAATGCCGCCGTGCCCGATGGCGACAACAAGGAGGGCTGGCTGGGCGCCTTGCTCGGCGCCCTCGGCCCGGGAGCGGGGACAGCGGCTCCTGCCACCGGTATGCTCGCCATAGATGCCTCCGAGCAAGCAGTGGCCTGCATCTTCACCATGGGCAGGTTGTTTGGACAAGGTAAGGTTGCCGGCGATACCGGTATTGTGTTGGGGGTCGGGGGCGGCACCGGCGTGGCCGGGCCGGCTTTGGTGATCAACCATCCCCAGAACACCGTGTTGTTTGCCGGGACCGGAGTTGCCAACGCCTCCACCGAGGGTGGGCGTAGCGGTGAGGCGGCTTTGTTGTCGGCGCTTCATGCTTCGGCGGTCGAGTTTTTGCCGGGGCCGCAGGTGTTGGCGCAGCCTCGGGCGGTGCCGGCGCCGGGTGGTGGTGTGCTGGCCGAGCCCGGCGTGTCGCCGGCTCAATTGGGGCCATTGGCGGGCGCGGTGCGGCCCGCGACCAAGCTGGGGCAGGTCGAGGCGCTGGCCTGCGTCTATGACCGCTACACCGGATTTAAGAGCTGCGAAGTCTCCGCCGACCCGCGCGGACCGGGCGTCCACTTCACCCTGATCGGAAAATAGCCGAACGCGGCCACGGGCTTTATGAGCACGCCTCTTTGCGCCCATAAAGCCCCACCGCCCCCTGATCTCGCTGATAGCGCAGGGATATTTGCCCGTCCGGAAAGGCCCCGATATTTTGCGGGCTGGGCGTTTTGGCGGCTGGGGAGGGGCTTGGAATAATTTGGAGGCACGGGGCGGAATCGAACCGCCATACGCGGATTTGCAGTCCGCTGCATCACCATTCTGCCACCGCGCCGACCGGGGGATGTCCACTGCCCGGATCTGGTTTCGCTCCCGACCCGGCTGGCATCCCGATCTGGGTGCCACCAAATCGTCGCTGGGTTATAGACTGGGTGAGGGAGCGGGTCAATGGCCGAAAATGGTGATTTGTTATCGATAATTTGTCAGTGGGGAGGCGCGGTGCCGGCATTGTTTTCCTGTTGGGCTGGGGCTATAACGTGATCGAGGCGAGTGCCTTCCAAATTCTCCAACCGTCACGGCCGTCATGCCCAATTACGCAGATGCTCGAGTGAATATGGTCGAAGGACAGATTCGTCCGAATCGTGTGACCGACCCGGCGCTGATCGTTGCCCTCAATACGGTTCCGCGTGAGCTGTTCGTGCCGAAGGAGGCGCAGGGGATCGCCTATGTCGATGAGGAAATTCCGGTTGGCAATGGCCGGCGTCTGCTGGAGCCGATGGTGCTCGCCCGGATGCTTCAGGAAGCCGAAATAACCCCGCGCGATGTGATTTTGGATATTGGGTGCGCCACCGGGTATTCCACCGTGCTGTTGGCCGGCTTGGCGAGCGCGGTGGTTGCCGTCGAGTCCGATCCCGAGCTTTTTGCCTTGGCCTCAAAGGCGCTGGCGGCTCTGGCCACCGACGCTGCAACCGTGGTTAATCGCCCGCTTGAGGGGGGGTATCCGGCCCAGGCTCCTTACGATGTGATCGTGATCAACGGGGCGGTCGGGGAGGTGCCCCAAGCCATCCTCAAGCAGTTGGCCGATGGCGGACGGTTGGTGACGGTGGTTGCTTATAATCACGATATCGCCCGGCTCGGGCAGGCCCGGCTGTATCGCAAGGTTGGCAACTCGGTTGCCAGCGTATCGTTGTTTGAGGCGTCGGCGCCGATACTGCCGGGGTTCGAGTTCAAGCCCCGGTTCGTCTTTTGACCATGGCATTGGTTCATAGCAACGGGATGCAGTCATGAGGCGCGCTGCCGGGGGCGGTCGGCTGCATTGGTGCGGTGCTGGCATGTTTGGCGCGGCGCTGCTGGCGTTCAGCCCGCTTGCCGTAGGCCAAACTTTGGCCGACGCGCTCGCCCAGGCGTATCAATCGAATCCGGCGCTGAATGGTGCGCGCGCCACTTTGCGCTCGGTTGATGAAGGGGTGCCCCAGGCGCGCGCCCAGGCCCGGCCCTCTGCCGCAGTCACCGGAAGCGTTGGCGGGACGGAGACTCACGCCGGTGTCACGCGGGGGCGCCCAACCGGGACTGCGGCATCCGGCTACCCAAATGATTGGTATTCGACCACGCCGCGCTCGGTGGGCGTGTCGGTGACTCAGCCAATTTATAAGGGCGGTGGTATTGACGCGGGGGTCGAGCAGGCCGAGGCAATCGTATTGGCCCAGCGGGCCGCTTTGCTGGATACAGAGCAAACTATTTTACTGATGGCGGGCTCGGCTTATCTGGATGTGGTTCAGGCTCAAGCGCTGCTTGATCTTCAAATTAGCTTTGAGGCATTCCGAAAGCGCGATCTCGAAGCGTTTCGTGGCCGGTTTGCCGCGGGCGAGGTCACCCGGACCGATGTTAGCCTTCAAGAGGCCGAGGTTGCCAGCGCCACCGCGGCGCGCATTGCGGCCGAGGGTACGCTGGTAACCGCGAGTGCGACATTTGTAAAAGTGGTTGGTGCGCGGCCGGGGAAACTGGTTCTGCCGAAGCTCGGCTATTCTTTGCCCGCGAGCCGCGATGAGGCGGTCGCTCAGGCTCGGGGGCGTAGCCCGAAGGTGGTGACGGCCACGCATTCGGTGTCGGCGGCAAAGGCGGCGATTGAGGTTGCCGATTCTGGCTTGTTGCCCAGTGTGAGCGTTACCGCGTCTGCCCTGCACAATCTCGATCGGGGGCGGCGGGACGACTTTAGTACCGCTGCCAGTTTGGTTGCCAACCTCACGATTCCCCTGGATGGTGGAGGAGTGGCGGCAAAGTCGCGTGCCGCGCGGCAGAATGCCAACGTTGCGCGGATCAACGTTGAACAGGCGGCGGCAACAGCGGAGGAAGCGGCAATCACGGCATGGCAGGCGCTTGCCACGGCCCGAGCCAGTATCGGTTCCTATGAAGCGGCGGTAAAAGCCAACGAAATGGCAACAGCAGGGATGAGGCAACAAGTTGCCGTTGGTTCGAGCACGGCAATCGATTTACTGAATACCGAGCAGACGTTGTTGGCTTCCCGGGTTAATTTGGTAAAATCTCATCATGATGAGGCGACTTCAATTTTTTCATTGTTAGCGGCGACGGGGGAGCTGACGGCTCAAACACTGAAGCTGCCGGTGCAATATTATGATTTTGAGGCCCACTATAACGATGTTCGCGGGCGCTGGTTCGGTTATGGCATTGATGAATGAGTGTGAGGGGTAGGGGGGCTCCCCGCGCCTGATTTTCCGCGTTGCCGGCGGCTTTGGTGTGGCTTCAATACACTGGATCTTGTCATATTCGGCAGCGAGCCACATACCGTAGCCATATAGAGGTGGCCTTTCGTCCGAAGCCCAATTAGTGTGGCCTTCGGGAGCCAGCCTCGGAACAGTTAGCAATGAGCGACAGTAAGTCCCAGCAAGAACCGTCGATGGAGGAGATTCTTGCCTCCATCCGCCGGATTATTTCCGAGGATGGCGATACACCGGCGCGCCCTGTCGAGGTTCCTGAGCCGCCGCCGCCCAAGCCGGCGCCGCCACCGCCTAAACCGGCTCCGCCTCCGCCGCCTCCCCCACCGCCGCCGCCCCCGCCTCCGCCGCCTCCCCCACCGCCGCCGCCTCCTATTGAAGAGGAGGAAGAGGAGGAGGAAGAGGAGGAAATTCTCGAGCTGACCAATCCGCTCGAAGATGATGCTTTCGGCGAGCAGGAGGAGGATGACCCCTGGGGCGGGCGCTCGATGGAGCCGCCACCACCACCACGGCCCCGCTATCAACCGCCGCCACCGCCGATTGAGGATGACCGGTTGGTGTCTGACCGGCCGGCCGCGATGGCGTCGGCATCTTTTTCGTCCCTGGTTAATAGCCTTTCGGGCGAGCGGTTTATCGGGTCAATGCCGATCACAGCCGGCGCGCGCACTGTCGAAGATGTGATTCGGGAGTTGCTGCGGCCGTTGCTGCGCGAATGGCTCGACGAACATCTTCCGAGCCTTGTGGAAAGGCTGGTTCAAAAAGAACTGGACAAGATGGTCCGCCACTCGCGCGACTATTAAGCCAAGCTTATCGTTCATTCATGAAATACAGAGGGTTCAGCAATGCTGGACAAGACTTATCGTCCGAAAGATGTCGAAGCGCGGCTTTATCCGATCTGGGAAAATTCGGGGGCATTTGCCGCCGATACTGGGTCTGGCGCACTCCCTTACACCATTATGATGCCACCGCCGAATGTTACCGGCAGTTTGCACATGGGGCACGCGCTGAACCATACCCTACAGGACATTCTGGTTCGCTATCAGCGGATGCGGGGACTGGATGTTTTGTGGCAACCGGGGACCGATCACGCCGGCATTGCGACCCAGATGGTGGTCGAGCGGCAGATGGCGGCGGAAAAGTTGACGCGCCATGATTTGGGTCGCGACAAATTCATGGAGCGGGTGTGGGCGTGGAAAGCCCTTTCGGGGGGGACGATTACCGGGCAGTTGCGCCGGCTTGGGGCCTCGCCCGATTGGGCCAAAGAACGGTTTACCATGGACGAGGGCCTGAACCGGGCCGTTCGCCGGGTGTTCGTCGATCTGTATAAACAAGGGTTGATTTATCGCGACAAGCGATTGGTCAACTGGGACCCGAAGCTTCACACGGCGATTTCTGACCTTGAGGTGGAACAGCGCGAGGTCAGAAGCCATTTATGGCACTTTAAATACCCGATTGAGGGTGAGGCAGACCGCTTTATTGTGGTCGCGACGACCCGGCCCGAGACGATGCTGGGTGATACAGCGGTCGCGGTTCATCCCGATGATGAGCGTTATCAAGATTTAGTTGGTAAATTTGTGGTGTTGCCGCTGGTGGGCCGGCGCATTCCCATTGTTGCCGACAGTTATGCCGATCCCGCGACCGGCAGCGGCGCCGTTAAAATCACGCCGGCTCACGATTTTAACGACTTTGAGGTTGGTAAGCGCGCCGGGGTGGCTGCGATCAATATTCTTGATCGCGATGCCCGGATCAATGACAACGCCCCCGCGCCGTATTGCGGCCTGGATCGTTACGAGGCCCGCAAGCGGGTGGTCGCTGACCTTGAGGCGTTGGGACTGGTCGAAAAAATCGAGCCCCACACCCACAAGGTGCCCCACGGTGACCGGTCGGGCGTGGCCATCGAGCCCTGGTTGACCGATCAGTGGTATGTCGATGCCCGTACGCTTGCCCAGCCGGCGATCGCGGCGGTGGAAGAGGGGCGTACAGTGTTCGTGCCCAAGCATTGGGAGAACACGTACTTTGAATGGATGCGCAACATCCAGCCCTGGTGCATCAGCCGGCAGATTTGGTGGGGGCACCAGATCCCCGCGTGGTACGGCCCCGATGGTCGGGTGTTTGTGGAGGAGACCGAGGCCGAAGCTGCGGCTGAGGCAGTCAAGCACTATGGAAGCGCAACCCCGATCACGCGCGATGAAGACGTGCTTGATACTTGGTTTTCGTCGGCACTTTGGCCGTTCTCAACAATCGGCTGGCCTGAAGAAACTGCGGAGCTTGCACGTTATTATCCATCCGACACTTTGGTAACCGGGTTCGACATTATTTTCTTCTGGGTTGCCCGGATGATGATGATGGGCTTGCACTTTATGAAGGATGTTCCGTTCCGCACGGTGTATATCCACGCCTTGGTTCGCGATGAGCGCGGCCAAAAGATGTCGAAGTCCAAGGGCAATATTATCGACCCGTTGGAACTGGTGGACGAGTACGGTACGGATGCGCTGCGCTTCACACTGACCGCGTTGGCCGCCCAAGGCCGGGATATCAAGCTGGCGCGCAACCGGGTTGAGGGCTACCGCAACTTTGCCACCAAGCTGTGGAATGCCGCCCGCTATTGTCAGATGAACCAGTGTGTGACCGGTCAAGGCTTTGTCCCGACCGGTCTCGTCCAGACGGTCAACCGGTGGATCGTCACCGAGGTTGTTCATGCAGCAGATCGGGTTTCGGCCGCCCTCGATGCTTTTAAGTTCAACGACGCGGCGAATGCGCTTTATCAGTTCACCTGGGGGAGCTTTTGCGATTGGTATTTGGAGTTTACCAAGCCGATTTTGACGGGCTCCGATGAGGCGGCCAAGGCGGAAACGCGTGCGACCACCGCTTGGGTGCTCGATCAGATTTTGGTCTTGCTCCATCCGGTGATGCCCTACATCACCGAGGAGTTGTGGGAGCAGCTTAGCCCCGGCGGGATCGCCGCACGGCCCGGCCGGTTGATGACCAGTCGGTGGCCGGTCTATGACCGGTTGCTGGTCAGCGCCGAAGCGGACGCTGAAATGGGGTGGGTTATCAAGGTGATCTCGAACGTACGGACTGTACGCTCCGAGATGAACGTGCCGGATAAGGCGGAATGCCCTCTGTACGTCTACAACGCTGCGCCCAACACCGAGGCGTTGATGGCGCGCCATCATGATGTCGTTCGGCGTCTTGCGAAATTGGCTTCGTTTGAGGCGGTGCAGGTTGCCGAAAATGCTCAAAGGAAAATCGCGTCAGGGTCGGTGACCTTTGTTGTGGGCGAGGCGACATTCGCGCTTCAGGTCGGCAACTCGATCGACCTTAATCAGGAACGCGCTCGCTTGAAAAAAGAAATCGATCGCCTGATCGGGGAAATTGCCAAGGTCGACAAGAAGCTGGCCAATGCCGAGTTCATGGCCAAAGCCCCGGAAGAGGTGGTTGAGGAGAACCACGAACGCCGGGCCGACGCTACCGCTGCGGTGGAAAAATTGAAGAATGCTTTGGCGATCCTTGCTACGGCTGAATAGATCAAGACGTGTCGATCTGGCGCGCCTTTACACTAAAAGAGTGTAGAGGCGCCGGGCGGGCCTTATACGAATCAGGCCCTTTATGCGCTAAGGGACGCGGGGCTGCGGGGCGGGGTTGATACATGGTGAAAAATCCTGCGGCGTGATCTATATTATGGTCAGTTGCGTTGGAGGGAGCCCCCTTGAAATGAGTCCCCTGGGATCGAGGCCCGGCGTCTTGGTCGTCCTGTTGGTCCGGCTGCGGCCCTTGCTCGGTTGGGCGGGGGCGGCGGTGGGTTCGGGTTGTCGCGCGCTGGCAGGGAAGCTGTGCGCGGTGGAATGGGCTAGCCGCTGGGCTCGGCCCTCCGAATCCCAGGCTCACCCCGATGAGTCGCATCTGGACCGGGCACATCTGGATCAGATGCACCCGGATGAGATGCGCCTTTATGAGATCCATGCGGATGATCTGCATTCAGACGAGACGCAACTGGGGCAGGCCCACGATTATGAGGGGCACCCGGAACGCGATCCCCCAGAGAGCGGTTTCACCCACGACGACGAGATCAATGCGGACGCGGCCAGGGAGGACACAAACCCCGAGGTGGGGAGCCGGGCAATTCGCCGGGTGTTGCCCGACGGTCCCCGGGTAACATCGGGCGGTATCTTGGCGTTGCCGGTGGTTGTGGCACTCCGGGAGTGGGTGTGGCGGCTGTGGACGTGGGCGCTCCTTCACGACACT
Organism: uncultured Rhodospirillales bacterium; assembly: GCA_903931735.1. Taxonomy (GTDB): domain Bacteria; phylum Pseudomonadota; class Alphaproteobacteria; order Azospirillales; family Azospirillaceae; genus BOG-933. The sequence continues at coordinate 10,219 of CAIZDL010000180.1, forward strand.
GTGCCACGGGATGCGACCGCGCGGCGCCGCGAGCGCTCGATCGCGCGACAGCATCGGCATGATCAGCGCGCCACTGATCGCCAGTATCGCAAAGAAGAATATGCGAAAGCGCGCGAAAAGAAGGATGAGGAAGAGCGGCAGGCTTATTCAGTTTATTTCGAATAAATCGGATGACGTGTATTTCAAAGAGTATCACTCTTTGTTGCTATTCGCTCTTTGGGCATATCCAGAACTGAATTTTAGAAAAGAGACCAATGATTGTAGTTTCCGGGTACAGAACCACCGATATTATTTATCGAGGGGCGCGCGTTACAGTCTGTCGGGCTGTAAGGATTATTGACGACGCTCCGGTGGTTCTGAAATGCCTGGATCGGCCGCGCGGCGGTGCGGATGAGGTTTCGCGGTTTCGGCGGGAATATGAAATCGGCCGGCGGTTGAATGGCCCAGGCACGGCCAGCGTGCTTCGGCACGATTCCGGCGAGCACGGCCCGGTGCTGGTGATGGCCGATAGTGGCGGGGTGAGCGTTGCGCTGGCCCGGCGGGATCGCGCGCCGGAGTTGCGGGAGGTTTTGCAGATCGGCGCGGCGGTGGCAGCCGCCCTGGCCCGGATCCACGCCGCCCATGTAATCCATAAAGATATCACGCCTTCGAATATTGTTTGGAACCGGGCGACCGGCGCGATCGAGGTGATTGATTTTTCCATCGCGGCTGAGCTGGAGCGGGAGACATCGCCCTCGGATATTGACCAGTTGGAAGGCACACTTGCTTACATCGCGCCCGAACAAACCGGTCGGATGAACCGCAGCCTGGATTGGCGGTGTGATTTATACTCTCTTGGTGCGACGCTTTACGATTTGTTGACCGGGCGGGTGCCCTTTGATGGCGACGACGCAATGGCGGTGATCCACGGTCATATCGCCCGCGCGCCCGCGCCGCCGAGCCAGTTGAACCCGAAAATTCCCGCCGTGGTGTCGGCGATTGTGCTGCGCTTGATGGCAAAAGACCCCGAGCAGCGCTATCAGTCCGCGCAGGGGGTTGCCAACGACTTTGAAACCTGCCTCGCGACCCTCACCGATCAGGGCGCTATTCCCGATTTCGCCATCGCCAGCCGGGATGTTTCGCCGCGGTTCCATATCCCGGAGAAACTTTACGGCCGGGAAGCCGATATCGCCCGCCTGCTGAGCACGTTTGAAGAGGTCGCGCGAGGCGGGTCTCGATTGCTGTTGGTTTATGGCCCGCCCGGTATTGGTAAGTCAGCGTTGGTGCAGGAACTTCATGGGCCATTACTGACCCGGCAGGGCTTTTTTCTTGAGGGTAAATACGACCAGTTTAAACGCAATATTCCGTATTCGGGTTTGGTTCAGGCGTTCCGGCGGCTGGCGCGGCGGTTGCTGACCTTGCCCGAGGGGGAGCTTGCGGCCCGGCGGGAGCGGCTGGTGCGCGCGATCGGGGCCAATGGCGCGCTGGTAACCGAGCTGATCCCCGAGTTTTTGCCCATTTTCGGCCAGCAACCGCCGGTGCCGCCGATGCTGCCGGCCGAGAGCGAATTTCGCTTTCAAATGACATTTCAGAATTTGGTGGTGGCGGTGGCGTCGGCGCGGGAGCCGTTGGTGCTGGCCCTGGATGATTTGCAATGGGCCGATCGTTCGTCGTTGTCGCTGCTGGCAAAGTTGATTGGCGACCCGGAAATTCGGCATTTGATGGTGATCGGGACCTGTCGAACCCAAGAATCGGCAGCCAACCCGGCGCTTGGCTGGGCGGTGGAGAGCATTGCCCGCGCGGGAGGCAAGGTCGAGGCGATCGATATTCAGGCCTTGGCAGAGACCGACGCCTATCGGCTGATTGCCGAGACCACCCGGCGGCACTCAGACGATGAGGATATGAGCGCGGTGGGCGGCTTGGCCCGGCTTTGTCATGCCAAAACCGAGGGAAATCCGTTTTTTCTCATTCAGTTTTTGCAATCGCTGCATGAGGGTGGCCTGATTGTGCTCGATCGGGCCGCTGGTCGCTGGGTTTGGGATGCGGACGCCATCGCCGCCCGCGATAGCACCGACAATGTGGTTGATTTGATGGTGGAAAAGATCCGCCGTCTTGATGTCGCGACCGGGCGGGCGCTGAGCTTGGCCGCCTGCGTCGGCAATAGCTTTGATCTGGCAACCTTGGCGGTGGCCGGAGCGGGCAACCCAGATCAGCTCAGTGGAGAGCTGTGGCCGGCGCTGAAGGATGGGCTGATTCTGCCGGTTGACAACGCCTATCGCTATCTTGGCCCAGACGGTGTTGGCGGCGGCTCGGCCTCGGTGCGGTTTCGGTTTCTCCACGACCGGGTGCAACAGGCCGCGTATTCGCTCATTCCCGAGGAGGATCGCGCTGCGGCGCATTTGCGTATCGGCAGGCTGCTTCAGGCCGAGTGTGCCGCCACCGGGCGCGAGGATCAACTTTTCGATATTGTGGATCAGCTCAACCAGGGCCGCGAGTTGATCGCCGGCCCGGTTGAATGGCGCGCGTTTGCCGCACTTGCGCTGGAGGCGGCGCGGCGGGCCAAGGCTTCGGTGGCGTTTGAAGCGGCGCTCGCCTATGCCCGCGCCGGTCTTGCCGGGCCGGAGGATTGCTTGTCGTGGTGCGCCGATTATCAGGTGTTGCTCGGCCTCCATATCGAGGCTGCGGAAGCGGCGTTGATGGTCGATGACTTTCCGGGCATGGAAGGTCACGCTCTGGCGGTGCTCTCCAATGCCACCAACCCGGTGGACGCGGCGCAGGTCCAGTTTATTCGTCTTACCGCCGCCGCGGGCAGGGGCGACCCGGCCTCGGGGGTGGCGATTGGGCTCGAGGCGCTGAAAGCTTTGGGCATCACCTTGCCCGAGTCTTCCGGGCGGGTTCGGTTGCTGGGGGAAGTTTTGCGGGGGCGGGTGGCGTTGCTTCGGGCGCGGTTTGGCTTGATCCGGCGGGAAAGCGGCGAGGATTCGCCGTTGCGGGCGACGACGGCGCGGTTGCTGATGGCCATGGTCACGATCGCGATCATTCATGCCCGCCATTTGCTGGTGCCGATTGCGGTTCGGTTGCTGGAAGTGGCGTTACCGTCCAGGGATGTTGGCACGGCTTCATTTGCGTTGTTCGCCTGGGCGGTGATCCGCTCGGTGACCGGGGATCTGGAGGGCGCGGTCGACACCGGCAATCAGGCGATGGTTCTTCTCAATACCGAGCAGCTTCGGCAGCGCTATAACCGGGTGATCGTGATCGCCCATTATTCCGCGCTTCATTGGTCGGTGCCGCCGGCCGCTCTACGGCAGGTTTTTCTTGATGCGCATCATGTGGCGCTGGCGGCCGGCGACCGCGAATTCGTGATTTACGGCCTCGCGTTTCGCGCCCGCACCGGCTGGCAGTGTGGGGTTGAGCTGGCGCAGTTGAAGGCCGAACTCGATGAGGATACCCGCATTTTTGAGCGGCTCGGCACCACGCCCTATCGGGGCTATATTGCCGGCTTGCGTCAGGCGATCGAGATTTTGGAGAGCGGAAGCGAGCGTCCGGCGCGGCTGAACGGCAGTTTTTTCCAGGAAGGTATTACGCTCGCGGAGTTTCGGGCGGCGCGCAATCGGATCGTGGTTGTCAATCTGCTGACCGTGAAGTTGGCCCTTGCCGTTATTCTTGGCGACCGCTCGGATGTCAGGGCAATTCTTGAAGAACAGGTGACGCTGGAGCCCTTTATCGAGGGTTATGCCACGCATCCGGTGGCGTTGTTTTTGCGTTTGCTGGCCGAAACCGCCCGGCCGCCCACCGGCGCCATTGCCCGCCAGAAGCTCGCGGCGCGGATCGAGCCGGCTTTGGGCCTGTTTCGGAAGGCGGCCGAGTGCGGCCCGTCCAATCAGCGCCATCGTCTGGCCCTGTTGGAGGCGGAATGGTTACGGTTGCGCGGCTATGGTATCGAGGCCGCCGAGCGCTATGAGATGGCGGTGGCTGCTGCTGCCGAAACCAAGCATCTCCACGAGGAGGGCTTGGCCAACGAGCGCGCGGCCGAGTTTCACGCCGAGCGCGGCCATGTCACGTTGGAGCGGGCTTATCGGATTCAGGCCCGCAACGCCTATCGCCGTTGGGGCGCCACGGCCAAGGTTCGGCAACTGGAGCAGCGCAATCCTGAACTCGTGCCACCCAAGCCGAGTGTGGCGGTCGAGGATAATCACCTGACCGTGAGTATCAGCACCAACCGGTTTGGGTCCGCTAGCCTCGATGTTGCGGCGATGCTGAAGGCGGCCCAGGCGATTTCGGGCGAAATTCGTCGGGATGCGTTGCTGGAAACCATGCTGCGGGTCGTGCTCCACAATGCCGGTGCCGAGCGCGGTTTGCTGTTGCTCAATCAGGGCGAGCGGGTGGTGCTGGCCGCCGAGGGCGATGCCGGGCGCGACCATTTTGTCTTGCTGTCCGATTTGCCTTTCGATGCGTTGGCCGAAGATGGGTTGCCCCGGGTTTCGGGGGCGGTGGTGAGTTTTGCCGTGCGCAGCGGCGAAGCGGTGGTGCTGGCCGATGCTGTGGCCGACATCCGCTTTAACACCGACCCCTATATCCAGGCGCGCGGGCCGCGCTCGGTTTTGTGCTTGCCCTTATTGCGCCAAAGCCTTTGTGTCGGCTTTTTGTATCTTGAAAACAACCTCGCCACCGATGCCTTTGCCGGCGAAAGGCTGGAGGCGCCGCGCCTGCTCGCGGCTCAAATTGCGATCAGCCTGGAAAACGCCCGGCTCTACGATGAACTGAGCTGCTTCAATCAAGCCCTTGAGGCGCAAGTGAGTGAGCGGACGCGCGAGCTTACGGTGGCTCTCAAGTCTGAGCGGGATGCCCATGATCAGTTGCGGATCACCCAGAACCAATTGTTTCACGCCGAAAAAATGGCGTCGCTTGGTCAACTGGTGGCGGGGATGGCCCATGAGATCAACACGCCGATTGGCAATGCGCTGACCAGCATAACGTTTCTTATCGAAGAGACCCGGCATTTCCGGGCGTCTGCTGCGGCGGGTAATATCCGGCGTTCGGCCTTCAATGGTTTTATTGCCACTCTTTGCGAGACCAGCGAAATATTGGTTGCCAATATTCGGCGGGCGGTAGGTTTGGTCGATAGCTTTAAAACGGTGGCGGCAGACCGGGCTCATGACGAGCAGCGGCCATTTGCGCTAAAGCCTTATTTGCGTGAGGTGTTGCTCAGCCTGGAGCCAACGTGGCGGCGGTCCGGCCACACGATGGTGTTGGAGTGTCCCGACCATCTGGAAATGAACAGCTATCCCGGGGTGATTGCGCAGATCGTGACCAATTTGGTGGTCAACTCGGTGACTCATGGCTTTGTCCATGCCGATACTGGCAGCCTGAGGCTCTCGATCGTTGACCAAGGCGCCAATGTCTTGGTGTTCAGGTACACCGATAATGGGCGGGGTATTCCTGTTGAGCACCGGGGGCGGGTGTTTGACCCGTTTTTCACCACCCGGCGCGGTGGCGGCAGTACCGGCCTTGGGCTGAACATCGTTTATAATCTGGTGACCGCGAAATTGGGCGGGCGGATCGAGTTGGTGAATGGCGACGGACCGGGGGTGTGCTTTGTGCTTACCGTGCCGGCCGTATTGCCTTCGGGTGCTGCGGAAAGCCCCCCGTCCGCTCATTAGGGGCGGCAACCTCGCGCCATTCGCCCGGCGCCAGCTCGTCGAGGGTCCAATTGCCGATGGCGTAGCGGATCAGGCGCAGGGTCGGGAAGCCGACCGCTGCGGTCATGCGCCGAACCTGACGGTTGCGGCCCTCGCGCAAGGTGAGTTCCAGCCACGCGGTGGGGATGGCGACCCGGTGGCGAATCGGCGGGTCGCGGGGCCAGAGGGCGGCAGGCTCCCCGATTGGACGGGCGCCGGCGGGCTGGGTTGGGCCATCATTGAGCAGCACGCCCCGCCGGAGCTGCTCCAGGGCCACCGCGGTCGGAATGCCTTCCACCTGCACCCAATATGTTTTGGGCAGTTTGTGACGGGGATCGGCGATCCGCGCTTGCAGGGCACCGTCGGCGGTGAGGACCAGCAGCCCCTCGCTGTCGCGGTCGAGGCGGCCCGCCGCCACAACCCCCGGCACCGGAATGTAGGGCGCAAGGGTATCGCGCGCCAGCTTGGCATCGGTGAACTGGGAGAGCACACCATAAGGCTTATTGAACAGGATCAGATGGCGTCCCTCATTTTGGCGTCGATTATGAAAGATCGCTGAAGGTGGCGCGTTCAATCCCGTGGCGCTCCAGTGCGGCGCGGACGCGGGGGCTCAGAAGCGCCTGCAACTCGGCCACATGGTCGTAATCGGGCATTGCCCGGATCAGCTCGGGACACCGACGGATGGCCGGATGAAAATACAGCTCGCCGGTGCCCTCAAGGGTGCCCGCCTGTTCGATCAACGCCAGAACGGTGGCTTCGGTCATGGCGCCGGTGTGCCGCAGCCCGAGCACATAATCGTTGCAACACATGTCGGCCCGCTCCAATCGGGCGCGGAGCAGTGCGGTCCAGGGGGCGAGGGCGAGGGCGCCGAGACCGCCGCCCGCCAGCGGCTCGGCCGGTAAGCGCAGAGCCCGCATTCCATAATCGCGGCCCACTTTTAGAATCAGCCCGAGCACAGTCGGGTGCAAATGGTAATGGCAGTGGGCGTTGACGTGATCAAGGGCCAGCCCGGTCTTTTTAAACGCCTCGAATTGGGCGCGCAGCTCAGCCTCGATTTGTGCCCGGGCGCCGGGCCAAAAGAAAAAGCGCAGCCCGGCCTTGAGGAGATCGGTATGAAAGCAGCCATCGGCGCCAACCAGCGCCGGTAACCGGCCCGGCGGCAGCATCGGTTGACCGTGGACCAGCACCAAATGCAGCCCAACACGCAAATTTGGCAAGCGGCGGGCGCGCTCCACGGCATCGCTTGCGGCGGGGGCTGCAACCATCAGGCTCGCGGTGGTCAGAATACCGCTGGTGGCGGCGCGCTCCACCGCCTCGTTCACGGTGAGGGTCAGCCCGAAATCATCGGCGGTCACGATCAGTCGTTTCATGGCGGTCTACGATAGCCCTCTCTTGTTCTTGGTGGTTAACCGGGTATACGCTCTCGTTGCCCCACTGACCAGCTTCGGAGTATGCGCCCGTGCGTGTTTCACCCTTGATCCCGTTTTGCAGTCGCCTTGCCGTGATATGTGCGTTGTTGGCAGCGCCCCCGGTTTACGCCGCCGATGCGGGCTCGGCCAGCGCCATTGTCGGCGGTTTTTATAACGTCCTGCTGGACACGATGAAGAAAGGGCCAGACCTGAAGTTTTCAGGGCGGGTCAAGCAGTTGACCCCGGCGCTCGCCACCGCCTTCGATCTTGCGGCGATGACCCGAATCGCGGCCGGCGCCCAGTGGCCGACCATTAAGCCCGAGGAACAACGCCAACTGGTCGACTCGTTTTCGCGCTTCAGTGTCGCTTCATACGCCGCCAACTTCGATGGCTGGAGCGGGGAACGGTTTGAGGTGTTGAAAGAAGGCCCGGTGCCCGGTGGCGGCAACGGCGGCGTCATTGTCGAGACCAAGCTGGTGATGAAATCCGGCGAAGAGGTGCAGCTTAATTATTTGCTGCGTCCGGGGAGTGGCGGCCTGCACATTATCGATGTGTTCGTACACGGCACGATCAGCGAGCTTGCCGCCCGTCGTTCGGAATTTTCCTCGGTGCTGGCCCGCGACGGCGCCAAGGGTCTTCATGAAATGCTGGATAAGCGGGTCGCCGATCTGGCGGCGAAATAAAGCCAAGAACGAGAGGGCGGGGGCCGCCCCCGTCCTCTCGTTCGTCCTGTGCTGGTTAGCGCCTGGCTTTACGACCTTGTGAGTCGCTACCCGGTGAGCCGCTGATTTTAAACACCGACACCATGTCGCGCAGCCCCGATGCTTCCCCCGCGAGGGATTGGGCGGCGGCCGAGGTTTCCTCGACCAGGGCGGCGTTCTTTTGGGTCACTTCATCCATTTGGCTGACCATGCCGTTTACCTCGTCGAGGGCGGTGGTCTGCTCGCTGCTGGCGCGGGCGATATCGGCAATCAGCGACGCCACTTGGTTGACGTTGGTGACGATGCCCGAGAGCGCGTCGCCGGCCTTGCGCACCAGCCCGACCCCCTCCCGCACCTGACCATCGCTGTCGAGGATCAGGGCCTTGATTTCCTTGCTGGCCTGGGCCGATCGTTGGGCCAGGATTCGCACTTCCTGGGCGACCACGGCAAAGCCCTTGCCAGCGTCGCCGGCCCGGGCCGCCTCAACGGCGGCATTCAGGGCCAGCAGGTTGGTTTGAAAGGCGATTTCATCGATAACGCCGATGATGTCGATCACCTTGCGTGACGAGGCTTCAATCCGCTGCATCGCCGCCACCGCCGAGCCGGCGACGACTCCCCCTTGTTCGGCTGCGCGTTGGGCGATATTCGCAACGTCGCGGGCGTTGCCGGCAGTGTCGGCGTTGGTGTGGACGGTGGCCGAAAGCTCCTCCATCGCCGCTGCGGTTTCCTCTAGCGCCGCCGCTTGTTGCTCGGTCCGCTCGGCAAGATCGGTGGAACCGGCCGAAATTTCGGCCGAGGCGGTGCGAATGTCCCCGGCGGAGTGGATGATTCGGCCGACCACGCCCGATAGATTTTCCGCAGTATGGTTGGCGTCGTCACGAATTTGGGCGAACTTGCCTTGGAAATCGCCAGTAATGCGCTGGCTGAGGTTTCCATCGGCCAGTGCCCGCAGGAAGTCGGCAATTTGGTCGAGGGAGCGGGCTACGGTATCGGTGAGGGCGTTGATCCCTTCCGCAAGGCGGAGCATAAACTCGCGCTTGCCGACGAGATTGATTCTTTGGGTGAGGTCGCCCCGGATCGCGGCATCGACCAGCCCCGCCACCTCATCGCGGATCGATAGCTCCTGGGTGATATCGCGCCACTCGACCACCGTGCCAAGCCGGATGCCCTTGCCGTCGAGCACCGGGGTTGCGACCAGCGAGAAGTGACGCACGCCGCATTTGATTTGAGCCCGGTAAGGCTCGCGGAGGGTGGCGATCATGGCGCGGATGCGCTTCGGGTCCTTATGGAAAATGTCGATGTTGGCGCCGAGTAACTTTTCGGCATTAAAATTGGTCATTTCGCGCTTGATATCGGCCTCAGCGGCCCGGAACATGCTGTGAACGGCTTCGTTGAGGTAGATGATCCGGCCATCGGTGTCGGCCATCATGGCGTTGGCCGAAACGGTGTCGAGGGCGGTCTTGATGCGGAGCGCCGAAACCCCGGCCTCGTGAATGGCGGTGATGGCGCGCGCCAACTCGCCGATCTCGTCGGAGCGCTCGACCCCGGGAACTTCGGCCGAGGCGTCGCCAGCGGCAATGCTGTTGGTTGCCTGCTTCAAGCCGCCGAGGGTCCGCGCGATCAGGCCCATGACCAGCAGCCCCATTCCCAGGGCGGCAAGGGAGGCCAGCGACGCGATGGTCAGCACGGTGATGAACTGCGCCTTTGCGGCTTCGGCGCGGCTGTGGGCAAGGGCGGTCAATTCGGTGGCGATGCCGTCTTCCACCGTTTTGAGGGCGTTGATTCGCTCCGTGGTGGCGTTGAACCAGTCGGGTGCCTTCACGCCCTTAAGCTCGCCCTTGAGGCCGCCTTCCTTAACGATCAGGCGCAGCGCCCGCACCGCCTCGGCGTTGGCGCCCTCGGGGCCACGGGTTAGCTTTTGCACCGCCTCCTGCGACCCGATGCCGCGGAAGATCGAGAAGAAGGTTTCCTGGGCCGCCCCCAGTCCGATGATGCGCTGATACAGCTCCTGGTCGAAGTGGCCGGCGGCAAAGCCCGCCGAGCCGCTCGCCAGCTCTTGGCCCGCGCGCTCTTTGCCTTGCATGAGGGCGATATAGCCGAAGATGGTGCCTTTGATTTCGGCGTCGTCTGTGGTGCGGGCAATGTCGTAGGTGGCGTTGAGCATTCCCCCGATTACACCGGTAAAGTATTGGAAAGATTGGATGCCGGTTCGCGAAAGGTCCGATATGCCCTGGCGGGTGTCGCCGATCTGCCCCAGGTCGACCGAGGCCTGCCCAACCTTGTCGAGAAACTCGGTAAAATGCCGATTCTGGCCGAGGGCGACCAGGGCGGCGGCGAGGTCCTTGGCGCCGGCATCGGTACGGCCGCGCTGGAGCGTTAACTCATCCCGGAATTGTTCGCCTTTGCTGCCAAGGAAAAGCGCCGACGCGCCGCGCTCCCTTTGGAGTTCGTGTACCAACGCGCTGATTTTGGTGACGGTGGTGGCAAGGTCGATCATTTCGGCGTTGACGCCCATCACGTGCCAGCGCTCCAGCACCATCGTCCCCGAGATCCCGACCAGGGCGGTGATCGACACGAGAATCGCCGCCAAAACCTGTCGGCGGATTGGCCATTGTGAAAGAGTGAGCACGTCGGAAACCCCCAGAAGATATGGTGCGCCCCGGCGCATCGGGAACGGTAGCGACCTTACAGAAATATTAACCCTTTGTAAATTAAAAGCCTGATATGCGTTTATTGGGCTGTTTACCCGCTTGGGTTGAAATTTAGCAAAAAGAATTGACGGTGCCCCCGCGCGTTTGATATTAGTGTAGGCGGGTTGGAAAGCGGGTGTCCCACGGGCGTTCCGATAGCCGCTGCCGGGCCGCTCAAAGTCACGTCTCCGGATGGTGTGAAAGCCGGGGGAGGCTGGGCTTTTCCAATCACGGGATAAAACCCCAATCGTCTAACCACGGGATAAAACCCCAATCGCGGGACCGATAAAACCCGCTTCAAATGGCAATCTGGAGGAACCTCATGAAGTTTATGAAATTTTTGGTGGCGATCGTGCTGCCGTTTGTGTTGCTGACTGCGGCTGGTATGGTCAGTGCGGCTGACCGAGGCACCGCCGCCGAGGCGAAGGCGATGCTTGAGAAGGCCGTTGCCGCTGTGAAGGCCGATCAGGCCAAGGCACTCGCCACCTTTACCGCCGATGCGAAGGCCAAGGATGGCGATTTCTTCAATAAAGACCTCTATGTCTATTGCGGTGGCCCCGATGGCAATTTCTCGGCTCACCCGTCGTTGGTCGGCAAGACCATGAAGGGGCTGATGGACAAGGGCGCGACGCCTTATGCCGTCGGCGAGGACTTTTATAAGGTTGCGGCCGCTGGTGGCGGTGAGGTGACCTATCAATGGCCGCAGCCGGGTTCCACCGAAGCGCAGAAAAAGGTCGCGATCATCGCCAAGGCCGGTGATCAGGTTTGCGCCGTCGGCTATTATCCCTGATCGGCAGAGCCCGTTTCGAGGGTCTTAGAGCGGGCAGCGTAGGGGGGGAAATTACCTCGTAGCCTGGAACCCGCTCTAAAACAAAACGATAGAGCATGATGCGGTTCCGCTCGATCGCATCATGCCCAGACAAAAGCCCCGCTGGCTCGGCCGGCGGGGCTTTTTCTTGTGTTTACCGTGGGGTGGCCGGCACACAAAGAAACGGCCCCCCGCCGTTTTAAGGGAGGGGGGGCGCAAAGAAGCCTGGATGGATAAGCTTGGATGACCAGAGCATAGGGCCAATCGCCTCCGATGCCAAGTAATAAATTGTTAACTGGTTAATGGGGTGATCAGTCGGGGGTTAGCGGAGCCGGGCAAGGCGAGAGAAGGTCGCGGAGCGGGTATCCGCCGGCGCCGTTAAAACCAGACCGGGAGCGGTGCGCGGCGCTGCGGCGGGCTCGCGGGCCGGAGCAGGCTCGGATGGTTCTGAAGCCGGCGCAGGGGGAGTGACGGGGGCTGGTGCTGATGCTGATGGCAGCGTTAGGGCGGCTTGGTCCCGCTGGACCTGCTCCAGGTGAGTTTGGAAAATTTGGGCAGCGAATGGCCAGTTGAGCAAACGGTCGACCAACCGGACCGCATAATCGCTGCGCCGATTTTGATAATCGAGATAATAGGCGTGCTCCCAAACGTCGATGGTGAGCAACGGGACGCGCCCGGGCTGACGAATTGGGGTGTCGGCGTTGGCGGTGCGCTGGAGGCTGAGATAGCCGTTTTCGGCGCATAGCCAGACCCAGCCGCTCGCAAAATGGCTGGTGGCGGCGGTTATCAGCCGGTCGGCAAGGGCGGTGAAGCCCCCGAAGTCGCGCTCGATGGCCGATGCCAGCCGGCCGGCGGGTGGTTTGCCACCGCCAGGGATGAGGCAGCGCCAATAAAAGCTATGGTTCCAGACTTGGGCCGCGTTGTTGAAGAGGGACCCGGGCTCGGTCCCGCCTCTGGTCTCGCGGATAACGGTAATCAGCGGCTCCCCCGCCATTGGATGGCCGGTGAGCTGGCGGTTGAGGTTTGAGAGATAGCCGGCGTGATGGCGGCGATAGTGATACTGAAGCGTCCGCGCTGAAATGATCGGGGAGAGTGCGCGCAAAGAATAGGGCAGGGGCGGCAGCGCAAAGGGAGCGTGGGGACCATGGCCAAGATCGGGCACCGCCGGCTCGCCGATTTCACCTCGTGCCGGCGCATGTCCGGTGGCGGCGAACGGTTGGGGTGCGGCGAACTGTCTCAGGAGCATGGTTCGGTTTCTCCGCTGCCGGTGTTGAAACGCCGACCGCTGACTTCACGAGGGGATAAGGACCTCACCTTATGCACGAAGGTTGGAACAGAGTCTTTAGTCTTCACCAATAATCGATTCAAGGCCAGGGTTCGTGGCCGGGGTCGAAGCTTAGGCGGCGGCACTCCCGTCGGGCAGAGGCGGGGGAATGCTGACGGTGACGGTGGTGCCGCAGTTCAGTTGGCTCTCGATCCGCAGCGAGCCGCGATGAAGCTCGGCCAAGCCTTTGACCAAGGCCAATCCCAGCCCGGTTCCGCCCATCGTGCGGGTATAGCGGTTGTCCCCCTGTTCAAAAGGCAACAGAACCCGGTCGATCTGGTCGGAATCGATGCCGACTCCGGTGTCGCAGACCGAAATATCGAAGCCTCCCGTAGCGGATGGTTCGGCCTTGAGAGTGATGGTCCCGCCCTCGGGGGTGAACTTCAGGGCGTTGGAGAGCAGGTTGGTGACAATTTGCCGAACCGCCCGCTCGTCGGCGCGGATATCCGGCAACGGTTGGTTGGCATCAAGGATGAGCGCGACGCCTTGGTTATGGGCCATGGCCCGCATGGTCCCCAGGGCCGAGTTGAGGGTCTGGCGCAGGTCGAACCGGTCGATTTGCACCGCCATCCGCCCCGACTCGATTTTGGAGATATCGAGGATGTTGTTGAGCAGGTCGAGCAGGTGTTGGCCGCTGTCGCGGATTTCGGCGGCATAGCTGGCGTAGGTCTCAATGGCGTCGCGGTTGTTGCCCAGCGACCGGGAGGCGATCATTTCGGCAAACCCGATAATGGCGTTGAACGGGGTCCGCAGTTCGTGGCTCATTTTGGCCAGGAACAGGGACTTGACCTCGCTCGCGCGCTCGGCGGTGAGCTTGGCCGCGTGGAGTTCATCCTGGCGTTGTTTGCGTTCGGTGATGTCGGTGTAGGTGGTCAGCCGGCCGCCGCCGGGCATCGGCACCCCCAGCACTTCAACGGCGCGGCCATCGGGCAGAACCCGTTCATCCACATGATCGTCGAGGGCCGAGAGCGCCGTCATGCGCCGGGCCAAAATCTCCGTCGGGTCGCCGGGGCCATAGTCGCCCCGTCCGGCCCGCCAGAGCACGATTTCGTTCAACGAAATTCCGGCGCGAGCAAACTGTTCGGGCAGGTGCAGCAGGTTGATCCAGTTGCGGTTCCAGAGCACCAGCCGCCCCTCGGCATCGAACACGCAGAGGCCCTGAACGATGTTCTCCACGGTGGTCCGCAGGGTTAGTTCCTGGTGCGTGACTTCAAGCTGTTTTTGTTTGAGATAGGTGATGTCGGTGCGGATGTGGACCCGGCTGCCTTCGCGGGTCGGAAAGACGCGGGCCAACACCCATTCCCCGTCGGATGTTTCCTGCTCGATCGGCGTGCCGCTGGGGGCATGATGCTGGGCAAGGCGGGTCTTGATCCAGGTTTCGGGATCGCGGCCGGCATCAAGCACGTAATCGGCGGCGGCCACCGCCCGCAGCAGCTCTTCGTAACTCAGGCCCAGCCGCATAAGATGCCCAACCGGCCCGCACATTTTGCGATAACGAGTGTTGAAAAGGACGAGGCGGTCATCCTGGTCGAAGAGGGCGAAGCCCTCGGTCATGCTCTCGATGGCGTCGCTCAATTGTCGCTGGGCAGCAATGGCGACGCCCTCGCTCGCCCTCAGGTCGTGGGTTGCGCCTTCCAGGCGGCGGACTTGCCGTAGCAGCAACCGCGCAAAGCCGATTACGGCGAGGTTTGCCAGCAGCGCCGCGAGTAATTGATAGTAAAGCTGATAATATACCCCGACTCATTGGGTAGCCGAAAAAGCTTGCGTTTATAGCCGAAATGGATTCATGCTCCGACCATGATTCGTGGCGGCTTCTTGACACCGGAAGATAGGAAAGACCTTGTTGAGTTGGCCCGTGACGGGTCAGCA
>CAIZDL010000181.1 GCA_903931735.1 uncultured Rhodospirillales bacterium
CTGTCGTAAAGCTGCTGAAGAATGTCGGCGTATTCATCTTTGGCCGTAGCTTTCTTTATCAGGCGTTCCAGCCGCACCGCCCGCAAGAAATGTTCTCGCGCCTCCATTTCAAATGAAAATTTATTATTATTCATCCGGGAAATGCTTTCCAAAAATTGGCGAAGCACCAAAGCCAAGATGATCTCGAGGAAGCGCCGTTCTTTTGCCAGAAAATCCGGCGCCTGCATCACCACTTCAAACGATTCGAGCACCGCATAAGGATGGGTGATCATGGGAATCCGGGTGTGACGAACGGCATTGTGCCGTTTCAACCAGCCGCTTTTTGCCAGCTTACGCCCCACATTGGGCAAAAGCGCCCCCATAACCAGCGCGGTGGCGCTCTGAACCCGCCAGAGCTGCCGGAGGTCGCTCGCCCAGGCGGTAAGGCCGACTCGAACCAACAGCCAGGAAAGCCGGCTGCCCAGGCTATCCCTCGGCAGCTCGTAAGCGGGAATCTTGGTTAGCACCAACGGGTTGCCGAGAATATCCTCGGGCGGCGGCGGCGGCTCAAAATCCAGCCAGCGCCCCAGGACCAAGCCGCGCGCCGGGGCGGACGGCTCTTCGCGCGGCCTTAGGCCGGTTTGCGGATACTCGGCTACGGCTCCATACATCATCGTCGCCCAATGAGGCTGGGCTGCTCTACCCGTCTGGGTACATAATGCGGTTTGCCGAGTGTTCCAGGGTCTAGCCCAAATAAAGTCGTTAAGAACCGGTGGAGCCACGTCGCTGAAGGTTTGGCTTGACCTGATCTCAACGCCCTATACCATCGACGCCTGTTCGTAAGCGGGGCTGGTCAAATGACTGACGATATCATGCCATCAGGGACCTTTTTTATCGACCTGAAGGCTATTGCAGTGGAGCACGGCGGCCTAAATGCGGTTCTCGATCGGATTTTGGGGGTTCATACCAGCGACGAATCGATTGCGATCTGTCACGTTGACGATTTCAACACCAACCTGAGCCGCTATTTCCGATATGAGGAGCGCATGATGGCCATGGTAAGCTATCCGCTCCAAAAGGCGCATGGTGCGGACCACAAACGGATACTTGATCTTTCGCGCAATGCGCTGGTTGGCGCCATGGATCACGGGATCTCGCTCGACGCCATCGGCCAAAACCTCAAGGGCGTGTTTGCCAAGCACGAGCAACGATTCGATATGGTCCTTAACGACTACCTCAAAAAGAAATACGCGGTGCTTGCCGCCTGCGGCGCCCGTAAAGCATAGGCGCCCCCCTAACCCGGCCCCCTAACCCGGAATACGCAAATACATTTTGCCAATCCGGTTAAGCCCTTCAAACAGCGCCCGGGCCTGAACTGAAAACTGTTCGGCGCTGAGGCCCCGGTCGAGGGTCCGCACCGCCTCGAAAATTTCGGCAAACGACGCCCGGCCATCTGCCCTGGCAAGAATCGGACCGGCAAGGCGGGGCAGCGGCAACGCCAGCGTCAAGCCGGGAAAGGCGCTGTCGAGCACCGCGCCCGGCCGCATCCCACGCGCCAACTCCGGCCCGTTGATATCGCGCAGCACCGGCACCGCCGCCAGCCCCTCGACCCTCGCCACCGCCCGTTCGGCACTCTCCGGTCGAACCAAATAGGCAATGTGCTTGCCAAGCGCGCCCCCGACCTGTTCGGCCCAGGCGGCGCGCTCCAGCCATGAAAGACCATCCAGCCGACGCAGCGTCTTGGGGTCACGCACATAGCTCGCGGGGTCGTATTGGGCGGGCTCGATCAACGCCGTAATCGCAAGATCGCACCGCGTCGCCAGCGCCGCCAATGCGGGCACGGTATAAGCGCGGTCGCAACTGTGCAGCAGCAAGTCGTAGAGCCCGGCGTCGGAGGTCAGATGATCGGTAAGGAGCGGGTTGTTGCGCAGCCCGTTTTGCTCAGGCAATGCCCTTAACACACGCCGGGCGGCCTCGATTTGCTCGGCGGGTGGCAGCCCAGCCGTCAGGGTGCGCAAGGCGTCCTGCATCGGATAAACGCCGGCCCGGCCATAAGGGGCGTAAACCATCAGCCCAATGCCGCCCCCCGGCGCCAGCGCGGACCCAAGCGCCGAAAGGCCCGCCGCCGGGTCGGCCAAATGGTGAATGACGCCGCAACAATCGATGTAGTCGAACGGCCCGAGCCTGCCCGCATCCAGCAACGAGCCGGTCCGAAATTCGATGTTGGTCAGCCCGCGTCGAGCCGCCCGCGCCTCGGCAATGCGCTTTGAGGGCTCCGACAAATCCAGATAAGTGATGTGCGCCGGCACCCCGGCCGCGCACAACTGGTGCCCGAGCATGATCGCGGCGTCCCCCGTGCCTCCCCCGGCCACGAGCACGCGAAACGACGCCGAAAAATCCAGCCGGCCGCCAAAGACGTAGTGGTTAAGCTGGTCAAGCTGGCTCGGCGACCCGGTTATCAGCCGGCGATCTTCATCTCGCGGATCGCGGGCCGGGTAGGGATAGGCTTCATACTGGGCGCGCAACAAATCAACCGTCATGTCAGGTCCCAGCAGCCGGAGTTACCGGGCGAAGGTCGGCCCTTTTCCGGCCCGGGTCAAGACCGCAAGCGCACGAACGAAACCGGCTCGGCCGGGCCCAATCCCTTAACAAGCCTTAAAACAATTTAACATTTTCCCTGAATTTTGCGGCCCCGCGAGGAGCTTGAGACCCGCCCGGCTCTCATACAATATCTTAGACATTGGAGATAACTCGCTGTGATTTATCGAACACAGGAAATCGCGGCCGATCGGAGGGTGCGACAAATTGTCTTGCCATCGGGGAGCAATCTGTTAACGTTCGCTTAACGAACATGAAGCGACGGAGGTTCCCATGTCCATCTTTCAACTGTCAGACGACGCCGTTCGAGCCGAAGTTTACCGCCGGGCCGTGAGAGCCCGCCGCAATGGCACCACCAATTGGCAAGAGTGCCTGAATGGCGCATCCGACATGGTGCAACTGGAAATGGACATCTGGCTGATGGCCCCAGGTGCCGCACAATAAGCAGACCGCCAGGGCTCGCATCGTCGGGTCCAACGGCGCAAAGAAAAGGGGCGGGAGCGCAAAGACGCTTCCGCCCCTTCTGCGTTTAGGCCCACCTTGCGCAGCCCTGCCGGCGCGGCCTATACTCGCGTGGGTTATTCAGAAATGCGTTTAGGCTGGTAAGGGGCGGGCGAGCCATGATCGTGGTCACCGGCGGGGCCGGATTCATCGGCTCCAATCTGGTCGCCGGGCTGGAGCAACAGGGCGAATCATCGATCGCCATTTGCGACCGCTTCGGAAGCGACGATAAATGGCGCAACGTTGCCAAGCGCGAGCTTTGCGCCATGGTACCGCCGGAGCGCCTTTTTGAGTTCCTCGACTCCAATGCCGGCGAGATAGAGGTAATTTATCATCTCGGCGCAATCTCGGCGACCACCGAGCGCGACGTCGACCTGATCATCGAGAATAATTTTAATCTTTCTGTCGCGCTATGGCAATGGTGTACCCGGCATTACATTCGCTTTATTTATGCCTCTTCCGCTGCAACTTACGGAGAGGGCACCGAGGGCTTTGACGATAATGGCAACGTGGAGCATCTTGCTTCATTACGCCCACTCAACCCCTATGGCTGGAGCAAACACGCCTTTGACCGCTACATCGCCCGCGCCATTGCCGGGGGAGCGCGGTTGCCGCCTCAATGGGCCGGGCTGAAGTTTTTTAATGTTTATGGCCCGAACGAGTATCACAAAGGCGACATGGCGTCGGTGATCTCGAAACTTTATCCGCAAATCATCACGGGCGAACCGGCGCGGCTGTTCAAGTCCCACCGGGCCGGGTATGCCGATGGCGGCCAGAGCCGCGACTTTATTTGGGTTGGCGATTGCGTCTCGGTCATGCTGTGGCTTGGCTCCACGCCCGGCGTCTCCGGCTTGTTCAACGTTGGCACCGGAGTTGCGCGCAGCTTTAAAGATCTCGCCCTCGCCACCTTTGCCGCCGCCCGCATTGCACCCAAGCTCGACTATTTCGATATGCCCGAAGCCTTGCGCGAACGCTATCAATACTTTACCCAAGCGCAAATGGAACGGCTGCGAGCGGCGGGGTACACCGCCCTGTTCACCACGCTTGAGGAGGGCGTCCGGGCCTATGTCCAGGATTACCTCAGCCACCCCGATCCCTATTGCTAACCCCACCGCCAAGGCACCTCATTTATGCTCTACGCTCTGCCCTTTCCCGGCCTCGACCCGGTGGCGGTCGCCCTCGGCCCGGTGGTGATTCGCTGGTACGCGCTGGCGTACCTTGCCGGGTTGCTGCTGGGCATCCGCTATGCCATGGCGCTGGCAAAGCGCGGCTCGGGGCCGCCGCACCCCATTGACTACGACGACTTTCTGGTCTGGGCGGTGCTGGGCGTGGTGCTGGGCGGCCGGACCGGCTATGTGTTGTTTTACCAATTCGACCTTTATCTTGCCGATCCCAGTGAAATTTTTAAGGTTTGGCACGGCGGCATGTCATTCCACGGGGGCTTTCTTGGCGTCGTCGTGGCGGCGCTGCTGTTTTCAAAGGCGCGCGGTTTCTCTCCTTTGGCCTTTGGCGATCTGGTGGCCTGCTGCGCACCGATCGGGCTGTTTTTCGGCCGAATCGCCAATTTCATAAACGGCGAATTGTTTGGCCGGGAAACGTCGGTGCCGTGGGCGGTGGTCTTCCCGCGCGGCGGGCCGTTTCCCCGTCATCCCAGCCAGCTTTACGAGGCGGCCCTTGAAGGCTTGGTGCTGGGGCTGGTCCTTTACCTGTTGTGGCGGATCCCCGCCGTGCGCACCCGGCCGGGCACCCTGATGGGCGCCTTTTTTGCCGGCTACGGCATCGCGCGCAGCATCGTTGAGCTGTTCCGCGAGCCGGACATTCAGCTTGGCTTCCTGTTCGGCGGCTTCACTATGGGGCAATTGCTGTCATTCCCGATGGTCGCGATTGGGGCCGGCTTCATCCTCTACGCCCGCCATAAGGCCAAGCCCGCACCGTGACCGCCCTGTTCAAGCACCTCGCCCGCCGAATTCACCACGAAGGGCCGCTCACCGTCGCCGATTTCATGGCCGAAGCGCTGGGCAACCCCAAGCACGGCTATTATGTGACCGCCGATCGCTTTGGCCTCGCCGGCGATTTCGTCACCGCGCCCGAAATCAGCCAAATGTTTGGCGAGTTAATCGGGCTGTGGTGCGCCGATTATTGGGATCGGCTGGGCCGACCGGCGACTTTCGCGCTGGTGGAACTCGGCCCCGGTCGCGGCACGCTGATGGCCGATGCCCTCCGCGCCGTTTCCGGCCTGCTGCCCGACTTCACCCGGGCCGCCCGCCTGCATTTGGTGGAAACCAGCCCGGTGCTGCGCCGCCGCCAAAGTGACGCCCTCGCCAACCACGCCCCAACTTGGCACGACCGGTTCGCCGATGTCCCCGAGGGGATGCCATTATTGCTGATCGCCAACGAATTTTTCGACGCCCTGCCGGTGCGCCAATTTCAATTGACCGAACAGGGGTGGGCTGAGCGGTTGGTTGCCCTCAGCCCCACGGGTGAAGCCTTGCGGTTTGTGCTCGGCAACCCTGGCGGGCTGACAACACTGATGGTGCCGCCCCGATTGCGCACGGGCGCCATCCCCCCCGGCACGGTGATCGATCTTGGCCCCGCCGCCCAATCCATCGCCCTCGACCTTGGGCAACGGCTGGCGGCGAGCGAGGGTGCTGCATTGATCATCGATTACGGCCACAGCGCGCCGGTCCCCACCGATACGCTTCAGGCGGTGCGGCGTCACCAGCCGGTGCCGGTGCTGGAAACGCCGGGGGAAGCCGACCTCACCACCCATGTGGATTTCGGCGCCCTCGCCGAGGCGGCGACGAGCGGCGGCGCTGCTGTTTGCGGCCCGGTTACCCAGGGGGATTTTCTGCGCGCCCTTGGCATCGAGGCCCGGGCCACAATCCTGCGACGGACCGCCAGCCGAGAAGATACCCACGAGATTGATAGCGCACTGCACCGCCTGATTGCCCCCCAAGCAATGGGCGCGCTTTTCAAAGCGCTCGCCCTCACCGGACCAAACGGGCCGCCCGCCGCCGGTTTTTAACACGGGCTGAAGCCAAAACTTGGTGTATCGTTAGCGGACCCTTTCCCCAACGATTGATAGCGGCGAACCGTGATCACCCTTGACGCGCTCAGCGAGCTTTCCGGCATTCGGCACGGCTTTTTCACCCGCGAGGGCGGGGTCAGCTCGGGGCATTACACCTCGCTCAATTGCGGCTTCGGCTCGGGCGATGCACTGGAGCTAGTCGCCGAAAACCGCGCGAGAATCGCCGCCCGGCTGTCGGTGCGCGCCGAGCACTTGCTCACCGTTTATCAAATTCACAGTCCAACCGTGGTGGTGGCCACCCAATCCTGGCGACCGGATAGCGCCCCCGAAGCCGATGCGCTGGTCACCGACCGGCCGTGGTTGGCGCTTGGCATCCTCACCGCCGATTGCGTGCCGGTGCTCTTCGCCGATGCCAGCCGGGGCGTGGTCGGCGCCGCCCATGCCGGGTGGAAAGGCGCGCAAGGCGGGGTGATTGCCAGCACGGTTGCGGCAATGATCAAGCTGGGTGCCGACCCTTCCCGGATGGTGGCGGCGATTGGCCCGTGCATCGCCCAACGGTCTTATGAGGTCGGCCCCGAATTTCCGGCGCAATTCACCAATGAGCGACCGGGCGACGGCGCCTTTTTCACCGCCTCCGCCAAACCCGGCCACTTCATGTTTGATCTCGGAGGCTTGGTCGAGGCCCGGCTAAACGAGCAGGGGATCAAAATTATCAACCGCTGCCATAACGATACCGCAGCCGAAGAAGGCCAGTTCTTCAGCTATCGCCGGGCCACATTGCGGGGCGAGCCGGTTTATGGGCGCGGGCTCTCGGCGATCGTCATCGCGCCCTGATATCGCCCGAAACTCGGCCCAAGGCGACGCTGCTATTTACCATGACGGCACAAAGGGTTATAAATACTGGCGTTGGCTGATGAAGGAGTTGCGGTTTGATGGTCGGGTCCAGGCTTGGGCGGCTGAAGGGTGGTATTGTGGCACTGGCACTATGGGCCGGTTGCGCGCCGCTGGCGATATGGGCGGGCTGCACCGTATTCGCTGTTCCCTGCATGGCGGACGCTATGCCGCCACTCGATTTGCAACGGGATCAGATCACCCGCGAACTGCCCCAACTCTGGCGACTCGAAACCTTCTCGCCCGGTCAGCCCCAAACCAATGAGGCCGCGACCAAAGACGCCACCGGCAAGGACACTCCCGAGCGGCCGGTGATTCAACCCTTCACCGCCGTGGTCAGCCTGACCGCCCCCACCTACACCATCGAGTCGCAACGCGGACCTTACACCTTGCTGCGGCCGGTTGCAGATCAGGGCGTACGCAAGACCATCGCCGGGCTGATCAAGGCCACCCGGCGCGAAGGCGGCGGGTGGGCGGTGCGGGTCGGCATCCAGAATAGCTACGTCCTCGATAATATCGGCCAGCCGGCCGACCGCTTCCAGGGCCGCACCGCCGTAATCGGCACGCCCGAAGCAACCAAGCTGGTGGCCGAGTTGGAACAATCCGCCAAGCAACAGGCCGAGGCCGAGGCCCAACGTCAGCGCCGGCAACAAGAACAACTAGAGCTGCAACTGTCTGTCGTGAAGGCCGAGGCCCAGCGGATTGCCGCCGATCACGCGCTGATCGACCAGCGCGCGGCGGCCCTCGCCGCAGTCAAACGCCAATTGATGGAGGGGGAGCGTCCGGCCCGAATCGCCGCTTTTGAGGCCGCGCTGAAGTCGGAAGATGTTTCGGTCCGCGCCATGGCGCTTTCGGCGGCACTCAGCGGGCGCGACGCGGTGGTTGCCAACTTGGCGCTGCGCAAATTCTTTACCGGCAAGAAAAGCCTGCCCGTCCAATTGTTCGCCACCCGCGAATATAAGGACAGCGACGCCGTTCTTAACAATCTCGGCCCGTTAACACTGGTCATCGACCGCTACGATTCGGTCGCTGGCACCATAGAAGGCAAGCTTGGCGCCTCAGGCTACCCCGCGTTATTGGGAAGCGCCTCGGGATACCTTGCCCAAACCGAGATGAGCATCAACACCTACGGCTGCGCTTTGCAACTTCGGCTTTCCGATGTCGAAACTCTGGATGGCGTCTTGCGCTGCCAGACATTGCCGACGCTGATTGCCCGCATTACCCTCGACTGAGCGGATCAATGGTTGCCGTCCCCCTTCGGGTCCTTGCCGTATTGGCGCTTTTGGCTTCGGCCCAGGGTGTGAACGCGGCCGATCCGGTCGAAAAACTAACGCCGCTGCCGCCGCTAACCCCGGTTATCCAGCATTGGACCGCCGTGGTCGCCCACCCGGAAGAAGGAAGGCCCGCGCCGGTGGTGGTGCCGCTTCCGGCCCCCCTGCCTCGGCCCGCGTTGCCGCTATCGCCGCCCGCGCCGCCGGAAGGAGACGGTGGGGCGGCCGTGGTGGCCCCGCTGCCCGCAGCATCGCCGCCAAAAGCCGAGCCCGCTCCGCAACCGGCGAAGCCCGCAGCCGTGGCAACCAGGGCACCGCAGGAGCAAAAACCGGCTTCAGACCTAAAACCGGCACCACAGCAAAGGCCGGCTCCCGAGCAAAAGCCCGCCGCCAAGACACCGCCAAAAAAGCCCGAGCGATCAATCCGCTACGCCGCCACCGAAATCAATGTCCGCCCCCGGCCAGAAAGACGGGCGCGCCGAATCGATGTTATCGACGAGGGGACCGCGCTAGAGGTGGTTGGCCCGGTGATCGACGATAAGTGGGTGAAGGTGGCGCGGCACGGCGACGTCCTTGGCTACGTCGCCGTTGAGTTCCTGCTCAACCACCCTCCCGCACCACACTGAGGGATTCAGCCGACGGAAAGCATTACACCGCCGGCTTCTTTGCTTTGGGCAAATCAAGCTTGATGTGCAATTCTTTCAGCCGCTCGGGCGAGGTCGGCGACGGGGCTTGCATCATCAAATCTTGGGCCTGTTGATTGAGCGGGAAGCAAATCACCTCGCGGATATTCGGCTCGTCCGCCAACAGCATCACAATTCGGTCGATACCGGGAGCGGAGCCGCCATGCGGTGGTGCGCCGAGCTTAAAGGCCGAAAGCATTCCGCCAAACTTTTCTTCCAGCACTTCGGGGGCATAGCCAGCAATCGCGAAGGCTTTATACATCACCTCGGGCAGATGATTGCGGATCGCACCCGACGAAAGCTCCACCCCGTTGCACACGATATCGTATTGATAGGCGTTGATAGTCAACGGGTCTTGGGTTTCCAGCGCCTTGAGCCCGCCTTGGGGCATCGAGAACGGATTATGACTGAAATCAACCCGGCCGGTTTCCTCGTTCAACTCGAACATCGGGAAATCGGTGATCCAACAGAAGCGGAAGGCGTTCTTTTCACAAACGCCCATCTCGGTCGCAATCTTCATGCGCGCCTGCCCGGCGAGCTTGTTTGCGGCGCCAACCTGATCGCAAACGAAGAAAATCGAGTCGCCATTCTCCAACCCGGCGATCTCACGCAAGGCAAGCTGCGCCTCGGCGGGCACGAACTTGGCGATAGGCCCCTTACCGCCGGCAGCCTCAAACGTGATATAGCCCAGCCCCGGTGCGCCCAACTCGCGCGCCCAATCATTGAGCTTGTCAAAAAAGCTGCGCGGCCGGTCGGAGACCTTGGGCGCGCGGATGCCCCGCACCACCCCGCCCTTATCGATGATGCCGCGAAAGGCGCGGAACTCAACATCCGGGCGTTTGAATACCTCGGTAACGTCGCAAATCACCAGCGGATTGCGCAAGTCGGGCTTGTCGGAGCCATAGTTCAGCATCGAGTCGGCGTAGGTGATGCGCGGAAACGGCGGCGGCGTAATCGCCGGCTTGGTCTCGCGCCGGAAGCTGCCAAACTCCTCAAATACCCCGTGCAACACCGGCTCGATGGCCGCGAACACGTCTTCTTGGGTCACGAACGCCATTTCAAAATCGAGCTGATAAAACTCGCCCGGCGAGCGATCGGCCCGGCTATCCTCGTCGCGAAAACAGGGCGCGATCTGAAAATAGCGATCAAAGCCGGCCATCATCAACAATTGTTTGAATTGCTGAGGCGCCTGGGGCAGCGCATAAAAGGTGCCGGGATGGTTGCGGCTGGGCACCAAAAAGTCGCGTGCGCCCTCGGGGCTGGAAGCGGTGAGAATCGGGGTCTGGAACTCGACGAAGTTTTGCTCGATCATCCGCCGCCGAATCGAGGCAATCACTTGGCTGCGCAGCAAAATATTGCGGTGCATCTTGTCGCGGCGCAGATCCAGGAAGCGATAGCGCAACCGGGTCTCTTCGCCGGCATCGGTGTCGCTGTTGACCTGAAGCGGCAATTGGTCGGCAACGCTCTCCACCCGCACATCGCCCGCCGCCACTTCAATCCGGCCGGTGGGCAGCTTGTCGTTTACCGTATCGGGCGTGCGCGCCACCACCTTGCCGGTGACAGTAATCACCGATTCGAGCCGCAACCCCTCCAGGGTTTTGAAGCCCGGCTGGTCGATATCGGCCACGATCTGAGTGAGGCCGTAATGGTCACGCAAATCGATGAACAGCAAATTGCCGTGATCGCGCTTGCGGTGAACCCAGCCGGAAAGCCGAACAATCTGGCCGGAATCGTCGAGGCGCAAGGCGCCACAGGTGTGGGTGCGATAAGGGTGCATAGCTCTTCAAAAAACCCCGTGAAACAAGCGGCGACCACACGCCAGGGCGCCCGGAAAACCGACCCTAACGCCCGAGCGAGGCCATGTCGATGACGAAGCGGTATTTCACGTCGCCCCGCAGCATCCGCTCATAAGCTTCGTCGATTTTCTGAATCGGGATGATTTCAACGTCGGAGGTAATACCCTCGGCCGCGCAGTAATCGAGCATCTCCTGGGTTTCGGCGATCCCGCCAATGAGCGAGCCGGCGAGCCGATGACGCTGGAAAATCAGGTTAAACGCAGAAACAGGCAACGGCTGCTCAGGCGCACCAACCAACACCATGGTTGCATCGCGCTTCAACAATGGCAAATAAGCATTAAGGTCGTGCTGAGCCGATACAGTATCGAGGATGAAGTCAAAGCTGTTCAGGTGGCGGTTCATCTCGTCGGCATTTGTCGAGACCACCGCTTGGTGAGCGCCGAGCTTGATCGCATCGGCCACTTTACCGGGCGACGTGGTGAACACCACCACCTCCGCCCCAAAAGATGCGGCAAACTTGACCGCCATATGGCCAAGCCCACCGAGCCCAACCACACCAACCTTTTGCCCGCGCCCAACGCCCCAATGCCGCAGCGGCGACCATGTGGTGATCCCGGCGCACAGCAAAGGCGCCGCCGCCGCAAGATCGAGCTTCGGTGAAACGCTGAGCGCAAAGCTCTGATCTACCACCACACTCTCGGAATATCCGCCATAAGTGACGCCGCCGGTGTGTTTATCCGGGCTATTGTAGGTAAACACCGGACCGTTGCTGCAAAACTGCTCCAGCCCATCTTTGCAATTGCCGCAGCTATGGCAAGCATCGACCATGCACCCAACCGCCGCAACGTCGCCCACCCGAAACCGATGGACGCCAGCGCCAACCGCCGTCACGCGCCCAACAATCTCATGCCCTGGCACGCACGGATAAACCGTGCCATGCCACTCGTTGCGCACATGATGCAAGTCGGAATGGCAGACCACGCAATACAGAATCGCGATCTGGACATCCTCCGGCCCAACGTCGCGCCGCGGCACCTGAAACGGCCCCAAGGGCGCATCGGCGGAATAGGCGGCATATGCTTTGGCTGGATTCATGGAAACGCTCCTTCGATTATGGCGACACCGCCACCTTATCCCGCAACGTCACAAACTCTTCTGCCGCCGACGGGTGGAGACCGATGGTGGCGTCAAACTGCCGTTTGGTCGCACCGCAATTGAGAGCAATGGCCAAGCCCTGAACGATTTCCGGGCCATCATTGCCCAGCATATGGCAGCCGAGCACCCGGTCGGTGGCACGGTCAACCAACAGCTTGATCATCACCCGCTCTTCGCGCCCACTCAGGGTGTACTTCATCGGGCGGAAGCCGGTGCGGTAAATATCAACCACAAAGCCCTGGTCCCGGGCCTGCTGCTCGGTAAGGCCAACCGTGCCAATGGCCGGGTTCGTAAAGACAGCGGTGGGGATGTTGGCGTAATTCACTTCGGTTGGGTTGTTGTTGTAAAGCGTTTCCGCCAGCGCCCGCCCCTCGTTGATTGCAACCGGCGTGAGATTGACCCGGTTGGTCACGTCGCCCACCGCATAAATACCAGGCACACTGGTCAGCGAGCCCTTGCCCACCCGAATCGCACCCTGTTTATCCACCGCCACACCCGCCGCTTCCAGCCACAACCCGGCGCTGTTGGGGTGGCGGCCGGTGGCGCACAGCACCTTATCGCCCTCAAAAACCCGGCCATCGCGGGCGGTGAGGCGGAGCCCCGCCCCTGCCCGCTCCAACCCGACCGGCTGAACCCCGGTGTTGATCAAGATGCCCCGGCGTTTCAACTCAGCCTCTAGCGCGATGCGAATATCATCGTCGAAGCCATTCAAAATATGCTGACCGCGAATCACGATCTCAACCTCGGCCCCAAAGCCCCGGCAAATGCTGGCGAACTCCACCGCGATATAGCCGCCACCGATCACCAGCAGCCGTTTCGGCAACGCGGGCATGGCCAACAAGTCATCGGAGGTCATCGCAAGGTCGATCCCGGGAATCGGCAAAGGGCTGGGGCGCCCGCCGGTCGCGATCAGAACAGTTTTGGCGCGATACGTCCGCCCGCCCGCCGCAATGGTGTGGGCATCCACCAACCGGGCGCGCTCCTGGACCAGCGTGACGCCGGAATTTGCCAGCATGGTGATGTAGATTTTGTTCAGCCGGTCGATTTCGGCGTCTTTGCGCGCCAGCAGCGTCGGCCAATCGAAGGCCGGCACCGCGCCCGCAGCCCAGCCATAGCCGGCCGAATCCTCAAAGGCATCGCGGAACTGCGCGCCATACATCAACAGCTTTTTGGGCACGCAGCCGCGAATGACGCAGGTGCCGCCAACCCGGCTCTCTTCAAAAATCGCAACCCGCGCGCCGTAACTCGCGGCCCGCCGACTGCCGGCAACGCCGCCGGACCCGGCTCCGATTGTAATGAGGTCGAAATCGGTGTCGGTGCTCATGGCGGCAGGTCCTTGGGTCAGGAGACGAAAAGCTCGGCCAACTCTCGGTCGTCGAACCGATATTCGGTATTGCAGAATTCGCAGGTCACCCTCACCACGCCATCCTCCCGAAGCTGCTCGACATCGGCGCGTGTGAATGACCGCAACGTGAGCACCACCTTATCGCGTGAACATCGGCAGCCCTCGACAAGCCGGCTCACCTCAAACAGCCGCACCCCATCCTCGTGGAACAGGCGCCACAGCAGCTCTTGGTCACCGAGGATGGCGCAGAGCATTTCGGCGGCGGTCAGGGTCGCCATCAGCACCATCGCCCGGCGCCAATCATCCTCTTCCGCACTGCCCGGCGGGCCATCGCCCGAGGGAAGCCGTTGCAAAAGCAACGCCGTTCCCACCCAAACGCCGTTTGCACTATCGATGGCCAGGGTAACGCCGGTGGCAATCTGCTCGGACTGTTGGAAATAATGCTGCACGCATTCGGCGAGCGTCTTGCCCCGAAGCGCCACGATCCCTTGGTAGCGCTCAGTATCCGGCCCCTGGTCGACGGTAAAGGCGAGCCAGCCCTTACCGACCAACGACATTTGCAACAGGTGCGGATCTGCCGCCATGCGCTCAACAGCGGTGCGGTCGAAACGGGCAACGCCGCGAACGGTGCGCTTATCGGGCGAAAGGCCGCTCACGACATCGACCACGATCAACCCAACCGGGCCGTCGCCCTTAACCTGGAGCGTGAAGACGCCATCGTATTTGAGGTTGGAGGCCAGCGCCACCGCGAGCAACACGGTCTCGCCCAGCAACCGCGCCACCGGCTCGGGGTAATCATGCCGGCCGAGAATGCGGCTCAGCAACGGCCCAAGCCGCACCAGCCGACCGCGCAAATGAGTGGCCTCGGTCTGGAACGGTAAAACGCGGTCGATACCAGCGGCGTCAGTCAACCAGGCACCAAATGAGAATAGCCTTCTGGATATGCAGGCGGTTTTCCGCCTCATCCCACACCACCGAGCGCGGGCCATCGATCACGGCGTCGGTCACTTCCTCGCCCCGGTGGGCCGGCAGGCAGTGCATAAACACCGCATCGGGTTTGGCACCAGCCATCAACGCATCATCGACCCGGTACGGCAACAGCAGGTTGATGCGCTCGCTGCGATCTTGATGGTTCATCGAAACCCAAGTGTCGGTAACCACACAATCCACACCGGCCACCGCCTCTTGCGGGCTGGAAACAAAGCGAACCCGGCCCCCGTTGGCGTTCGCCCAATCCACCACCGCCTGGGCCGGCTTGAGCTGCTCGGGGCACGCGAGGCGCAGCTCAAATTCAAAGCGTGCGGCGGCGTGAATCCAACTGGTGGCGACGTTATTACCATCACCGACCCAGGCCACCACCCGCCCCTTGATCGGCCCGAGATGCTCCTCGAAGGTCATCACGTCGGCCATGATCTGGCAGGGGTGCGAACGATCGGTCAGGCCGTTGATCACCGGCACCGAGCCAAACTCAGCCAGTTCGGCAAGCTTGGTCGCGCTGTCCGTGCGAATCATGATCGCCGCGACATAGCGCGACAGCACCCGCGCGGTATCGCCCACGGTCTCGCCCCGCCCGAGCTGGCTGCCGGGAGAATCGAGCACCACGACATCGCCGCCCAATTGCCGCATCCCAACTTCAAATGAAACCCGGGTGCGGGTCGATGGCTTCTCGAAGATCAACGCCAAGGTTTTGCCGGCCAGCGGCTTGCCCGACCAAGCCCCCCGCTTAATGGCCAGCCCGTGATTGATGATAGCCCGCAAAGTCGCGGCGTCGAGCTGGTCGAGATCGAGAAAATGACGAACAGATCCGGTCATAATACCGTCTCTTCCTTTGCCAGTTCGGCAGCAGTGTGATCCAGAATATTGATCGCCTCGGCAATTTCGCCATGGCTGACGATCAGAGGCGGCAGTAAACGCACAACATTATCGCTGGCCCCAACGGTCAACAGGCCATTGGCGCGAAGAGCAGTAACCACCTGCGTATTGACCATCGTGCATTTGAGGCCGCGCATCAAGCCGAGACCGCGCGCCTCGCCCTCGAACACCTGCGGGTGACGCTCCACCAGGGCGGACAGCTCGCGGCCAAAAGCCTCGCCAACCGCCTCGACCCCCTCAAGAAAGCCCGGCTCCAGCACGACATCGAGCACAGCGTCGGCCACCGCCATCGCCAGCGGGTTCCCGCCGAAGGTCGAGCCATGAGTGCCCGGCACCATCACGCCGGCCGCCTTCTCGGTGGCAAGGCAGGCCCCAACCGGGAAGCCCCCGCCAAGCCCCTTGGCAAGGCACATGACGTCGGGCGTGATCCCCGCCCACTGGTGGGCAAACAGCTTACCGGTGCGACCGATACCGCTTTGAACTTCATCGAAATAGAGCAGCAAGCCGAACTCATCGCAGATCTGCCGCAGACCACGCAAATAATCCAGCGTTGGAACGCAGATCCCGCCCTCGCCTTGAACCGGCTCGACACAAATTGCCGCCGTTTCAGCCGTAATCGCGGCACGCATCTCGTTGAGGTTGCCAAACGACACTTGGTCAAAGCCATCAAGCAGCGGACCGAAGCCCTTTACCAGCTTTTCTTGCTTGGCGGCCGAGATCGAAGCCAGTGTGCGGCCATGAAAGCCACCGGCACAGGTAATCATCCGGTAGCGCTCGGGCTGGTCGCTTTCATAAAAATGCTTGCGAATCACCTTGAGCCCGCACTCCCACGCCTCGGCGCCGGAATTGCAGAAAAACACGGTCTCGGCAAAGCTGTTGGCAATCAGGCGCCCAGCGACCTTTTCTTGCCCGGCGACCCGGAACAGGTTGGATGTATGCCAAACCTTACCCGCTTGCTCGGTCAGCGCCTTTACCAACCGGGGGTGAGTATGGCCGAGCGAATTCACGGCAACGCCGCTTGCGAAATCCAGATAGCGCCGCCCGGAAAAATCAAAAAGATAAACACCCTCGCCTCGTTCGAACATAACGTCCGCGCGAGCGTAGGTCGGCATTACCCCGGAAATCACGAAGCCGCTCCCCGCATACTGGCCCGCCGATAACGGGGACCGCCGTAAAAAAGCGGACTTTATCAAAAATTTGACGGCGACTGTCAACCGCTTCAGACGCCTTGGCTAAATTCTTATCACCACCGCGGCAATTGCGGCGCAGGTGACGATTGCTCTGGCGCCCGCACTGTCGCATTCTGTCGCTTGGCGCCGCAGGCGGCAAGGATAGGCGGGACGGCATAAATTTCCGATAAGGCGTGGGGTGAGACGATGGCGGTGGATTGGACGGAACGGCAAGCAAGCCGACTCGCAGGCATGAAAGCCTCCGAAATCCGCGAACTGCTCAAAGTGCTCGAGCGGCCCGAAATCATCTCGTTTGCCGGCGGCATCCCCGACCCGGCGCTCTTTCCCCACGCAGAAATCGCCGCCGCCTATCAACGGGTAATGGCCAGCGCCCAGCACCGCTCGATGGCGCTACAATATTCGGTGAGCGAGGGCTGGCTGCCGCTCCGCGAGTTTATTTGCGAACAGCAAAACCAAGGCGGCCTCGGTGCCACGCCAGAAAACGTGGTCATCACCAGCGGCTCGCAACAAGGGCTGGAGTTTATCGGCAAGCTCTTGATCGGAGCGGGAGATTTGGTCGCCGTCACCCGGCCGACCTATCTTGGCGCTCTTCAGGCGTTCGCGCCCTATGAGCCGCGCTATGTTTCGGTGCCGGTTGACGACGAAGGCGTGTTGCCCGGCGCGCTGGAAGACGCCTTCCGCCAGAACCCCAAGTTTTTTTATCTGGTGCCGGATTTTCAGAACCCCAACGGCATCACCACCTCGCTGGCCCGACGCCGGGCGGTGCTCGCGCTGGCCGAACGGTATGGCGTTCCGATCATCGAGGATGCGGCCTATACCGAGCTTCGCTACGACGGCGAGCCGCTGCCGTCGCTGATGGCGCTGGATGCTGAGCGGGCGGGACCGGGCGCGGGCTTTCGGCCCCGCCATGTGATTTATGCCGGCACCTTTTCCAAAACCGTGGCCCCGGCACTGCGCGTGGGCTGGCTGACCGGACCGGCCGAGGTGATCCACAAGGTTGTGCTGATGAAGCAAGCCGCCGACCTTCACTCCTCGACCATCAACCAAATCGTGATCAACGATGTCGTTCGAGCGATTTGGCCTGAGCTGACCGCCCGGTTGCGCGCGGCCTACCGGATCCGGCGTGACGCGATGCTGGCGGCCCTCAACGCCTGGTTCCCACCCGGCGTTCGCTGGACCGAGCCGGCCGGCGGGCTGTTCGTTTGGCTGGAACTGCCCCAGGACATTTGCGCCACCAAGCTGCTGGAGCGCGCCATTGGCGAGGTCAACGTCGCGTTTGTGCCCGGCTCGGCATTCCACGCCGACCGCAGCGGCGCCAACACCTGCCGCCTAGCCTTTTCGATGGTGGGCGCCGAGGCGATCGACGAAGGTGTACGCCGGTTATCAACCCTGCTCCCGAGATAGATCATGGCCGATATTTTAATCGCGGAAGACAACTCGGCCGTCCGAATGGCATACCGAATGCTGTTGATCAGTGTTGGCCACACCGTGACCGACGCTGTGGACGGCAAAGACGCCATCACCAAGCTTGGCGCGGGCAGCTTTGACTTGATCATCACCGATTTATGGATGCCCGAGGTGGATGGCTTCGGCGTGATCGCCGAGGCCAAGCGCCTTCACCCGGAAACGCCGGTTTTGGCCCTGACCGGGGGCGCACTCAGCGCAAACGCCCTGGGAGCGGGCGAAATGGACCCAGCCACCCGCGCCCTCGGCGCCGGAGCCGATATGGTGATCGAAAAGCCGTTTCTCGGTCATGCCCTGCTCTCGCCGATCAATAAGTTACTAGACGGCGCGCGGGCCAAAAGCGCTTGACGGGGTGCCCCTCCGGTTGCAGTCTTTCTTGAATTCAAAAAATCTTCCAGGCGATAAACCAGCGTTGGGCGGAACAGGCGGACTGAGATGTTTACCAAGATCGATGAAACCTACGCGCGCAAGCGCACCCGGCCCCTGCGTCCGCAGTCGCAACTGGTGCATGGCGCCAGCCTTCGTTCGGGGTTCGATGAGACCAGCGAGGCCATTTTCCAGACCTCGGGCTATGTCTATGACCGGGCGGAAACGGCCGAGGCGGCCTTCGCCACCGACGCCACCCGCTATGTTTATTCGCGCTTTCGCAACCCGACGGTGGCGATGTTTGAGCAGCGCATGGCGCTCTATGAAGGGGCCGAGCACGCTTTTGGCACCGCGAGCGGCATGGCTGCGGTGTTTGCCGCCGTGTTCGCTGGCCTCAAGGCCGGTGATCGGTTGGTCGCACCGCGCGCCCTCTTTGGCTCGTGCCTCTATATCGTGAAGGATCTGGCGCCGAAATATGGCATCGAGGCGGTGATCATCGACGGCGCCGACCTTGGCCAATGGCAACACGCGCTGTCCAAGCCAACGCAATTGGTGTTCCTGGAGACGCCCTCGAACCCGACCCTTGAAGTCATCGATCTGCGGGCCGTCTCTGCCCTTGCCCACGATGCCGGGGCGATTGTGGTTGTCGACAATGTTTTTGCGACGCCGGTTTTACAAAAGCCGCTGCAACTTGGCGCCGACGTGGTGATCTATTCGGCAACCAAACACATTGATGGCCAGGGCCGGTGCCTTGGCGGCGTTATTTTGTGCTCGAATAGCTTTGCCGCCGTGGTCGCGCCGTTTTTGCGCCACACCGGCCCGGCCCTAAGCCCCTTCAACGCCTGGGTCATGCTGAAAGGGTTGGAGACCCTGGAGTTGCGGGTTCAGGCCGAGTGCGCCAACGCCGAAAAAGTCGCGCGCTTTCTGGGGGGCCACGGCCGGGTATCGCGGGTGCTTTATCCTGGGCTTGAAAGCCACCCCCAATACGCCCTCGCCAAAACGCAAATGTCGGCGGGCGGAACCCTGATTGCGTTTGACGTGGATGGCGGCAAGGCCGAGGCGTTCAAACTCATGAACGCGCTCGAGCTGATCTTGATCTCCAACAATCTCGGCGACTCAAAAAGCCTGATCACCCACCCCGGCACCAGCACGCACCAAAGGTTGACCGACGAGGAACGGGCACGGGTTGGCATTTTCCCCAGCACCATCCGGCTTTCGGTCGGGCTCGAAGATGCCGACGATCTGATCGAGGACCTCTGCTCGGCGCTGGCCGGGTTATGACGGCGGGGAGCACGCCCCCCGTGCTCTCACCCGCCACCCGCTTGGCGCTTCAGCCCTGGATGGCCGCCCCGGAGACCGGCCGGGTTATGGCGGCGCTCAGGGACGCGCGGTTCATTGGCGGGTGCGTTCGCGATGCCCTGCTGAGCCTGCCCGTCACCGATATCGATATCGCGACCCCGCAGCCGCCGGATGAAGTCACCCGGTTGCTGACCCGGGCCGGGGTGCGGGTGGTGCCAACCGGCATCATTCACGGCACCGTTACCGCCATTGTTGGGCGGGCGCACTTCGAAATCACCAGCCTTCGGCGCGATGTCGCTTGCGATGGCCGGCACGCCGAAATCGCCTTTACCGATGATTGGCAGGCCGACGCCGCGCGGCGGGATTTGACCATCAATGCGCTCTCCTGCACCCCAGAGGGGCTGGTATTTGACCCTTTCGGCGGGCTGCACGATCTGGCGGCCCGACGGGTGCGCTTTATCGGCCGCGCGGAAGATCGAATCCGCGAAGATGTATTGCGCCTTTTGCGCTATTTCCGCTTTTTTGCCCGCTTTGGCGCCGATGATCCCGACCCCGAAGCGCTGGCCGCATGCCGGGTCTTGGCGCCGTTGCTTCCCGGCTTATCGGGGGAGCGGGTGCGGACTGAGTTGTTTCGGTTTTTGAGCGGGCCGCGCCCGGCTGAGGTTTGGACGCTGATCGCCGCCGCCGGCATCCCACCCCACTTGGTGCCGGGTGCAACCTGCGGGCATCGATTGGCCGCCCTCACCGTGCTCGAACACGCGCTGGCCCTCGATGGCCCCGAACGCGCGATGGTGAGGTTGGCGGCGCTGCTGGATGTGACGACCGACGGAGCGCTCGCGGTGGCGGGCCGACTGCGCCTTTCCCGCGCCGAGCGGGAGCGGCTGCTGGCCCTCGCCACTCCCGCCGTTGCGATCACCCCCGGCGCAGATAAGGCTTCGCTGCGCCGGATCTTGGCGACTTTGGGCGATGGCGCCCTGTTCCACGATTTGATCCTGCTGGCGGCAGCAAGGCTCGAGTCGGGGCCAGCGAGCGTCGAGCCGGCACTGGCGACGCTGGATCGCTGGCGCCAAACCCGCTTCCCGCTCAGTGGCCACGACGCGCTGGCCGCAGGTGTTGCACCGGGACCGGAGGTGCGCCGGCTGCTTTCTTTGGTGCGTGACTGGTGGGCCGACCGAAATTTTGAACCGGGACACGCCGAGTGCATTGCAGAATTAAACTATCGCATTGCAATATAAAGATTTTTGGTGACGCCGGTCCGTTAGGTCTTTAAAGTAATCGGTACGGGGAAAAGGGCGGTCTGAGTTTTGGGGGGAATGTCGCAAACAGCGGCTTTGGGGAAAAGACGGCGGTTACGCCGCATCCCCTTTTAAATTTATTAGCGATAATTTGTTGCAATACGAATTGATCATAATGGCTTGCATCGAGACGCGAGCAACGGCTTAATTAAGGGTACGGGGGCTGTGGAAGTCCCTTCGACGCCAACTCGATAAAGAACAGTTATCTCCCGTGCCCCCACCACGAGATACGCCATGAAATATATTTTGTCGATTCTTGCGCTAGCCTGTGGACTAACGGCGCCAGACGCTTTCGCCCGCACCGATATCGATTTGTTTAAGCATTTATCGTGGGGGGTCACGGTCGATAATGTAAGAAAATATTATCACCTCGTTGGGCCAACAGATATCGGCGGCAATGTTAATGTTTATGTTTCGCCGGAGAACCCTTTTGGCGATCTTTATGGCGACCTGATTTTTAATTTCCGCGCCAACAAACTAACGCGGTTCCGAATTTTTCTTGGCGACAAAGACTCGGGTGACCGGTTCCGCGCCGCGATCAATGTTATGCGCAGCTCCGCTGCTTGGAACCAGATTTTCCTCAAGACCGGGAGCGCCGAAATTCCAATATTGGTCAAGCCGGTTATCGACCCGTTCAAACCGCCAGCGCCACCCCCCACAACATTTACCGACGCTAAATCGGTTTGGGTTGAAACGGCCATTACCGAAGAGGCGGTCTTCACGTTTAAACAAAAGAAGTCTTACCGGGACTTGATGAGAATTGTTGCCGGCAAAAACGAAACCTTACGTGGCGCGGTTATCAGCCTGCGCAAAGGGTTCGTGACCGCCTACTTTGCCCCGGCCCGCGAACTGGTCCAGGAACTTGAGCAAACGGCACAAGAGGCGATGGAGAACGCCCCAACCAAAGAAACAGATTTCAAAGACCTGGATTTGCTGAAGCCCGTGGCACCCAAGTAACCGGACTAAGAGGCATAGCCGGCAAACCCAGCCTCTATTGCCTCTAACCAGGGAGGCCGCAAGGCTATCAAGTGGTGAAACACCGGGCAATCCGGCTGGTGCGCGCCGGGCAGATAACCAATACTCATCAAGAACTCGCCAACGACCTCGCCGCCCACAAAAACAAAGCGAGAGCGAAACAGGTTGAGCCAATCGGTCTTGCTGCGCGGATGGTGCGCAGCGATCCAGGCCGCAAACGATCCGGCTTCGGCGCGCACAGCCACCAACCTGCGGGCATTTTCAATCACGGCATCGACCTTGCGCCGGTTCCGCACGATTCCCGCATCGCCCAGCAATCGCGCGCGCTCCAGGTCACCGTAAGCGGCAACCCGATCGATATCAAAATCATCAAAGGCAGCGCGAAAGGCGGCGCGCTTCTTCAGCATTGTGAGCCACGAAAGCCCAGCTTGATTGATCTCAAGAACCAGACGCTCGAACAGCGCCCGGTCGCATGCGACGGGAAAGCCATATTCTTGATTATGATAGGGCTCATGCCAAGGGTGGCCCGGCGCGTCCCGACAATATACAATAGCCATCGCCCGATTATAGAACAGACGCGGGAAAATTGCAGCCCCCGATCAGAGCAGCGGTGGTGCCCCAATCAGCTCGAGTGCCAAGGTGTCGAGCGCCTCGGCCTCGCCCGGCAGCACCGCCCCGCCCCGCCCTGTGATCGTCCGAGCCAATGCTGCCACCCGACAATGACGAGGGTCGGCCGGGTCAAACTTTGGCAGGCGCAGCGTTTCAACCACTCCGGCACCCAGGCTGAGCGCCGCCGCATAAGCGGTTATGGCATCAACGATGGCGGGAGAATTGAGAAGGCCTGTCAGATAAGCTGCCTCATCTTCTGTTTCCACCGCCACGAAATAAAGCTTGTGATCGGCAATGGCGACCTTAAGCCCTAGGACGGGGCACGCCACCGGCCCCAAATACGCCGCCGCGAACCTGCTGGAAATTTCCCGCCAGAGTACCTTCCAGGGGGAAAAGCTGTAAGGCCCGGTGCTCCAGGTCGACCAATAGGGCTGTTTGGCCTGATAGCGGCGAAAGCTGCCCCGCCGCCGCAACTCGCCTTCAAAGGCTTGGAAATAGGCGAAGGTGCGTGGCGCGGACAGCGGCAAGTCGGGGCACCCGTGCATTCCCCGCTGGGCAACGATCATCCACAATTCGGGATCGGGCGCGATGTGGAACGCACGCAAGCCCCGGCCCCGCAACAACGGAAAAACGTGGGCGCTCTCAATCTCGGCCTCCACCCGAGGCAGATTGGGCGTGCGGCCAAGCGCAGGATCATTCCGGACCCGAACCAATCCCGCACCGGATTTCATTGCGGAAACGAAATAAATTCCGTTACGGTCGGTGGTGACGCCCTTGCGGGCACGATACGCCGCGGGCGCCGCGCCATCAAACAGCCGCCGCCACAGGGCATGTTGCTCCGCCGTGCCCTTCAACCAGGGGCCATCGACCGAGCCAGGGGCGGGGGCGGCCAACAGGTCGCGCACCCTGCCATCCCGGGTATGGACCCGGTAGGGCACCGGCCAGCAGGTTGGCGCCCGGCCAACCTCCAGCAGCAACAGGGCGGCATGAACCGTTACGAACTCGAAATGAGCTTGCGCCTTAAAGTCATCGACCCCCAAAACCCGGCAGGGGCCGACCGCCTCCGGCACAGTGAATCGCCGAAAGCCCTGTCCGGCAGCGGTGGAGAACAACGACGCGGTAAGATAAAATCCCAGCCGCCCGCCCGGCTTCAGCCAGCGCGACAGTGCCGTTACCGTCACCAACGCCGCAACGTCGATTTCTATTCCGCCTACGTAATGATCGTCGCCGCTGAGCCCCAGGCTGGCGCACAACGGCTTTAGGAGTGCGGCCTGGGCGGGTGGCAACCGGCTGGCCTTAACCCAAGGCGGGTTGCCAGCGATGAAGCCGACCCGGGGGATTGTTATGGCTCCGGAATAATCAAAAACACTACCCTCCCACACCGGCAGCGCCACCGGCAGCGCAGGGTCGAGGAATGGCCCCAACCCCACCGCCAGCGCCGCCTTGGCCGTCAGCACCGCCAACGGGTTGATATCGAGCCCATAGAGGCCCGAAAGCAAGCCCTCCGGGGCGACCCCCGCCGCCAGCCGTCGCGACAACGCCTCGAATAAAAACACCCCGGAGCCACACGTTGGGTCGAGCAACTCGTCATGAGGCCGCCAGCCGATGCGGTCGAGGGCGTGAGCCACCAGCCGCCGAGGGGTATAAACCTCCCCCAAAGCACGGCGGAGCGCGCTCGGGACCAGCCGTTGATAAAGATCGGGCGTTGCAGGCTCGAAGGCGAGATCTGTGATCAGCGCCTCCAAGGCTTCGGCCGCTTCACTCTCGACCATCGCATCATAAGGGGTGACACCGGGGAAATTGGCGAGCCCCGCCTCGGCAAACACCGAGCCCTCATGCAGCCAACGCAACCGCGCAGGCTCGCTCAACCGGTGCCGTAAACCGGGCAATGCCGCCGCCACCGCAACACGGGCCGCGAGCGCCACCACAGTGTGAAGGGCAAAAAGCCGGGCCGGGTCCGGCGCGTCGTGGGCAAACAACCGCGTCCAATCGTCGAAACCCGGCGGCTCCCGCCCCGCCAGCGCCGCCTGAAGGGCGATAAGCGCGGGCTCAAACCGAGAGGTCACAGCACGCCGGCCATCACCCGCCTCGCTGGAAAGCGCAGACTGACCACCGTGCCCACGCCACGTTTGCTGGCCAACACAATTTCTCCCTCGTGGAGGCGCATGAGCAACGACGCAATCGGCAGGCCAAGACCAACGCCCCGACTGCTGCGCGCAACCATGGTGTTCCCAGGCTGAAAGGGCTCGAACAAAAGCTCCAACCGCTCGGGCGCAATGCCGGCGCCGCAATCGGCGATGCGCACCTCAACCCCGCCCCCGGGGGTCGGCACAACGGATACCGTGACCTGCCCGCCGCTGTGCGAAAATTTAACGGCGTTATCCACGATATGGCGCACCATCTGACACAGCGCCCGACGATCCGCCCAAATCCTTGGCGTCCGGGCATCGATGGTGTTGACCATGACGACGTAAAGGGGGTGGCGGACTCCGCGCACAGCCTCAATCCCTTGGTCCACCACCTCGCCGAGGTCAATCGCCTCCTCGTGCAACGGGACCTTGCCGGCCTCCAATTGGGCCAACTCCAAAATATCATCGATCACGGTCAGGAGATGATGCCCGCTGCTCGCGATATTGCCCAAATAATCCAGGTA
>CAIZDL010000182.1 GCA_903931735.1 uncultured Rhodospirillales bacterium
AGGCGGCGCGCGGTTCCCTTGAAGGGGTGCCGGTTAAAACGAAGGCCGTTAAGGCCGCCAAGGCAGATGACGGGCCGCTTGAGTTTGGCGGCGCCGGTTTTGGCGCGGCGGTGGCGGCGGCCAAGGCTGCTGCTGCGGCACGGGTGGCGGCGTCTGCTCCGGCCCCAGCGCCAGCGGCAGTGCATCCGGCGCCAGCGGCAGTGCATCCGGCGCCAGCGGCAGTGCATCCGGCGCCAGCGGCAGTGCATCCGGCGCCAGCGGCAGTGCATCCGGCGCCAGAGAAGGATCATGGCGGCGAGCTTCGGCCGGTCCATCCCGATCGGGCGGCGCTTATGGGGTATGTTGAGGCGATCCGGCCGCAGTTGCCGGTTTTAGCCAAAATGGTGGTGTCCGAGCTGGAAAACACCGCGGTGCGGCTGGCGGTGCGCCAAGCGTTGGAAGAGGTGCGCTCCGGCGCGCAGGCGTTGGAGTTTCCCCAGGTGGTGCGCACGGCAGAGGCGCTGTCGGCGTTGATCCCGATCGAGGGCTATCTCGATTATTATGTTCGTGAGCAGGCGATCGACGCCCTTGCGATTTTGCGGCGCGAGGTTGCGTCGCTGGAGGCCGCGACCGGTGCCGATGGGGGCGGCAAGGGGTTGGATGAGGCGTTGAACGAGACGCTGGCCCTGGATTTCAATGCCCGGCGGCGCTCGTTGCTCGATGTCCTTTCGGGGTATGAGTCCGAGCCATCGGGCTTTGCCCAGGGTGGGGTTTTGGTGACCCGGGCGGCCGAGTTGGCCGGCGACATTTATAATCACTTTTCGTTTCTTTATAATGCCAACGCTGGCCGCCTGCTGTTGATGATCGAAGATGTGCTCGGCCATGCCGCCCGGGGCGATCTGGCCTTGACGCCGGAGCTGGTCGGGTTGGTGCGCAAGGTCTTGGTTGGTTTGGCGCCGGTGCCGGGCAAGCCGTTGCGCGATCTGGAGGAGGCGACCGCCGCCGAGGCGCTGGCGGCGTTCGGCCCGGCGCTGCTGCGGGCCGAGACGACCACCGCTGCCGGTCCTGCGCCCCTGGTCGATGTTGAAGGCGCCGTCGCTGCCCGCCGATTCCTCACCGAGCTGGGGGTGGTGCCCGAATTTTTAGACCGGCTCAGTCAGGCCCAGTTGCGCGAAACGGCGGGGGCGGTCTCGGGCGGCGGCCATCGCTTGTGGGAAATCACCGCCGCTCTTGAAGACGCCGAAGATAAGGCCGAGCGCTTCGCGGTTTGGCTGGAAAAGCATGGGCGGACGCTGACCAGCCGGGCCACCCACGGCGACATGGTGCTGTCGTTTCAGTTTTTGGTGCTGACCCGCGAGGATGACACGGCGGTGCTCTCCGGCCTTGCCGGCATCGATCCCGAGGGGCGGATGCTTTCGGCCCGGCGCTGCGGTGCTCCGCTGGCCACAAACAGCCTGTGCCGATTGAAGGGGCATTCGGTATCGGCCTCGATCCCGGCGGCGATTCCGGTTGAGGCCACCCCGGCCGGTGCGTCCTTGGAGCCGTTGGTGGCTGCGGGTCCGTCCGGGGCGGCCGCCGCCGGCGGTAATATCTTGCGGGTGCCGGGGGAGGTGGTGGACCACTTCTTGTCGGTGATTGGCGAGATGGTGATGGTTGGCAGTATGCTCGACGATGCGGTGTGGGGCGATGATCACCGCTCGCGGTTGCCGGCAGACCTGCGGCGGCTGGCAAAGGAAATGCGCGCTCATGGCGGTGCCGATCCGGCGCAGCTTGAGTCTCTCAATCGGTATGCCACGGCCCAGGATCAGCGCAACCGCGACTTGCGCAAGGCGCGCGAGCGCTTGGCCACCACCCTTGGGCGCCTACAGGAAGCGGCGCTGGAGTTGCGGGTGGTGCCGGTGGAAACCGTGTTTGCCCGGCTGCCGCGCCTCGCGCGGGATTTGGCGGCCAGTCACGGCAAGCAGGTGCGGGTGGAGGTTGACGGCCGGGGCGTGCGTATCGATAAGGGCATGGTCGATCAATTGCTCGATCCGTTGATCCACATGGTGCGCAACGCGATCGATCATGGCATCGAAACGCCCGAGGAGCGCGCGGCGGCGGGTAAACCGCCGGTGGCGGTGCTGTGCGTTCGGGCCGGGCAACGGGAAAATCGGGTGGTGATCGAGGTCACCGATGATGGCCGGGGCCTGAATGCGGAAGCGATCCGGCGGCGGGCGGTGGAGCGCGGCTTGGTGGGCGACACCACCAGCCGGCTGTTGCGCGATGCCGATCTTTATCGTCTGATTCTGGTTCCCGGCTTTTCCACCGCCGACACCGTGACCGAAACGTCTGGGCGGGGCGTGGGCATGGATGTGGTGCACACCAGCGTCAATCGGCTTGGCGGCACGATCGACATTCGCTCGGATGCCGGGCGGGGCGCCACCTTTACCATGCGCCTGCCGTTGTCGGCCGCGATCCAGGATGTTTTGCTGGTGGATGTCGATGGGCGGCTCCACGCGATTCCGGTGCGTCATCTGCTGGAGTTGACGCGCGCCCATGCCGATCAGATCCAGATCGTTCATGGTCAAACCGTGATGCTGCTGCATGGCTCGTTGTTGCCGGTTTACCGTCTGACCGCGCTGCTCGATGGCAATGTCGGGGCGCTGCCGGGGGGCGAGTTGCCGATTGTGGTGCTTGGCGACGGCCGGCGGCGGCTGGGGCTTCAAGTTGATCGGGTGGTCCGGCGCCAGGAGCTTTTTGTCCGCGACATTCATCCTAGGGTGGCGGCGATCCCCGGCATTGGCGGCGCCGCCCTTTTGGGCGATGGCAAGGTGGTGCTGATCGTCGATGGCGGCGATCTTTTCCAGCTTGCCGATGCCTGTGAGCAGAGCGTGCCCCAGTTGGCCCGGCGGGTGGTCGAGCCGGTGTTCGGTCGTGATCGGGCTGGCCTTCGTCAGCCGACCGGCCCCGATGCTTTAAACTCGGGGGCCCTAAACTCGGGGGCATCAAAACCGGGGGCATCAAAACCGGGCACGCGGGGGCGGGTGGGGGGCGAGCCCGTATGACCACCCGCGCTCTGGTCTTTTTGCTTGGCCCTTACCGGCTGCTGGTCGAGGCGGTGCTGGTGCGTGAGGTGCTGGAGCGCGGCGCCTTGGGGCGGGTTCGTGGGGGCGGTCATCTTTCGTGGCGCGGCCGGTTGGTGCCCGAGGTTGGGCTCGGGGCGTTGCTCGGCCAAAAAACCCAGGCACGCGAAGGGGCGGTGGAGATCGTTTATGGCGATCCGGAGAGCGACGCTCTGGTGATGTTTGAGGTCGATCAGGTTTTGGGGCTGCGCACCCTGGACCCCAGCCAACTGCATCCGTTGCCGGCTTTGGCCCCGGAGTTGGCGCGGTTTTTTTCCTTAATATTTCTGGACCCCGCAGATGGGCAGGGCATATTGTGGCTGGAAGCCCGGCCCGAAGTTTTGCTTGGTCTGTGGCGTGCGCAATGCGAGACGGAACCGGGGCGCCCCGGGCCGAAACGGTGTTCATGACCGATTTGACCACAACGCCTGATCTTACCGCCCTCTCCGCGAAGTTGCGGCGGGATGATCAGGCGTTTCGGCGCAGTTTTGCGCTTGGGCAGTTTGGGGCTGATGAGGGCGGCGCCGACCCGGTGGCGCCCCGTCCTGCTGCTCCTGCACCTGCCCGTGGCGCCGAGGCGCGGGCGCGGTTTTTGGCGTTGGTCGAGAGCCGGCTCGGGGTTGATGCCGGCGGCAGCGTCAGTGACCGGATTGACCGTCTGCTCGCCTCGATGCCGCCGGCGGCCATTCCTGGTTGGCTCGCCGAGTTGGAGATGGAGCCCGCCGACGGTGCCGGCTGGGCGGCGCTGGTGGATTTGCTCACCGTCCACGAGACGTATTTTTTCCGCGATCAGGATCAGTTGGTGTTTTTGCGCCGTTCGGTGCTGCCGGGGTTGATCGCGGCCCGCCGGAACGATCAGTTGGCGCGCCTTACCGTGTGGTGCGCGGGGTGCTCTAGCGGCGAGGAGGTTTATACCCTGGCCATGCTGCTGGTGGATGCCCTGTGCGATGCGGGGGAGGCGGAGATTCGCGGTGACGGCCGCATTTGCATTCAGCCGCGCTGGCGTGTTTCGGTGCTGTGGACCGATATCGATCGTGGCGTGCTGGGGCAGGCCCAGAGCGGATGCTACTCCGATTTTCCCATGGGGCCGTTTCGGTCGCTGCCCGAGGCGTGGGGCGGCTATTTTGACCCCTCGACCCGGCTGCCGCCCTATGGCGGGCCGCCGGTGCGGGTGGTTCGGCCGGAAATCCGGGCGTTGACGGGGTTTTTGCCCCACAACGTGATTAGCGCCGATCCGCCGACCCTCGATGCTTGTCTGGTGTTGTGCCGCAATGTGCTGATTTATCTGAGCGACCGCGCTCGCCTTCATGCCCAGGCCTTGTTTCATCGGGCGCTTTCCCGCGATGGCGCGCTGGCGCTCGGGCCGACCGATGTGATGCGCCAA
The DNA here is from genome assembly GCA_903931735.1 of uncultured Rhodospirillales bacterium. GTDB lineage: Bacteria > Pseudomonadota > Alphaproteobacteria > Azospirillales > Azospirillaceae > BOG-933. The sequence continues at coordinate 4,465 of CAIZDL010000182.1, forward strand.
CCCGAGCTGTTTCAGCCTATGTGGGGGGCATCAACCGTGCTCTACCGCAAAAAGTAGGGGGCGGGTTTGGCCGACACTCAGCCGCCGATTGAGCTGGTGGCGCCAGATATCCGGGCCTTGTGCTCGGGCAACACCGATATCGAGTATGTCACCAGCGTTGAGAGTGGGGTGCCGGGGCCTCATGTGGTGATTAACGCGTTGTGCCACGGCAATGAGCTGTGCGTGGTGGTTGCGGTTGAGCGGCTGTTGCGGCTGGACATTCGGCCGTTGCGTGGGCGGTTGACCTTGTGCCTCGCCAATGTCGCGGCGTTTCGGCGTTTCAACCCGGCGCGGCCTCACGCTTCGCGCTATGTGGTCGAGGATTTTAACCGCGTGTGGTCGCGGGAGGTGCTGGAGGGGCGGCGCGATAGCGTCGAGCTGCGCCGTGCCCGCGAGCTGCGCCCGCTTTATCAACAGGCCGACGTGCTGTTGGACTTGCACTCGATGGTCAATCCCGGCGAGCCGCTTGCACTGTGCGGTCGCACCTTGCGTGGCCGGGCGCTGGCGCTGGCTTTGGGCTATCCCCGGTGGGTGATTGTGGATGCCGGCCACGCCTCGGGGCGGCGTTTGATCGATTTTGATGCCTTTGCCTGCCCCGATGACGAGGCCGGGTCGGGCGGAAAGGTTGCGTTGCTGGTCGAGTGTGGGCAGCATTGGGCGACCAAGGCGGCCGAGACGGCGTTTGCGCTCAGTTTGCGCACTCTTGCTCATACCGGCCTGATTTCTCCCTCGCTGGTGCACGCCCACGCACCCGCGCTGGGGTCGGCGCCCCAGCGTGTGGTGGAAGTCACCGAGGTTGTGACCGCCACCAGCGACGACTTTTCGTTCGTGGCCGATTTTGTCGGGATGGAGGCGGTGCCCCGCGCCGGGACCGTCATCGGCTACGATCACGGCCAACCGGTGCGCACGCCTTATGATGATTGTATTTTGATCATGCCCTCCCGCAAGACCTTGCGCGGGCAAACGGCGGTGAGGCTTGCGCGTCCGATCGCGGTATAATTTTTGTTTTTAGTGCGGGTCGCGTTTTATTTCTCCGTTTATTGCCACGCCCAGTCGTTTTGTGTGCACTGCAAAAATAAACAAGGCGCTTGGCAAACGAGGTCGGTATCGATAATAATAAAGTGTTAATCATTGGGCTGGCCGAAGAGATCGGGGCGGGGCTGTCGAGCAAGATATTGCAGCGCAGTATTTTATAACCGTATGACATCGGGAGTGCCTGTCGATGGTTATGACCGAATCTGTTAAAGAATGTGAAATTAAGGGAACAAAGGTTCAGAAGAACCTTAATATTTCTCGGGCTTTGTTTAACGTGATGTTTGACGCGCTGCGCGATTGTTTCGGAGATCGCGAGGTTATGACGCGGGGCGATCTGGAGCGAGTCGAGAAGAAGCTCGATGCGTCTTGGTTTCATGTTGAATCTTTATTTGATAACACTTGCGCCCAGTGTAGCGATATTCCTTGGTATGTTCGCGATGAGCGACGCAAAGATGCCATCACCCGGTTGGTTTATGCCCGCCTGCGGATGAATATCGAGAAACGGTCGGTTCCTTCGTGGGTGGTGTTTCCGCGAGTCGTTGTTTCGGGTTTACAGACGATGATCGCGGTGATGCTGACGAACCGGGAGTGGCGGCTGCTAAACGACCACGCTCGCTTCATTTTTGAATATATTGGCAGCGACGACGACACGGTATTGGCAACCCAGCTCAAAAATAATCCGGCAATTCTCCTTTTGTCTCAGCGGGTGTTTTTGACTTTATTGCTGCGGTTTAAGGGCTTTAATGCAAGGCGTCAGGAGTTTATCAGTATTATCAACAACTCTACTGCCGAAACCGGTTACCGGATGACCGACATGGAGTTTTGCGAGGTGTTTGAGGCGCTGTTCCGCGACTATCATGATATGATCCAGAATGAAGACGGCCGGGCGCGCCTCGCCATTTCCCATTCTGACGATTTTCCCGAACGCATTAAGGGGATTTTTGACGCTTTTTACCGGTTTAAGACCGGCGCCGCGTTCGTGAGCAAGTTCCAGGTCAGCTCCAAAGTGAAATGATGGCCGGCGGGCGCGCTTATCGCTTTATGTTGGCGTTGGCATATGGCAAAGCATGGCGGTGATCGGGTCCGGCGGATTTCTCGGGCGTGACCGATTGGGATTGTCAGGAGGACGGATGGCACAGCCATTGATGCCGAAAGCGACCGCGGTGTGGCTGGTCGAGAATACCGCCTTGAGTTTCGAGCAGATTGCCGCCTTCTGCGGCTTGCACCTGCTGGAAATCAGGGCCATCGCCGATGGTGAGGTGGCTGCGGGCATGGTTGGCATGGACCCGGTTTCGGCCGGGCAGTTGACCAAGACTGAGATCGAGCGGTGCGTCGCCGATCCCAAGCGCCGGCTGATTCTTCAGGTTCACGATCTTCCAAAGCCGATGCAGCGGTCGAAGGGGCCGCGTTATACCCCGGTGACCAAGCGCGGCGACAAGCCGGACGCTATTTCCTGGTTGGTCAAAAGCCATCCCGAGCTGTCCGATAGCCAGCTTAGCCGTTTGATCGGGACGACGAAGCCGACCATTGCCGCCGTGCGCGACAAAAGCCATTGGAACGCCCAAAACATCAAACCACGCAATCCCGTGATGCTTGGCCTTTGCACTCAGCGGGAGTTGGACGAGGCGCTGGCCCAGGTGCGTCGCCATCATCCCCAGCCACATCCCCAGCCTCATGAAGACCAGGCCCAACCGGCAGCGCAGGACCACGACGACGAGTCGTGAAGCGGGAGAACGGGTCGGGGCGGTCTGTGACGAGTCGTGAAATTATCCGGCGATTCGTCAATGGGCGCTGACGGCGGACTCGGGATGTGAAATGGCGAATGAGCGCAAGCGCGTCGATGTTGAATTGGTCGACCGTGGTCTGGTTGAGAGTTTGGCGCGCGCGCAGGCGTTGATTCTGGCGGGTTTGGTGTTTAGCGGTGAGCGTCGAATCGCCAAGGCCGGGGACCCGGCGCCGCTCGGGCTTCCTGTGGAGGTTCGGGGGCGGGAGCATCCGTGGGTATCGCGCGGCGGCCTGAAGCTGGTGGGCGGACTGGAGTCTTTCGGCATCGACCCCGCCGGGACGGTCGCCCTTGATGTTGGGGCTTCCACCGGAGGCTTTACCGATGTGCTGCTCAGTCGGGGCGCGGCGCGGGTGTATGCCGTCGATGTCGGCCACGGCCAATTGGCGTGGAAACTGCGCCAGGACTCCCGCGTGGTGGTGCTGGAGCGGACCAACGCCCGAACCCTCACCGCCGCCGAAATTCCCGAGCCGGTTAATCTGATTGTGTGCGACGCCAGCTTTATCGGGTTGGCGGTGGTGTTGCCGGCACCAATGGCCTTGGCAGCGCCAGGGGCGTTGCTGGTGGCGTTGATCAAGCCGCAATTTGAGGTGGGGCGGGGCGAGGTTGGTAAGGGCGGGGTGGTGCGTGACCCGGCCCTGCACCAGGAAGTATGCGCTCGTACCGTGTCATGGCTCGGAGGGGTTGCGGGGTGGCGCGTTTTGGGGGTGACCGAAAGCCCGTTGCTCGGCCCCGAAGGCAATAAGGAATTTCTGATCGGCGCCGTTTTCGAGCCGTCCGGCCATGATTGCCCTGCTTGCGGCGGATGATATAAACTCGGGCGGGAAGACGTGTGCGGGGGGAAAGGGGCGGCAGGATGGAAGACATCATCCGGCATTTGTCGGAAAGCCTGTTTTTCCAGAAGCTCGGCCGCGAGGAATTGTTCGCGCTCGCTCAGTGCGGCTCGCGTTTCACCGCCCCCGAACGAACCGAAATCATCCGCAGGGGCGAGGAGGGCGATGCCCTTTATTTGGTGCTTGAAGGCGCCGTTAAGGTCACGATTCCCGAGGGCGGCTCGGCGGAGCGGGAGGAAGAATTTGTGGTCGCCCGGCTCGGGCAGGGCAGTATTTTTGGGGAACTTTCGCTGCTGGATAGTCAGCCGCGCTCGGCAACGGTGGTCACGCTTGCCGAAACCACGCTATTCATGATCCGCCGCCAGGATTTTCATCGGCTATTGCTTCAGCATGAGGCGCTGTTGGCGTGGTTGTTGGCGGCCCTCAGCCGGCGGGTGCGCGAGTCGACCATTGCCCGCCATCAGGAAGACATCGAGCGCCGTCTGGCCGAGGCCCGCCGGGAGGTGGAGCGTCATCGCGCGATTACCAGCATGGTTACCGGCGTCGCTCACGAGTTGAATACCCCGCTCGGCGTGTGCGTCACCGCTGCGAGCATGATCTCGGAGTGGTTGTCGCTGGCGGAATCTGGGCAGGTGGGGACCGACAGCGAGTGGTATGGCGATATCGTTGACGCGACAACGCTGCTGATCGACAACATCAATCGGTGCAGCTCGCTGGTGCGGACCTTCACCGAGATTGCCGCGCTTCAGCGGGGCGAGGCGAAGAGCGTCGCCGATATCCGGGAGCTGATCGCGGCCTCGATCAGCGAGTTTGCCGAGGTTCAGCGCCATGGCCTAACGCTCATAAACCTGCGTTTTGAGAGCGATGTTGTGAATTGGCGGGGCTGCCGCAATCAATTGAGCCGGGTTTTGATCCAACTGCTGACCAACATCGACGCTCACGCCTATGGCGCCCGGTGTGGCGACGATGCCAAGGCGGAAATTTGGGTGCAGGATCATCGGTTGCGCGGCAACCCGGCGCTACGGATCGAGATCCGCGATTTTGGGGCCGGAATCCCGCCCGCGGTTTTGCCCCACGTTTACGACGCCTTCTACACCACCGCGCGTGGACGCGGGCACAAGGGGCTGGGCCTGACCATCGCTTATAATGCCGTCACCGGCCCCTTGGAGGGGGCGATCAGCCTCGAGTCCACCCCCGGCCAGGGCACCACCGCCAGACTCCTTATTCCCGTCGCGTGAGGGGGGCCGCTGACGTGAGGGGGAGGGGCGCTGCCCGGCGTCGCGCGCCATTTTCGTGCGGCTGGGGGCCAGCGGATGATGCTCGGTGACCGTGCGATTCAGGCGCTCGGTGGTGACGTGGGTGTAAATTTCGGTCGAGGATATGTCGGCGTGGCCGAGCATTTTTTGCAGGCTGCGCAGGTCGGCGCCATGGTCGAGCAGGTGGGTTGCAAAGGCGTGGCGCAGCACATGGGGGCTGATTTTCCCAGGATCGAGGCCGGCGGCAATGGCCAGCTCTTTCAGCATGAGCGCAAAACTCTGGCGGGTGATGTGCCCTTCCGCCGTGGTCCGGGAGGGAAACAGGTAATGTTTGGCCTTTCCGTTCCCCGGGGGCAAAAATTCGGCCCGCAGCGGGAGCCATGCCGCCAAAGCATCGCGCGCGGGGGCGGAAAGCGGCACCATGCGCTCCTTGTCGCCCTTGCCGCGCACGATCAGGCACCGTTCATCGCGCGACATGGCAGTGAGCGGGAGGCCCACCAACTCCGAGACCCGCAAGCCGGTGGCGTAGAGCACTTCCAGCAGCGTCACCATTCGGACGCCCTCGCTGCCCTCAATCAGGCCGGCTTGGCCGATGAGTGCCAAAACACCGTCCTCGTCCACTAGCTTTGGTAATCGTCGCCCTAGGCTCGGGCTATCGATGGTTGAGGTTGGATCGTCGGTGCGGCGCTGCTCGGAGCACAAAAAGCGATAAAATTGACGAAGCGCCGAGAGCCGCCGCGCCGTGGTGGGGGGCGATGCGCCGGAGTCTGTGAGGTGCTTCAGGTAGCGCTTGAGATCAGCCCCGCCGGCCAAGCTCAACTCCGCCCCATTATTGGCGAGCCAGCGCCCGGCATCGACCAGATCGCGCCGGTAGGCATCGATCGTGTTGCGGGCCGCGTCCCGTTCAGCCGTCATCATGTCGAAAAAGGCGTCGAGGTCAGGCGGCAAAACTGCGCAAGTGCGGGCAGCCATTACCCAGGCCCGAACGTGGCAGGACCCTTTTTCGCAGCGCCGTGCGCCCTTATCGGCTTGTTGGCGTCGAGCACGTCCTGCCTATCAGCGCGGGAAGCGCTCATCGGGCAGGACCTTTTCCAAGGTTTTCAGAGGGGGCGACAGGTCGGTGGTGGCGAGGAAGGCGATGCCGCCACCCACCAGCAATACGACCACTAACGCCAAAACCGAAGTCAGCCGCCGTGACGGCCGCATCGACGACGGGTTACTGAGGGTGCGGCTTCTTACTCGAAACACGGGGATTACATCCGTTCTGGTTGCTTTACCCGAGTTTATCCTTACCGTCCCGCCGTTGCAACCTTAGCCCGCTCCGGCCCGGCTTTCGCCCGATAGGCCGAGGCGATTGCCGCAGCGGCGGTGGCGTTGTGCTTGAGCAGCGCGATGTTGGCGAGCAAAGTGCGGCCGCCGCTGGCTTCGGCGAGGCGGTTGAGTAAAAACGGCGTCAATGCGGCGCCGGAAATGTCGCGCTCTTTTGCTTCTTTAAGGGCGCGGAGCACCGAGGCTTCGACATCGGCCGCAGGCAGCGCATCGGATTCGGGAATCGGGTTGGCCACCACCACGCCGCCGTTGGGGCTGAGCAGCCAGTGGACCTTTAGAATCTGCGCCACCGCCGCTGCATGGGCGCAGATGTGGGAAACGGGCAGGCCACTGTCGCGGACGTAGAATGCGGGAAAATGGCCGGTGCCGAGCCCAAGCACCGGAACGCCGAATGTTTCGAGATATTCCAGTGTCTTGGGGAGATCCAAAATCGATTTGGCCCCGGCACACACCACGGCGACCCCGGTTCGCGCCAACTCATTGAGATCGGCCGAAATATCAAAGGTCTCGCCCGCACCGCGATGAACGCCGCCGATGCCGCCGGTCGCAAAAATCCGGATGCCGACCAACGACGCCGCGATCATGGTGGCGGAAACCGTGGTCGCGCCGTCGTCGCCGGTGGCCAGCGCCGCCGCCAGATCGCGCCGGCTGAGCTTGAGGACCGGCGGCCCATGGGTCAGGCGCGCCAAGCCTTCATCGTCGAGGCCAATGTGGATGCGGCCCCCGAGCACGGCAATGGTGGCCGGCACCGCGCCGCCGGCCCGTATCGCAGCCTCCACCGCTCGTGCCGTTTCGGCGGCAACGATGCGGGGCAGGCCGTGGGCAATCACCGTTGATTCGAGCGCCACCACCGCCCGGCGGGCGGTGAGCGCATCGGCAACCTCAGGATGAACCGTCAGATAGTCCGAAATGCTCATTCGTCGTAGGAGAGCAGCGACGTGACCGGAACATCGAGCTTTTGCCGGCCGTTAAGGAAAGCCAACTCGATCAGCACGCCAATGCCCCGAACATCGGCACCAATCTGGCGCAGAAGGGCAACCGCGGCGTTGAGGGTGCCGCCGGTAGCCAGGAGATCATCGAGCACAACCACCCGCTGTCCTGCCTGGATGGCGTTTTCCTGAATCTCGATAATATCCGAGCCATATTCCAGGTCGTAGCTGTACGAAATCTTCTTGCCCGGCAGCTTGCCGCGCTTGCGCAGCATCACGAAGCCGCAGTTGAGCGCGAGAGCCAACGGCGCCGCGACCAGAAATCCGCGCGACTCGATGCCAACCAAAAGGTCGGGCTTGTGCTCGCCGATTTGATCGGCAAGTTGCCGGATCGCTTCCCGCCACGCGCCGGTGTGAGCCAGCAGTGGGCAGATATCATAAAACAGAATCCCAGGCTTGGGAAAATCGGGGACGTGGCCGATATGGTCTTTGAGGTTCATGGGATTAGCGCTCCGTTTAATAGATTAGGTATGGCGGCATGGTAGGCCACCCTTCGTCCCCACCACAAGCCCCAGAGCGCTTTTAAGGTTGGGCGCGTTGCAGTGTACTCAGGCGGTTGCGCACCACGTCGATGTGGCCGCGCAGATCATAAAGTTGGTTTGCAAAGGCCAGCGGAACCGGGATGTGGTTAACCGCCGTCTCGATCCGGTCGATTTCAGTAAGGGCGCTGGCGATTTCGGTCGGTCCTGGCGAGGTATCGATATCGGCCTCGACTTTGCGCAGTTCGTGATACCAGGAAACGATGCGACGCCGGATGCGCCATGTGTAGAGGGCAGGCGCGAATTTGGCCACTGGCAGTAAAATACCAAGCAATGGCAAGAGCATTACGGCCAGCCGGTCGGCCAGTGTCGCGAGCCAGAACGGTAAATAGCGCTGAAAGAACGGCTCTCCCGATTTGTAAACCCGCTGGGCTTCGGTGGAGAGCGGGTATTCCTGGTCTTCGACCAGCGGAAAGGCGTTGGTGCGGGCAAAGGCGCTGGCTTCTCCTTTGGCATTCAGTTGGGGTTGGCGATGCACCTCGATTGCCGCTTGGGTCAGCAGGCTGACCAGTGCCGGGTGGACTTCGTTGCGCACCAGCAGGGCCGTGGTGGTGGTGAGCATCCGGGTATCGGTCGGCGGCAGATCGCGGGCGAAATCGACCACGCCTTCCCGCAGCTCCACCGATTTCAAAAACGGGAAGCGTTGGGTGTAGGCCCCAGCCTGCGCAACGCTCATCAGCCGGATTTTGGGGTTGTCGAACAGGCGGCTGATCGTTCGCGCCTCGGGAGCCAGCACCAAAAAACCGGCGTCGGCCTTATTTTGGTCCAGTGCCGCAACATAGTCGGGCAACTCCGAGTTGATCAGGGTCGCGTTGGTTGGGGTAACGCCGCTGGCGGTGAGCAGGCGCGTGGCGAGCGCGGCGGTGGCGCTGCCGGTAGGGCCGATCAGCACCCGCTTGCCCACCAACTCGGTGAGTTTTTCCAGCTTTTGGCTCCCCTGATAGAAGATCCACACCGGCTCTTGAAAGACCCGCCCGAGGGAGCTTACCCCCGCCACGTCTTCTCCGGCGGCGAGCCCGCCTTGAACAAAGGCGGCGTCGACCTTGGAGGCAGGGTCGCGGATCAACGCTAGGTTGTCCATCGAGCCTTTGGTTTCCAGGATGTTCAGGGTGATGCCGCTATCGGCGAAAATTTTTTGATAGCGAGCCGCCGCCGCCCAATAGGGGCTGTTTTGGGAGGCGGCGGCGATGGTCAGTTGCTTGGGCGGCGCCGGGCCGACAAACTGGGCCGCGATCCAGAACGCCGCGATCACTGCCAGCGCCGGCGGGCCAATCGTCAAGACCCACTCGCGCACCTGAACCCAACCAAATTTGTTGCTCATGTGAAAGTTCCGTCAACGTCGGATGGCGGGAATTGGGGGATCGTTGCCGAGCGCATTCTAGGATACGTTGGGCGGGGCCACAAGCAGCGCTCCCGTCGATAACTGACCTCTTGATATCTGTCTTGTCGGGGCGGGCGCGAGCGTGCATTCTTCGCTCTGGCCCCGGTCCACACGGGGGCGAGCCCATTTCCTCCAGTCAGCAAGAGCAGACCCATGCCGGAACCCGATAAGGAAGGCGAACGTTTCTCCGCCCAACAGCCCCAGATCACGCCAGGATTTTTTCTCAAAGGCTGCCACCAACTCGATTGGGGGATGAAGAACCGTCTCGCGCGGGTGTTCAATCCCGAGACCGGCCGAACCGTGATGCTGGCCGTCGATCATGGCTATTTCCAGGGACCGACCACCGGGCTGGAGCGGATCGATCTTAGTATCGTGCCGTTGCTGCCGGCGTGTGATGCGTTGTTTTGCACCCGGGGCATTTTGCGCTCGGTGATTCCGGCGGCGTCGCAAAAGCCGATGGTGCTGCGTGCCAGCGGCGGCCCCAGCATCCTTAAGGAGTTGTCGGACGAGCAAATCGCCATGGACATGGAAGACGCGGTGCGCCTCAACGCTGCTGGCGTCGGGATCCAGGTGTTCATCGGCGGCGAGTTCGAGACCCGCTCCATCCACAACATGACGAGGCTGGTGGATGCCGGCTTGCGGGTTGGCATTCCGGTCATGGGGGTCACGGCGGTCGGCAAGGATATGGTGCGGGATGCGAAATATTTCCGTCTCGCCTGTCGGATCATTGCCGAGCTTGGCGCCCAGTACGTCAAAACCTACTACGTGGATGAGGGCTTTGAAACCGTCACCGCGAGCTGTCCGGTGCCGATCGTGATGGCTGGCGGTAAGAAGCTGCCGGAGCTGGATGCCCTGACCATGGCTTATAATGCCGTGCAGCAAGGCGCATCGGGTGTCGACATGGGCCGCAATATCTTCCAGTCCGATGCGCCTAAGGCGATGATTGCGGCGGTCAATGAAGTCGTCCATCACGATCTCAAGCCGGCGCTGGCGCTCCAGATGTTCCATGATTTGAAGGCGAAAGGTTGATCTCGGTGGGCGCGGTCCGTAGGTCTGGGGGGAGCGATATGGCCTTGGCCCAATCCTTCGACCAGGCCGCGCCAACCTATGATGCCTTGCGCCGTGCGCTCATTCCCTGTTTCGATGATTTTTACGAGACGGCGTTGACCCTTTTGGGCGACGCCGTTGGCAGGGAGCCCCGGGTGCTCGATCTTGGCGCCGGCACCGGCTTGTTGTCGGCGCTGGTGTTGGAGCGTTTACCTGGCGCGCGGCTTGCACTGATCGATCTTTCCGATGGCATGATGGATCAGGCACGGCTGCGTTTTGACCGGTGCCCGGCAGATCAGGTTGGATTTGTGGTCGCCGATTATACCGAGGCCGAACTCGGCGGGCCTTATGACGCCGTGGTTTCCGCGCTTTCGATCCACCATCTTGAAACTGCGGCCAAGCGCGCTCTTTTTCATCGGGTGTTCAAGGTGCTGCGGCCGGGCGGAGTGTTTATCAACGCCGATCAGGTCGCCGGCCCGACCTTGGGGCGCGATGCTCATTATCGGGCGTTGTGGCTGTTGGCGGTGCGTGGGGCGGGAGTGACCGAGGTACAGTTGGCGGCGGCCCGCGATCGGATGAAGTACGATCGGTTGGCGCCGTTGGCGGCTCAATTGGCGTGGTTGGCGGAGGCCGGTTTTGCCGACGTTGATTGCGCTTACAAACACTGGGGCTTTGCGGTCTATGCCGGAATTCGGCCGGATCGCGAGGGGACGAATGGCCGATGATTGGTTTTGAACGCGAAAAACTTGTTTCTGCTCATCGGGAGACGGAGCCACGCCTCGCCGTTTCACGCGCCTCGCTCCGGCCGGGGGCGGCGGGGGGCGCGGTTCATCCGGTACGGCGTCATGGCCCAGCCGAGGCGCCGGCGTCGCCGGTGCCCGCTTGGTGGCCTCGGCTGCGGACCGGATTACCCTCGCTGGCGGTGGCGCTTTTGCTGGCGGCGTTTGCCGTGACGCAGCTTTATTGGCGCAGTCCCGCGCCGCTGGCAGGAACGCCGACGCTGGTGGTTTGGCGCGCGCCGGGCCAGGAGGCGGTGGCTCTGTCCGCCGTGAATGAGGGGGAGTGGCGGGCGTTTATCGCGTCTCGCCGCGAGGCGCGGGCGCAAACCAAACGATTGATCCTGGAGCAAGCCCGATCTGAGATGATGGCGGCGCTGGCTCCGGTATTTGATGAGATCAAGGGGCGGGTCAAGGATTATGTCAGGTGGTTTTATTTCTTTCCAACCACCTATCGGATGGCCTTCACCTCGGTGATTGCCGTGCTGTCGAAAGACGCGGGTGATGGCCGGGCCGCCGAACAGGTGGCGACCGATGCCCTTAACCGCTTGCTTCAGGACCGCTTTTTGGAAGTGGTGGTGGTGCCCGAAAAGTTTGGCCCAGTGGTGGATGCCCGGGCGCGGGCGGTTCAAAAACGAGCGATCGAGCGGGCGACCTCAGCCGGTGAACGCGAGATTGCCGCGTTGTCGGATTTTATGGCCGCTCATGGTCAGCCTGCGGCGAGCCCGCCTGCGGCCGGCTCTGCGGGGATGGTGGCGCGCCGACCGGTGGTCGTGTCCTGGGAGGCCTTGAGCCTGCCTGCGCCTCCATCCGCGATGTCGGCCCCGCCCGATGCCGTGGCATTGATCAAGGCGGACCCGGCGTTTTCCGGGATGCAGACCACTGTTTCAGCGGAAGGGTTGATGTTGTTGGCCCGCCAACTCGCCCGCCGCATGGTCAACAGCTCAGTTGCCACGATGGCACGCACGATGGTGTTGCCGATGGTTGCAGGCGGAGCCTTGGGGCCGGCGGAAGCCATCGTGTCGCCGGCATTGGGGATCGCCGCTTTCGGAATTGGTGTCGGCGCTGAATTCGGTACTGTTAAAATGCGCGAAATGGTTGAGGGTCAACACCTTACCGATATTTCTACCAGCATCGTGGACCATTTGCGCGAACACCAAAGCGCGGTGCTGGTCGATGGTGTGGCCCAGCGCGTGGAAACATGGCTCGGGGAATGATACTTCTTTAGGGGCTTTCGCCGAGGCGATTGCCCGTGGGGGCGGATAAGGGTGGGGGGCGGATAAGGCCTTGAATCCTGTTGACGCTGCTTTGCGTAAGGGCGATGCTATGAGCGGAGGTGCCCATGTCCGTAACCAATGAAGACATTTTGCTGGCCCTACGCGACGTGGCGGCAAGCCTGACGGGGAAGATCGACGCCGTTGCCGCCGTGCAGGTTGAGCACGGAAAGCACATCGCGCAGCTTCAGTCCGATATGACTGAGGTTAAGGCCGATCTTTCATCGGTCAAGGTTGAGCTTTCATCGGTCAAGGCCGACGTGAAGGTACTTCAGTCCGATATGACTGAGGTCAAGGCTGAGCTTTCATCGGTCAAGGCCGACGTGAAGGTGCTTCAGTCCGATATGACGGAGGTCAAGGCTGATCTCTCATCGGTCAAGGCTGATCTCTCATCGGTCAAGGTTGAACTCTCATCGGTCAAGGTTGAACTCTCATCGGTCAAGGTTGAGCTTTCATCGGTCAAGACCAGTCTTTCATCGGTTCAGGCCGATGTGAAGACGCTTCAATCTGACATGACTGAGGTTAAGCACATTGTTGGGGTTAATCACCTGAAGCTCTCGGGTAAGATCGAGATGGTGGCAAGCATGCTGGCGGATCATATGGTTGATCATCATGAGCCGGCGGGGAGGCGGCGTGCGTAGGCCGTCTTCTGTTAAACCAATGGATTGGAGCGGGTTTGACCCGCTATTGGTGCTTGGCTTCGTCGACTTCATGGCGAGGCGCCGCTTCGGCGGGCCAGGGGTCTGAAATGTCTTCGATCAGGCAGCGCCAGTGGGGGGCGGTGAGGTGGATTGCGGCGTTGCCGGCAAAGATTAAGTTGATGCCATCGGCGGTGGGGGTGATCGCCAGCAGGTCGAGGAGGAGAGCGCGGTTACTCGGATCGATCGCGCGGCGTTTGACGTTGGTGACGCCAAGCACCGTCACCGCGCAATTGATGCGGGTAAGGATATCGTCGGCGGCTTCCCATCGGAACCGGTTGACCACCATCACGAATCTACGATCATCGGGCAGATAGCCGATTTCGGTAATCGGCACGATCGCATCCTGAAGACAGGCCGAGACGATCTTCAGGTCTTCAGCGTCTTCGGCGCGGAGGCGAATTGGGGTGAAATCACCGTTCATTCACTGGCCCTGATTCGTTGGACATCGGCGCCGCACGCGGCTAGCTTTTCTTCGAGCCGGTCGTAGCCGCGGTCGAGATGGTAAACGCGGCTCAGTTCGGTGTCTCCCTCGGCGACCAGCCCCGCCAGCACCAACGATACCGAGGCACGCAGATCGGTGGCCATAACCGGGGCGCCGGTTAGCCGCTCCACGCCACGAACCAGCGCCGAGGATTGGTGAACGGTGATGTTGGCTCCCATGCGCATCAGTTCTGGAACATGCATGAAACGGTTTTCGAAAATGGTCTCGGTAATCATCGCGGCTCCATTTGCCGTACACATCAGCGCCATCATTTGGGCCTGAAGGTCGGTTGGGAAGCCGGGAAAAGGCTCGGTCATGACATCGACACCAACCAGCGCTCCGTTGGCCCGCGAGACCATCACGCCATTGGGTGTTTCGGTAAATTGAACCCCGGCGCGCTCCAGTATATTGGTGACGGCCTGGATGAGATCAAGGCGTGTGTGGAGCAATTCGAGCTGGCCGCCGGTGATCGCCGCCGCCATGGCATAAGTGCCGGCCTCGATGCGGTCGGAGACAATGGCGTGACGGGTTCCCGACAAGCGGGCTTGGCCCCGGACCCGCAGACGGTCGGTGCCGAGACCCTCGATCACGGCGCCCATGGCCACCAGGCAGTGGGCGAGGTCGGAGACTTCAGGCTCGCGGGCGGCGTTGATCAGTTCGCTGTCGCCATCGGCGAGGGATGCGGCCATCAGCAGGTTTTCGGTGGCGCCAACCGAAACCATGGGGAAGATGATCGAGGCGCCATGCAGACCCTTCGGGGCCTCGGCCTCGATATAGCCACCGATAAGGTCGATTTTTGCGCCCATCTGGGTCAGGCCGTTGATGTGCATATCCACCGGCCGGGTGCCGATGGCGCAGCCGCCGGGCAACGATACCCGCGCCTTGCCCTCGCGAGCCAGCAGCGGCCCCAGGACCAGCACGCTGGCGCGCATTTTACGAACCAAATCGTAGGGTGCGGTGGTGCTGGTGATGGTGCGGGCGGTCAGGTGGAGTTCGCCGCCCCGGATGGCGCCGCCCTCGGGCGGGTCCTCGCGCACCACTTCGGTGCCATGCTGGGCCAACAGATGGCCCATGGTCGCGATATCGACCAGCCGGGGCGCGTTGGTCAGCGTGAGGGTTTCGTTGGTGAGCAGAGCCGCCGCCATCAGTGGCAGGGCGGCGTTTTTTGCGCCGCTGATCGCGATTTGCCCGTGCAGCGGTTTGCCGCCGCGAATGCGAATTTTGTCCATGGTCGCAGGATATCCTGGCGCTATCAAGAAAAGAGGATGCGTCCTCAGAGCTTAGGCAACGTGACGCCGCGCTGGTGCATGTATTTTCCAGCGCGATCGGCGTAGGAGGTCTCGCAGGGAGTTTCACCCTTGAGGAACAAGAACTGGCAGAGTCCCTCGTGGGCGTAAACTTTAGCCGGCAGGGGGGTGGTGTTGGAGATTTCCAGCGTCACATAGCCTTCCCATTCGGGCTCCAGCGGCGTAACGTTGACGATCAGGCCGCAGCGGGCATAGGTGGATTTGCCAAGGCAAATCACCAGCACATCGCGTGGCACCCGGAAATGTTCAACCGTGCGGGCAAGAGCGAAGCTGTTGGGTGGAATGACGCAGACATCGACTTCGCGGCTCACAAACCCCGCTTCAGAAAAATTTTTGGGGTCGACGATCGCGCTATCGACGTTGGTGAATATTTTGAACTGGTTGGAAACACGGGCATCATAGCCGTAGGAGGACAACCCGTAGGAGATCACGCCTTCTTTTTTTTGCTGTTCGACAAACGGCTCTATCATGCCATTGGTGAGGGCCATTTCTCGAATCCAGCTATCTGGCATGATCGACATGGCGGCATCCTCTGGCTGCGCTGTGCTGCTCCCGCCTTTTAGCCGGGCGGTCGGGAGCAAGCGCCACGCTCTCTATCTCGGCCCCGACCCTCGACCCCGGCTTAGGCGCGTCTCCGTCTTGTTGCTGTTGGCGCAGCCGCGTTTGGGCCTTGCGCCGGAGCAGATTGTCCCGCAAGGCCGCAGCTTCCCGGGCTTTGCGGCTATCTCCGTCTTTTGCCGGCATTAGTGATCCGAGTGGTGCAGGATTTGCTCGGCGAGGCCGGTGTCGTAGCTGAGGCCAGCGGGCCGGATCACCACCCATTGGGCGCCGTTGCCCCGTGTCAGACCTTTGCGCTCCAGCGCCGCCCACACCCCGGGTATCGCCAGCCCGGTGGCATCCTTGCTGGCGACCACGGCCGAGCCGAGGTGGAAGTGATTGCCATGCGGGTGGGGGAAACGATCAATCCGGATCGCGCCCGGCTCCTGGTCGTCGGGGGTGGCGCCTTCCGGCAGGCGGGCAAGGGCCTGCGCCAGGGTTAATGTTTTGAGTTGCAAGGCGTTGAGGCCGAGTGGGTTATTCTTGGGGGGCATGTGTGCGTCTCGGTTGGGAGCAACGGCGTCGCAAGTCATTTTCCGGCAAGGGCTGGGCGCGGAGTTAGGACGGGGCCGAGAATGACCGGGGCCGGCGATCAGGGCAACATAAAAAGCGGCTGGCGCAAATCCCCGACTCGTCGGCTTGTGCCGATCCACGACTCGTCGTCGGACGGCGGGCGGTGGCGGTGCTGTGTCTCTATTATCGGGGGCAAAATCCCGCGCAAAATGTTGCGGTGCGGGGTTGTAATTTGATGGCGGTTGCCAAGGAATACAACCCCGGGTCACGCCCTGCCAGATATGCTCAGCGAATAGGTGCGTCGCCCCGGCGGGCCGGGGGAGGCCGGCGTTGCACCATTGGGCACGGTAGGCATATCGCGACCGATATGTGGCCAAGGTCATTGAAACTTTTCCGAATGAGATATACTCTGCACACATGCCTGCTTCCCATGAAAGGAACCCCATGTCGATTATTCGCAAGCTTGCCGCCGCTGTTGTCGTCATTTTGCTGGCAGTATCTTCGACGGGGGCTGTCATGGCCCAAACGAAGATTGATCCCGAGGTGGCAAAGACCTTGACCCTCAAGGCGGCGGCGCTGGTCAAAGAGCAGGGCGTTGACGCCCTGCGGCCGATTTTCCAGACCAGCCCCGATTGGAAATACGCCGATATCTACGTCAGCGTTATTGATTACAAAGGCGTCTGGTTGGTTTATCCGGTCCGGCCGGCCGGCGAGGGTAAGTCGGTGTTCGAAGTAAAAGACCCGGATGGCCGTCTGATTGTGCAGGAAATCATCAAGGTCGCCCAGGATAAGGGCGAAGGTTGGGTTGAATACCGTTGGCTCAATCCGGTTAGCAGCAAGATTGAACCAAAGGCGACTTACGTTAAAAATGTACCGGAACGCAACGTCGTTGTTTATGTCGGCGTTTACAAGTAACGGATGAAAGGGGTGCCCGCTTGGTCTCCCGGTGGGCACCGGTTCCCGGCCATGAAGTTTTTTAACAGCATTGCCACCGAAATCGTCATCGTTCCGGTCGCCTTAGTGCTTGGAGCGGGGCTCGCTATGATGCTGTTCGACAGCACCATGAGCCGCAACGCGATTAGTATGCTTGCCGATCAGCAAGAACAGGCGTTGGTGCGCGAAACCCTGGGGGTTATCGAAACGATCGCCGAACGGGCGCGTGGCGAGGGGACGCTGTTTCTGGCGCAGATTGGCTCGGGGATTGAGGACGCGAAGCTCAATGAAGTTAAGATTCGGGCAGAAAAGGGGCTGGTGGAGGCCGATGTCTATGTCACCCGGCTTTCTGTCGAGTCCGCCAAGGTTGAATGGCTGACGCCGGTTAATCAAGGGCCGGCGGTGTTGGAGTTGATTAAGGCTTATCGCACGGCCCTCGATGATCTCAATCAAATGGCCGTCATCGACCGGATGATCGGGGTCGCGATGGTCGGTAATGTTGAGGCGAAGTTCGCTAAGCTTCACGAGTGGTTGATTGGCTGGCGGACTGCGGTTAACGAGGCTGCGGATAAGTCTCGTCAAGAGAACCAGGCTGCGGCGGCGCGGGCGCGCGTGACTATTTTGGGGGCGGCGGCGGCCGGAATGGCGCTGTTGCTGGTGGTGTGCCTTTTTATTGTTCGCAAGTTGGTTCGATCGATCACCAGCATGTCGCGGCGCATGTCTACGCTCTCCCAGGGTGATACCGCCGTCACCATTCCAGGGGTGGGCCGTCCCGATGAAATTGGCGAGATGGCGACGGCGGTGGAGATCTTCCGGGAAAACGCCATTGAAGTGGAGCGGATGCGGGTTGCTCAGGAGCAGCAGCGCCATCAAGCCGAGCAAGATAAGCGGCAGACCATGAACCAATTGGCCGATGCCTTTGACACCAGTGTTCGGAATATCGTCTCCACGGTTTCGTCGGCGGCGCGGCAGTTACAGAGCAATGCTCAATCCATGTCGGCCAATGCCGATCAAACGACCCGGCAATGCACGGTGGTGGCCACGGCGGCCGAACAGGCCTCGGTTAATGTTCAAACCGTGGCCTCTGCTACGGAAGAGTTGACCAGCTCGATTAACGAAATTTCCCGGCAGGTCATGGCGTCGACCAGAATCGGGACGACGGCGGTGGAGGAAGCCACCCGCGCCAACGCCACGGTCGCCGGGTTGACCGAGGCCGCTCAGAAAATTGGTGCGGTGGTCCAGTTGATCAACGAAATCGCCAGCCAAACCAATTTGTTGGCGCTGAATGCGACGATCGAGGCCGCGCGCGCGGGGGAGGCGGGTAAGGGGTTTGCCGTTGTCGCGAGCGAGGTCAAGAATCTTGCCAATCAAACCGCCAAGGCGACCGAAGATATTCAAGCTCAGGTTGGCCAGATGCAGGCCGTCACCGGGGTTACTGTCAATGCCATTCAGACCATCACCGGGACCATTCGGCAAATGAGCGAGATCTCAACCGCCATTGCCTCTGCGGTGGAAGAACAGGGCTCAGCAACGCGCGAGATTGCGCGCAATGTCAGCGAAGCCTCGCGGGGAACCCAAGAAGTTTCCTCGAATATCGTGGGCGTTTCCAATGCCGCGAGAGAAACCGGCGAGGCGGCGAACGAAACATTGTCGGCGGCAAACGACCTTGGTGCCCAATCGGAAAATCTGGCGCGGGAAGTGGAGCGGTTTATCTCGCGGGTTCGTCAGTCGTAGCTGGTTTGGTGTTACCCGGTGGGGCCTTGGCCGTCTGCGCTTTTTAGCCCAGCCTTTGGTGGCTGGGTCGCGAGGGTGACCTTGTTCATGAATTTGTCAGGCGCGCCCGCCGCGAGCAAAGGGAAGGCGTCGGCACAGGCGGTGAGCAAGGGCGCAAGCCAAGTGGCGTCGGCTTTGGAAAAGTCATGCAAGACATAGCCGTGGACCAATGCCTTGTCGCCGGGATGGCCGATGCCCAGGCGGACCCGCCAATAATCAGGGCCAAGGTGGGCATCCATTGAGCGCAGCCCATTGTGGCCACCGGCGCCGCCACCGCGCTTGACCCGCAATTTTCCGGGAGCAAGGTCAAGTTCATCGTGGAACACCACCACCCGGTCGGGCGATAGTTTAAAATATCCGGTAGCATCGCCAACCGACTGCCCAGAGAGGTTCATGTAGGTTTGGGGCTGGAGCGCCAGCACCTTTTCGGTGCCGCCGGCGGGCAGATCAATCAGTCCTTCGGCTATTTTAGCCTGGAATCGTTTCCGCCAGGGGCCGAAACCATGGCGGCGGACGATTTCGTCCACCGCCATGAATCCGATATTGTGCCGGTGTCCGGCGTAGTCTGATCCGGGATTGCCAAGGCCAACCAGCAAAAGCATGTCCCGCGTCCGGGTTAGGCCTTGGCCCCGTCCGCCGATCCGCCTTCGTTCGCATCAAGCTTCAGGCCCGATGGCGTGGCGATGGTCACCACCGTCATGTCGTGGGCGCCATGGGCCAAAGTGGTGCCGGCCGGCAGCGTGATGGTGTTGAGGTGAACGGTGGCGCCAAGGTCCAACCCTTCCAGGTCGATGTCGAGGTGTGCCGGAATATTGGCGGCATCGCAGTTCAATTCGATCTCGTGAACGACGACGTTGAGGGTGCCGCCGCGCTTCAAGCCCGGGCTCTTGTCCTGGCCGATGAAGCGGACCGGAACATGCACGGTGATCTTGGTTTCGGCGCTGACCCGCAAGAAGTCGACGTGCTCGGGAACGTCGGTGACCGGATGAAGCTGGAGGTCGCGGGGCAGAACCCGATGGGTGGTGCCCTCGACCGTGACATCGAAAAGATGAGTGAAAAAGCCGGGCTTCTTCAAAATCTTGCTGAACTCGTTCAGCTCCAGCGAAATCATCAACGGAGTTTGTTTGTTACCGTAGATTACGGCGGGAATCCGACCATCGCGGCGGGTCTGGCGGGCGGTCCCCTTTCCGGCCCGCTGACGCACTTGGGCGGTCAGCGTGTGGGTTTCAGTCATCGAACGCTCTCCTTAAGGGCGTGGCAGGGCACTTTGCCCCACCATGGGTGAGACGCCGGCCTCCAGGGGTGCCGACGCCACGACCCGTCGCCCGCGCGGGGGCGGACGACGGTCATCTCAACAGAACCGTATCAGCCAAACAGGCTGGAAACCGAACGCTCGGTGCTAATGCGCACCATCGCCTCGGCGATGAGGGGGGCGATGGTAAGCTGCCGAATGTTATGCGAAACCTTCATGGCTTGTGTCGCCGGAATGCTGTCGGTGGTCACCAGCATGTCGATGGGTGACGAGCCGATCAGCGCCACCGCACCACCCGAGAGCACGCCGTGGGTGGTGTAGGCCGAAACCGATATCGCGCCCTTGCTTTTAAGCGCCCGGGCGGCGTTGCACAGGGTCCCGCCGCTGTCCACAATGTCGTCGATCAGGATGCAGGCCCGATCGGTGACATTGCCGATGATGTGCATCACTTCCGACTCGCCGGCCCGCTCGCGTCGCTTGTCGATGATCGCCAAGTCGGCGCCAAGGCGGCTGGCCAGCTTGCGTGCCCGCACCACACCGCCAACGTCGGGCGACACGATCACCAACTCGGCCATGTTGTGAGTATCGCGAATGTCTTTTTCAAACACCGGCCCGGCGACGAGGTTGTCGAGCGGAATGTCGAAGAAGCCCTGAATCTGGCCGGCGTGCAGGTCGAGGGTAAGCACCCGGTCCGCCCCGGCGACGGTGATCAGGTTGGCGACCAGCTTTGCCGAAATCGGCGTGCGCGGCCCGGCCTTGCGGTCCTGGCGGGCATAGCCGTAGTAGGGCAACACGGCGGTGATGCGTCTGGCCGAGGCGCGCTTCAGCGCATCCATGATAACCAGAAGCTCCATCAGGTGGTCGTTGGCCGGAGCCGATGTCGACTGAATGATGAAGCAATCCTCGCCCCGGACGTTCTCGAGAATCTCGACGAACACTTCCTGGTCGGCAAAGCGCTTAATGTTGGCCTTGGTCAACGGCGTGTTGAGGCACGTCGAGATCGCCTCGGTCAACGGCCGATTGCTGTTCCCGGCAATCACCTTCATGGGTGTGAGCACTCCCTACTCGTATGACCGTCCGAAGGAAGGCCGCCGCCAAAGATCGGCGCGACCATATCAGGGTGTCATCGCAGTGTAAATATTCCATCGGTGCCGCAGGATGCCAATTTTCCCGTCGGATGGCGCGAACGCTATTTTTTGAACGCGAAATAGACAGCACCCAAAATGCAGGCAAAAGCGGCAAAATAATTCCAACGCAACTTTTCACCAAGAACGGCGACTGCAAATATTATGAACACAGAAAGCGTGACCATTTCTTGGATAATTTTTAGCTGAAACCCAGAATATCCTTCGCTAAAATAGCCAATTCGGTTGGCTGGCACGGCAAGGCAATATTCAAAGAAGGCAATCAGCCAGCTCACCACGATGGCAACCAAAATGTGACGGTCGGGAAAACGCAAATGGCCATACCAAGCGATAGTCATCAAAACATTGGACCCGATTAACAGCAGAACGGTCAGCACCCCAATCTCCTCACTCCGGCTGGGATCAAGCGATGGTGAGGTATCGGAGCGTCTCTATCTTCTGTCAACTGGTTTTGATTGTCATTGCAGCGCCGGTTGTTCGGCCGGTTGGCGGCGCTATGCGTGGATGGAGACGCCGGCCGATGTCCGAGGGTGGGGGATCAGGCCAGCCGCCGAGCCATAGGCGGCAAGGCCCCGGGTGACCAGCGCGTTGATTGGTGTGTCCGTTTGGTCTGGGGCTTGCCCGGTTTCGCCTTTGGCTTTGCTGGCTTGGGCCTGGGCGATCATGGCGCCCGCCTCGGCTGCCACCTTGACGTCTTGGCTGGAAGGGTCTGCCGGCGCGAGCGCGGCGCGCTGGATTTGCAACTCTTTGGTGATAGTTGCGTTGGGGTCTTTGGCAATTGGGCTGGCGTCGATGGAAACCTCGCCGCCAATGGCGTAATTGGCCCCGTCCGGCCCCTTTTGGTATGTATAGGATGGCGCGCCGCCATAGGGTCCGGCGGCAGCGCGGTGGGCGCCTTCGTGGGCCTTAACGTCGGAATCGCGGGATTTGAGCTTGTCGATCAGCACTTGATCGGAGGGTGTCAACGGTTTGCCGGTGGCCCCGGTTTTGGTCCCGGTTTGCGCATCGGCCTCGAAGGGGGCTTTGGATTGGGCGCGCGACCCCGCCGCCCCGGCGGTGAGATACCGCGAGAGCGAAACCGCCCCTCCGCCACTGCCACCGATCGAGCCAACCATAATCCGGTCCCCGATGTTCGGCTCCCCGCGATCCCCGGTTCAGCTTGGGTAAACCTGGATTTTAACCCCGGCAAAACTCCTGGACTGCGATCCCTATCAATTCTAGAGTGACCGGCGCAAAACTTCAATGGACCGAGGGTTGAATTCGTGTCAGAGCAGATCTCGTTTGTGGTGTTTTCTGGGGGCTTCGACCGGGTGCATTATGCCTTGTCGATGGCGGCAGCCGCCGCTGCAACTGGGCGGGCGGTATCGGTGTTGGTCGCCGGCCGGGCCTTGCTCGCCTTGATCGATCGCGCCGACCCTCACCGGCCCGGCTGGCATGACCTTGACGCAGCCGACGACGGAACGGCGCCCGCGATGCGCGAGGCGTTTTTGGTTGGTCATGGGGTTGCCGGGTTTGAGGAGTTGCTCGCGGCGTGTGCCGCGTTGAATGTCGCGGTCATTGTCTGCGAAATGGGCTTGCGGACGTTGAATCTGCCGCCCGATGTCAAGCTGCGCGCCGATATCCCGTACCGTGTCGGTGGGATCGTCACTTTTTTGAGCGCGGCCGAAGAGGGGCGGATTGTGTTTATTTGAGGGGCGACCCCGGCACGTACACCTTGATAAAGCCCTCGGCGGTTGCGGGGGGCGGTGTACGTGCCGTTATTTGTTCCCGATTTTATCGGTCAGGCCGCTTTGATGTCGATGGCGTAGCCGGCCGAGCGTACGGTGCGAATGAGGTCCTCGTCGCCATCTTCGTTGAGGGCTTTGCGGAGGCGGCGGATGTGTACGTCGACGGTACGCAGCTCGACATACACATCGTGGCCCCAGACCAGATCCAGCAATTGTTCGCGCGAGAACACCCGGCCGGGGTGTTGCAGGAAGTGACGGAGCAGGCGAAACTCGGTCGGACCAAGATGAATGTCGCGACTGGCCCGGCGAACCCGGTGGGACGCAAGGTCCATCACGACATTGCCGAAGCGAAGAACTTCTTCGGATAGAATCGGGCTGGTCCTGCGCAGGACCGCGCGCACCCGGGCGACCAATTCGGTGGGGGAGAAGGGTTTGACGATGTAGTCGTCAGCACCCGAGTTGAGCCCGCGCACCCGGTCGCTTTCTTCACCGCGCGCGGTCAGCATAATAATCGGTATATCTTTCAACTTTGTGCTTCGGCGCAACTGCCGACAAACTTCAAGGCCTGAAATATGAGGAAGCATCCAGTCGAGTAAAATAAGGTGTGGGGTTTGCTCTTCGGCGATCAACAGCGCATCTTCTCCGTTTGCCGATACGGTTGTACGAAACCCTTCCTTGTCTAAATTATACTTTAGCAGTTCCGCGATGCCGGGCTCGTCTTCGACAATCAAGACGAATGGCCGTTGCGCCAAGGTCATGTCTCCTCCTGGTCAGAGGCGGCTGGGGGGCCGCACTGCGGGGTGACCACCGCGAAGCTGGAGGTATCGCCCTTCGGCCGTGCCGTTTTCAGAGAATGGCCGACCACCACGAAGTGGAGCGTTTCGGCAATGTTGGTGGCATGATCGCCCACCCGCTCCAGGTTTTTAGCGATGAACAGCAGGTGCGTACAGGCAGTGATATTGCGCGGATCTTCCATCATGTAGGTGAGAACCTCGCGAAACAAGCTGGTATAGAGATCGTCCAGTTCCTCGTCCCGCCGCCACGCTGCGATCGCCTTATCGAGGTTGCGGTCGATGTAGGCGTCGAGGACGTCCTTCATGATCTCCTGAACCAGCTTCCCCATGCGCGGGATGCCGCCGGCGGGACGTACGGGGGGCATTTGGGCCAGCACCATCGCGCGTTTGGCGATGTTGGCGGCATAATCCCCGATACGCTCCAAGTCGGCGGCGATTTTGAGGGTCGACACGATCTCGCGCAGGTCGCCGGCCATCGGCTGGCGCAGGGCCAGCATTCGGATCGCTTCGGCGTCGATGTCGCGTTCGTATTGGTCGAGCCGTTCGTCGGACTTGATCACCAGCGCGGCGAGGTCGGCATCGCGCCGGGCCACCGCCCGCACCGCAGTGTCTACCTGGGCCTCGGCAACACCGCCCATTTGGGTAATCAGGGTGGTCAGGCGCCGCAGTTCTTCCGAGTAGGACCGAACAATGTGTTCCTTACTCATGCTCAATGCCCCTTCGATCAGCCGTATCGGCCGGTGATATAGCCATGAGTGCGTTCGTCTCGGGGGTTGGTGAATATTTCCTCAGTATCGTTACACTCAACCATTTCGCCAAGATGGAAAAATGCGGTCTTTTGCGACACCCGGGCTGCTTGCTGCATATTATGAGTGACGATGATGATGGTGTAATTTTCGCGCAGCTCGTCGATAAGCTCTTCAATGTGGGCGGTGGCGATGGGGTCGAGCGCTGAACACGGCTCGTCCATCAAGATCACCTCCGGGCTGACCGCGATGGCCCGGGCAATGCAGAGGCGTTGTTGCTGGCCGCCGGAAAGGCCGGTGCCGGGCTCCTTGAGCCGGTCCTTGACCTCGTTCCAGAGCCCGGCGCGCTCAAGGGACGACTGGACGATCTCGTCCATCTCCGGGCCGCGCTGGGCGAGGCCATGAATGCGCGGGCCATAGGCGATGTTGTCGTAAATCGATTTCGGGAACGGGTTGGGCTTTTGAAACACCATCCCGACTCGGGCGCGCAATTGCACGGTGTCGATGGTTTTGGCGTAGATGTCCTCGCCATCCAACTCGATCTGTCCGTGGACCCGGCAAATGTCGATGGTGTCGTTCATGCGGTTGAGGCAGCGCAAAAAGGTCGATTTGCCACACCCCGAGGGGCCGATCAGCGCCGTGACCCGATTGCCATCGATGTTGAGGGTGATGTTGTGGAGCGCCCGCTTGGCGCCATAATAAACGTCGACAGCGCGGGCGGTGATCTTGCCGGGCGTAGCCCGGTCACCGGAGGATCGATCGGAAAGCTCAAAGCGCATGATCTACCATCGCCTCTCGAATTTTTTGCGCAAGAGCACAGCCAGCGCATTCATTAGGATCAGGAAGCCGAGCAGAAGCATGATCGCGGCTGAAGTCCGTTCGGTCCAGCCGCGTTCGGGCGCATCGGCCCACATGAAAATTTGTACCGGTAAAACGGTCGATGGGTCCGACAGCGCGGCGGGAACGTTGACCACAAAGGCAACCATCCCGATCAGCAGCAGCGGCGCCGTCTCCCCCAGCGCCCGCGCAAGCCCAAGAATGGTTCCGGTCAGGATACCCGGCGCGGCCAGCGGCAACACATGGTGGAGGATGACTTGCAAAGGCGAAGCGCCAATGCCGAGCGCAGCCTCGCGAATCGATGGCGGCACCGACTTTAGCGCGGCGCGCGAGGCGATGATGATGGTCGGCAGGGTCATCAGCGCCAGCACAACGCCGCCAATCAGCGCCGAGGATCGTGGCAAGCCGAAGAAGTTAAGGAACATGGAGAGGCCCAGCAGGCCGAAAACAATCGATGGCACCGCAGCAAGGTTGTTGATGTTGACCTCGATGAGGTCCGTCCAGCGGTTTTGGGGGGCGAACTCTTCAAGATACACCGCCGCCGCCACCCCAACCGGCACCGCGAGCGCCAGCGTCACCAGCATGGTCATGATCGAGCCGATTAACGCCCCCCACATTCCGGCCTGTTCGGGTTGGCGGCTGTTGGGCTGGGTCAGCACGTCGAGGCTGAAATGGCTTTTGAGGACACCTTTGGCGCGCAGATCGTCGATCCAACCGATTTGGCGATCGCTGACGGTGCGCTCGCCAGGAAGGGCGGAGCGGGCGATGTGGCCCTTGATGAACTGGTCGGTGTTGTCGGAGGCCAGCAGGCTTACCGTTTGGTGGGTCCCGATGAGTTTGGGGTCGGCCATCACCATGGCGCGCAGGGTATAGCCGGCGGCCGAGCTGACAAGTTCCATCAGCGCCCGTTTGCCGTCTCGGCCGGTGGCGGCGGGCACCAACTCGGTCAGCGCCGAGCGCACCAATGCCGGATAATCCCCGGCCGAAAGCGTCTCGGGGTCGATCGAGCCCGACGGGGATATCGCCTCCGGGTCGAAATAAACCGAAACGTCAAACCGGCTTTGCCAAAAGGCGGTGTACCCGTTGAGAACGATGGTGGTCAACAGCATGACCAGCATCAGCCCGGCAAAGATGATGGCGCCAATTCCCGCGCGCTGGAACATGCGCTCCGACCGGTAGCGCCGCTGTAGCCGCGCCTCGAACGCCTCGGATCGGTGGCTGGAGCGGCTGAAGGGAGCCGTGCTGGAGAGGTCAGTCATATTTTTCCCGATACTTCTGAACCACGCGAAGGGCGACGACGTTTAAAATGAGCGTAACGATGAACAGAACCAGCCCAAGGCCAAACACCGACAGGGTTTTGGGGCTGTCAAACTCCTGATCGCCACGGATTGTTGAGGCGATTTGCACCGTGACCGTGGTTACGGCCGCGAATGGGTTGGCGGTAAGATTGGCGGCAAGGCCAGCGGCCATGGCCACAATCATGGTTTCCCCGATGGCGCGGCTAACCGCCAGCATCACCGCGCCCACAATGCCGGGCAGGGCCGCGGGCAAGACAATCTCGCGGATGGTCTCCGACTTGGTGGCACCAAGGCCATAGGAGCCATCGCGCAGCGATTGGGGCACGGCGTTGATCACATCGTCGGACAGGGAGCTGACAAAGGGGATGATCATGATCCCCATCACCAGCCCCGCCGCCAGCGCCGATTGGGAGCTGACATCCAAACCGGCCGCCCCGCCCAGCGATTGGATCGCCGGCGCCATGGTCAGCGCCGCGAAGAAACCATAAACCACGGTGGGGATGCCGGCCAGAATTTCCAAAACCGGCTTGGC
>CAIZDL010000183.1 GCA_903931735.1 uncultured Rhodospirillales bacterium
ATCAACTTCGGGGCAGATGCATTCATCCCAGATCGCCATTTCCAACGCATTGCTGGCCAGACCAGCAACTTTCTATAAAATACTATACCTAGTGGGTGTCTGCGTCAACCGGATAGGCAGGGTTAAATGTTACGAAAAATAGTATATATAAGGTATTTTTCGTAACATCGGATATTGCCCTATCTCATGAAAGCAACGTCAAATCTTTATGTGTTGAGCAATCCAACCACATAGATTGGGAAGATGTCCGCGTTCAATTGCGCCAATGTCTCGATGAAATCCAGGCCAAAAAGGAGGGCAACACCCTCGTATCTGGCGCGCTGTTCGATCAGAACAAGAGCCAGGACACCAACAAGGGCTTGGCGAATATCGAACTTGTAAATGGCGTCTGGCTCGATTTTGATGGCGGCGCTCTTATGCCGGACGAGTTCGAGCGGATGTTCCGGGATGTGCGCTGGTGGATGTGGAATTCATTTAATAACGGCAAGGACAGCAAAACAAAATTCCGTGTGCTTTTCCCAACAAATTCGCCAATGACGGCTGAAATGTATCATGCAGTATGGGACGCAATTGCAGCGAGGATACGGGACTTTGGATATTATGTCGGAACCGACCTTTCTTATGAAAAGGCTGTGAATTCCGGGCGGGCTATGCCAAATAAATCAGGGCTTGATGCCACAAAGCGAACTGCTAACTCATTCTTTTATTTGCCATGCCGTGCTGGACTTGGCCTCAAGAAAACCTTCTGGCGGGAGAATTGGGCTGACGGTGTGCCGATGTTGGACCCGGACCTTTGGGTGTCATATGCCCCGCTCGAAGCCCAACAGTATGAGGTGAAGCCTGCTTACATGAACCCGGCAACGCCGCTACTCGAACGGGTGCGCGAACGGATTGCCAGCGAACAGCAACAGCACGGCGATGACGCCGAACACGCTGACCGCGATGCCGCACGCGCTGCTGGGCAGATTGCCGCTCGTGATGCGGCGATTGCGCAGTGGCGTTCAACACCGCCCTGCACCGGCAATGCCGCGTTCTATCGCTTGGCGGTCAGGTTGCGGGCGACCGGCATTGATGACTTCAAGGTCAGGGCGACACTTGAGCAGGAAGCAGCATTCGGACACTCCCCCGCTGAACGCTGCGCGCAGATACCGAGCATCATGTCGAGCCTGCGTCGGCTCGGCCAGAACGTTCAGGCTGCATGATTGTGACGAGCGGCGATATGGGTTGCACGGAACTAAACGAGCAAGCCATCAAAGGACATTTGGCCTAATCTACGCCGTAGATTACTCAAATGCATACAATTTTAGGCAAATCCGATGCTGTCTGCGTCACCCAATACATGGAGAGCAAAGCCGCGTTGGTGATCAACAGGCCATCCCTAACCCTTCTTAAGTGTATTCAAAAGAGCGTTATCCCAATGCTTAGCGACGAGTTGTTTCTGGAATTCATCTAACAACTCAAGCGCATGTTTAATCCGACCGACCGGTGCAAATGCTCTACCTCTGTTAATGGTATGCTTACCGTTCTTTGGTATCAGGTATAGTTTACCTTCAACCAATAAGAACCATAACATCTTTGCTTCGTCGAGCCCAGGCGTCACCCCAGGAACTTTCATAATAAGACCATCCGCCTTCTCGTTTCGATAGTATCGCAGAAGGGCTTCGCGTTGTTTGCCGCACTCCCTGATGATCTTACTCCTTCGCGCCTCCAGGGTGAGGCCCTTGGTTTGGGGTTTCTCGACAAAGCCCTCAGGCAGCGGAGGCGGCGTTGTGATGGCATCAAGATACTTCGGGTAGCCGAAGTCGTCTTTCCCTTCCAGCATCGCGTCGAACCACTGCCGGGCCAGGGGCTGTCCACGGCGGGTATACGACGCCTCAATCTGCTCTTCGATCCGATTCCTTTGGTCGGGATGCTTGCGCACGTGCTCAGCGAGCCCCCGAACATGCATCGCCTGTTCAGCCAGCACCTCCTCAGGGTCGCGGTCATCACCAGGGCGGCACTCGCTAAACTGAAACATCGGAACCTCCTCGAAGCCGTGCCCGCCTCCTGTGGATTGGGGCAGGCCGGTTAGCAGGACGGCGGGGCCAATCGAACCGCCCTAGCGATGGCCGGCGGCGGCTTTCCGCCGTTGCACACGGGCGATAGACCTACCCCCTCCGCCGTTTGATACGACCCCACCCCATCGCATGGGAGGCGGGAATTTGCCGCTGTGGCCGGCTCTGCGAGGGGGCGACCATCCGGCAACTCCTTGAAAATCAACCAAAAACCGGATGCCCTGAACCTGCCAGTATGCCAGTTTACCAGTATTGATGTCCGTGCGCAGGGGCAGGAGCCATGAAAAAAGGCGGGAAGTCAGGGTTGGCCCATAGGTCTGCCCTGGCGGCGGCGTCTTTTGAAGAGTAGGCGCCGGGGCCACCGAAGTCAATGTTGACCGGACTGCTTTACGCCAGGGCTCGACGCCTGGATGTCTGGTTCCCGAAGACTGATAACCCGGCCCAGGCAGTCAACCCTCCGAA
>CAIZDL010000184.1 GCA_903931735.1 uncultured Rhodospirillales bacterium
AAGGGCTTCCTTGGAAACCGTTTCACGCATACTCTTCTTCACGGGTGTTGCTCCTCTTCGTGGATTCGACAACCCGAGCCTACCGGCTCAGGGGAGCGACACCCACCTCAGATTTGCAACAGCCGCCGGGACGATCCCGCGCCGCCCGCTCCAAAATCTTCAAATCGGCCGGGGCCACCGGCCGCACGCTCTCGAACATCATCGCGAGACAGCCGTGAACCGGCCCCGTCCCCGAAGCGATCGGCGCCGCCCAGCAACCGCGAAAGCCGTTCTCAAGGATCATGAGCGCAAAGTCCGGCCAGCGCTCCCGGCTCTCCTCGATATCGGGCACCACCAAAGTTTCGCGCCCGGCCAACGCCAAGGCACAAGGACCGCCGGCAAGGCCCGGCCCAGCCGCCACCACATCGGCGGTAAAACGCACCGGAAACCCCGGGGCCACCACCTGATGCCACTGCCCATCCACCTCGCCCGCCAGCAGCACGCAGCTCCGGGCTTCGGGCACCAAGAGATCGAGCCCACGCGCCAGCGCGTCGAGAACCGCCGGCATCGCCTGCCCGGAACTAACCTGCTCCAGCACGGCCTTTTCGAGCGCTAACACCTGACGCCTGCGGCGCCGCTCGGTCACGTCGGTGAAAGCCAGCAACACCGCCGCCTCGCCGCCATAAAGAATATCGGCCCCCGAGAGCGATACCCAGAAGCGGCGCCCGGTGCCGGTGTCGAGCGGGGTCTCAAAATCTTCGACCCGGCCACGCCCGGTGAGCCCGGCAAGAAAGCGGGTGCGCCCGGCGCCATCGGTGAAATAGTCGAAAAACGAGGTGATCCCGCCAAATTCCGCGCGCGGCCCCAGCAATTTTCCGGCCTTGGCATTCAGGAACAACAGCCGCCCGCCAACCCGCGCCGCCACCACAATCGGCAGCGGAGCCGACGCCAGCACACCGCGCAAGCGCTGCTCACTATCGTTCAGCTCGCGGGTCCGCTGGGCAACGCGGGCTTCAAGGCTTTGGGTCAACTCGGTGAGTTCGGAATACAACCGGGCGTTTTCAAGCGCGACCGCAATCTGACCGCTCAACAACGACAACAACTCGATCCGGCTCCGGGTAAAGGCGCCGGCAAACAGGTTGTTTTCGAGGTATAGCAGATCGTTGACCGCGCCCTTGAAGGGGATCGGAAAGCACAAGACCGAGCGCGGCCGGTGCATAAGGCCGCCAAATGCCGGGTCGGTGGCGGCGTCGGCCACAATGACCGGCACGCCATCGGCCACGGCGCGCTCCACCAACTCCCTCGGCACGCCTTCATCCCACGGCGACAGGCTGGCGCCGTCGGTGGCTCTGGCGCTGATGGCACCGCCCGATGCGTCGCCGGCGGCGGTAACGCCCCAGCGGCCACGATCGAGACGCAACAAATATCCGCGCTGGGCGCCCGCGCTTTCAAGAGCGATCCCCAGCAACCGCACCAACAAGGCGGGCAGGCGAATCTCCTGGGAAATCGCCTGAGTGGCCTTGAGAATGGTGGCGAGATCGACATCGCCGGTCCCCGACGACGGCGTGGCGGTCGCCCGGCCCGGCCCGGCCAACCCTTCGGCCAGCAAGGGAAAATCCCCCCGCAGCGCCCTCGCCTTGGCATCTGCGCCCCACCGCAAATAAAGGGCGTGCGCCTGCCGGGCGTGGCTCTCGGAGGATGGCGCCGAGCCTGCCGCAGCTTCAGCGCGGGCGGTGCGCTCCTGGGCCAAAGCCTCCTCGGGCAGGCAGCCGCTCCGGCGGGCGGCGGCAATGGCGGCGTGATACCCCGCCATTGCCGCCTCCGTCCGATTCCCGGCAAAATCCAGCTCCGCGCCAAGCAACAAAAGCCGGTGTTGATGAGTGGCCGGTGCCGCCTCGGCCCACAGGGTAAAACGATCGATGGCGGCGTGAATGCGGGCAAGTGCGATAACCCGCTCGGCGGCCGGCATGGTCGCCAACAGCGAAAGACGCGAAAGGGTGACGTGGAACAGCATCACCGGCAGTATGGCCTGCCCCCGCCCGGCCACAAGATCAAGCTCGGCGCGGTCGGCCTCGCGCACCGCGAGGGCATGATGGCCGAAAAAAGAGAGCAAAATCACCCGGCCAGCGCGGACCAGCAATCGCCCCGCGCGGTCTTCCCGGTGACCGCACTCGGCTACCAGGCGCTCGACATCGGCAAAATCGCCGGCAAGGCAATCGGGATAATCGCCGCTGCCACGCAGGCACCTCGCGATCTGGCGATAAACCGAGAGCGTCTCCAGCGCCGCCGGCTGGTGCAACTGGGCCAACGTGTCGGCAAACCCGGAAAACTCACGCGCCAGCGGCGCCAGCGGCTTACCCGCAAGGAAAGCGTGGCCGCAATAAGCGGCACCGGCCAACGCCGCTGCCCGCAACTCGCCAGCGGCCCGGGCGCGCTGATGAATATCCAGCAAGGCCGGCAAGGTGGATGCCAACGGCTCCAGCCACGGCCGGATCAGCGTATTGACGGCATAAGCGGGCGCCGCCTGCCAGCCCCGACGCTCCAGCCGGTCGAGAGTCAGCCGCCCCAGCGTGGCGCCCAACTGAAAGTCTTCCAGCAAGTCGGCTGCCAGCGCGCCCACCAGCGGCAACGCCAGCAATCCCTCGGCGGCAAACCCAAACTGCGCCATCGCCTCGGTCATCGGCAGCGCCAATTGCGGCACAAGATCGGGACGCACGGTGCCGGCGGCATCGCAAATCGTGGCGGCGATACGCACGGCCTGATTGAGCCGGCCCTTCCCCATATCGGGCGCGTCCGCCGAGAGTGGCCGTTCTTCAAGCGCGGCGCCCAAAGCCACCAACCTCGCCCGCACATCCTCATCGCGGCTGCCGGTCTCAACATCGAACCCAAGCAGCAGCAACGCCTCAAGGCCAAGGTCGATCGCCTCGCCCGGCTGGTTGGCGGCCAGCAGCGCATCAATCCGCACCTCCAGCAACGGCACCCGCTCACGCGCCGAGCCGGCATTGGGCAATGCCACCCTCACCAACCGGTCACACTCATCAAACCACCCGGCCAGCCCGGCCATGCGCGCAGCCAGCAGATAAATCGCCATAACCCCCGCCGGGTCCGCGCTCCAGCCATCGTCGCCAATCAACGCCACCGCCTTACCGGCCAGCAACGCCGCAGTATCGAAGGCGGCGGCGGCGCGGGCTTGCTCGGCGGCATCGCGATTGAGCAACGCCAGACGAACCCGCTCGCCAGGGTCGGTGATCAGCGCCGAGCCTTGGTTGAGATGCTCAAGACCCTCAAAAAGGCGCCCCTCGCCACCCGGCGCCGCTTCGAGCCGTCGGCCGATCTCCAAGTGAAGGGCGGCCCGCTCGCCCGGCGGAGTGAGCGAGGCCGCCGCCTCCTGCACCCGGTTATGGGCAAACACAACACGGCCATGGCCACGCGCAAAAACCAGCATCCCGGCCCGGATTGGCCCGGCAAGTGCCGCCTTGGCCTCCTTGACCGTAACACCAAGCGCCAACGCCAGGGTTTCCAGCTCAAAGCCGGCCCCGAGCAAGGCGGAAAACCGCAGCGCCTCGCGCTCGCGCGGCTTGAGTTGACCGATCCGGTTGACCATCAAGCCAACCACGGTGTCGGGGATGCCGGCGCGCCGAATGGCTGCCACATCCCACCGCCAGCCTCCGCCCGAACCATCGAACTGGATCAGGCCATCGCCGTGAAGCTTTTCCAAAAACTGGCACAGAAAAAACGGGTTGCCGCCGGTCATTTCCACCGCCAACCCAACCAGATCCCGAACAGCTTCGCCCGACACCCGCAGCACCGCAATCAACCAATCGGCCACCGCCGCATCGGGAAGCGACGAGAGAACGATCCGCGTTGGCGCCTGCCCTGCGACGCCAATGGCAGCGGCAGCGCGTTCCACCGGATGAGTGGTGTCAATATCGCTGTCGCGATAAATACCGACCACCAGCAACGGCACGCCGTCGCTGCCCAAAACCAGCCGCTCCAACGCCTTGATCGACGGCAGATCGGCCCATTGCAGATCGTCGAACACCAGCACCAGCGGCCGGTCCGACACCGCCAACGCCCGAACCAGCTTGCGAAAAGTGGCAAAGGCGCGATTTTCCAGCTCATAGGCCTGGGGCTCGCCAAGGGCCGGGCGCTCTCCCAACAAGCCGGCCATTTCGGGCATAAGCTCGGTGAGCAAACGGATACCGTCCCAGCCCAGCCGATCCAGCAGCCGGGAGCGCCAGCGCTCCTGCGCCGAAGAAGAGGAGCACAGCACCCCCTCCAGCCACGGCGCAAACGCCGCCACCAAAGCTGCAAAAGGTTGATGACGCTGGGCGGCACAACAGCGCCCGGTCATCACCGCTTCTAGCTGCCCTAGCCGTCGTTGCAGCGCTTCGACCACCAGCGCCGACTTGCCGACCCCGGCAGCGCCGCTCACCAGCACCAAATGGGGACGGCCGCCGGCGGCAATATCCAGCGCGGCGCCAAGCCGAGCCAGTTCGGTGTCGCGGCCGTAAAGCCGCCCGGTAATGCGAAACCGGTCGGACCCGTCGTGCGCGGCAATGCGGAAAATCGGCGTTTGGCCCTGACCGATCAACTCGGCCCGCACCGACTCGAGATCGCGGCTCAGCGTGTCATGATCCTGAAAACGATCCTCCGGCGCCTTGGCCAGCAGCCTCATTACAATGGCCGAAAGACTAAGCGGAACCTCGGGCACTTGATGGTGAGGCGGTTCAGGCATTCGGGCGATATGGGCGTGGACCGCCTCGGCGCCATCGGAAAAAACAAAGGGCGGCGCCCCGACCAGAAGTTGGTAAAGGGTGGCGCCCAACGCATAAACGTCCGCTCGGAAGTCTACATCACGACTGAGCCGACCAGTTTGCTCGGGCGCCAGATAGTCGAGCGTACCCTCGAGCGCCCTCACCCCAACAGCCCACTCGCCCACAGCCGATGCACTCGGGCTTATCTCCAACGGATGGTCTTTTTTTTCGGCAATGCCAAAATCGATCAGCCGCAACGCGCCGTTTGACCGGTTCCATACGATGTTTTCGGGGTTTATGTCTTTGTGAACGATGCC
>CAIZDL010000185.1 GCA_903931735.1 uncultured Rhodospirillales bacterium
CATCTCGTTTTGGCACTGGCACGCTCAATCGACTACGTCATCGGCTGGTCAAACTGGAGGCGATGGCATCAGGCCATTGCTCGAAGGTGCCATATCAGGCGCAAGATTGCACAGATTCAGA
This sequence comes from uncultured Rhodospirillales bacterium, assembly GCA_903931735.1. GTDB lineage: Bacteria > Pseudomonadota > Alphaproteobacteria > Azospirillales > Azospirillaceae > BOG-933. Next base: position 122 of record CAIZDL010000185.1, read on the forward strand.
AAATGCCACTGTAGTACTACAGAGTGTTGCATCCCGTGTGCCAAACTCGTTCTGTCGCCGACTGCTGGGTTTCCACAGCCGCATAAGGGAGGCCCGACCTTGGACCCAATGCTCATCAAGGCAGTTCATCGAGGTCAAGTTGGGTCGTAATTCCGAAAGGTCGCGACTCGGAGAAGCCCTGGCCCCGGCTCGTTAGCTGAAAGCCACGCTTGTGATTGCCAAGCTGGACAGCGGAGCACCGCATTCGCGGCCGGAAAAGTCCTGAACGATGATTAAACTAATTATATCTTCAATAATGTCCATAACTACTATTGAGTCAGATGCAGGCTCCATTATCTTGTAGCCAGTTGTATCTTCGAGGCGCTGTTCTCCATCCCGGTTATTGGGATTGCGTTTTATGGGAATTGGGGCCGTACAGCTGTTGACAATTTTCCTTACCTTTATTTCGCTGCAAATGCCCCATAGACAACCAGTTTGCGCGACGGAACGTCAATAAAATACAGAGACTTGTTAATTGTCACTCTTCCTTCGATATCTTTTGTGAAATAGCTTATAAGCTTTCCCTTGCTTTCTATGGCGCCACGAATAATTCCGTTGAAAAAATTAGTCGCGGCACCGTCACCAAACGACTTAATATTCTTTCCTACATATTCTGGATTCATTGAGTAAACTACCCATGTTCCAGAATAGTCAATGACGCTGACAAAGCCAATGCCGCAGATTGATTTACCGTCATTTTTGAGGAGATTGTCTCTGACATATTCGATGCCATGCTCATCGAGAGTTTTCGCAACCTCTGTAACAGCTTGCTTAACGGCCTCGGTATTAACTTGACACGGCTGTGCCACCGCAATGTTAGATGCAGCCATAAAAACAAGTGCAATTGCTAAGAAAAGGTTTTGCATCTTCATGCCCCTCGCTCGACTTTGGTGTAAACACCATCGTCAGGAATTTCTCACAATTCACCACCTCGCGTCGCCAAAAATCGTTGGATGTTCACTATGCGGCCGGTCTGTGTCGTGTCGCCGGGGCGATGTCAGGGCTTGGTTCACCGACACGGCGCCAAACGTTTCCGCCACAAATAGCCGATGTGCAGATACGCTTTTGCAACAGGGGTGCGATTCGGCCGGCAGACCAGTTTGAGGTGATTGAGACTCCGGACGATGACACAGGCGTCAACATCCCGCCACAAGTCGGGAGAGCCGAGGGTTAAATCGGCGGTGGCGATCGGCGCCGAGCTGTTTCGGACGATTGCCGATCGCCCCGGGAAGCCGAGTACGGCATCGCGTTCGGTCGCCGTGCACAGGCCTTCCCGATGAAGATCGGACATGAGCGGTGCCCAGTCCTCCCCGTCGCGGGGTTTGAGTTCGATCCCCAGCGTTTCTCCAAGTCGCTCCCCCACGTCGACGTGAAGCACTGTCGCAACAGTGTGCCGAGCCGAAAAGGCGACCAGACGCCCCATTTCGTCGCCGGCAGCAAGGCCGATACCGGCCGCGAACGCCATGAGTTCGGATCCAGGCAAGGTGACGCAGAACCGGACGGTGGTCTGGTCTCTTGGGAGCATGACCCCTAGAAACTGCGGCTGTGCCTGTCGTGGTAAAACCGAAAGGATACGGTGCAGGGCGGCGCCCGTCATCGCCCGTGCGGCGGGCGCCACGAAGCCAGCGAGGATAATATCGCAGAGCGGCTGCTGGCTGTCGGCTGTGGCGGTGCGGAAATCCACGAAAACACTGGGCAGGGAGCAACCGGAGGCAAGCTGGTTATAATCGAATTCCAGCCAAGTGCTAGGCACGTTTTCATGTAGCATAGACCCGGGCTGCATCCAGTGACGGTAGTGATCGCGGATGCTTCTCCAGACCGGCTGTGTCAGCCAGGACGGCGGCAGATCCCTCGAGCGGTGATAGCCTGCCAGCACGGCGTTGCTGCCGTCCCCGCGAATTGTACACAAGGAAAGGTCTATGCAGGGGGCCGTGCCGAGGGAGCGCTCGATAATCATCGCCGAACAGGCAGGAAGCGGGGCGATGCCGCGCTCGATCACCCGTCGGTCGGTCGTGGAGATCAGGGTTTCGGCGACCGGGGAGATCGCCAGCCGCCACACCGATGCGGCCGTGCACTCCTCGCCGATTCCCGGTGTCCTCGCTCCATCGGAGGCGAAAAAGCTTCTGCCGATCGGCTCTGGTGTTTCGGGTTGAAAATCGCTCATGGTTCACAATCGCCTGCGGGTCGGCCGACGTCGAGGGGGATGGAGCTTTGGGGACCGGTGCCGATTCCCCGACCGCTTTCCACCCACCTCGACAGATCAACCGATTTTCCATTCTCCACTGAAAGCCCGGCAGAGATGCGCTTTCTGCTGCCGTGCCCGAACGGGGTCATTTTATACTTGGTTCCCGGTATTGGGCGAAGGCGGGATCACCATTTCGTCGGATTCAAGGCATTTTCCATCTGATTGAGTCCTTGTTCGAGAGTGCTCTGGACGGTATTCCACGCGCCATTGATATCGCTCCAGGCTTCCGAACTTGTGCTCTGGACCCAACCCCAGGCATCCATTGTCGCATCCTTCATCCAGGAGGTGGCGGTGTTAGCGATATTTGTTACCCAGTCAATTCCCATTGACGTGTAGTTGGTGAATTCGCTCAACAAATAATCGACATACCATTGCCAGGATATCTTGAAATCATCGGTTTTGTAAACGGCGCCCCTTCCGTTGCACGGCAGGCCGCTGGCTCCGGCGATGATCATGATGGTCGTGCTGCCACTGGTCGATTGCGTCCGGAACACAAGATTGCCCTCATCGGTTTCTGCAACCGACCAGGATTCCGCAGCATAATTGACGAATGTGGTCACGATATCGTTTCCCACCGTAATATTGCTTTGGTCGCCCGAAATCAGGTTGCCATCGGACCGTTCTAAAGGAGGGACCTTCATATCAGAGTATTGTTTAGTCCACACCGTACCGCTGCTAGCGAGGACAAAATAGCAGGTCGATCCTTTGAAAAAGGCCAGCTTTCCCGTGGTGGTCTGGGACAGAATCCATTGTGACTTGGTGCCATCTGTAAAGGGGACAGTATAGGGGCTGCCAACCGGAGTTCCCGCATCGGTGGAGGCGCCATCCGTTGCCAGCACATCGCCGGCGGGTAATGTTGCGATACCACCTTTTCTCAAAATGCCGAAGCCGACTTGGCTATAGGGCCTTATGGCTACCATCGACCCTTTGATGGCATCTTCACTGTAGTCTTCGGGAATTGCAAGAAACATCCAGGGATTCAAGCCTGCATTGACATCCGTGCCGGTAAATGGATTTCTGTCGATGTTGTAGTATCTGAAGCTCCTGGCATAGTTGACGACCCCCTCCCAATCTTGGGCCTTCAACAAATTCTCGACGGCGTTTGTATCTTCAGTGGTCCCTTGCGAACGAACGCACTGCTTAAAAGATATGCTATTGTTCACCCAAGCTTGTGTTGCGGTAGCCATGCTGACATCCTTCTGTTAAATGGATTAGAATTTTCTAACGCCCCTGAACCAGGCATCGACACAGCGTTGTGCCAATTTTAGCGCCATACATTTCATACACTTGTACTCTAGCGGTTGTCTAACGCGTATCGATCGCTTTGTTAGACGCAGACAACCAACCATGAATGGGTATTATTTACATTGCTCCTGATCAAATGCAAGTTTTACGAATGGGAAAATTCCAATTATCAGCAATTTTTTGCGCGGTCAGACCTCATGCCACCAAGCCTGGATGGCAACTCACGACCAAATCGCGGCCGTTGGCCGTAACCAAACCGCTGCTGTCGCGCATCATGGGGCGCGCCGAGGGCTGGCGCTCGGCCATGCGTATGGTCACAGTGAGACAAAAAAGACCGATGACACCGACGCCGCAGCCATCGCCCCGGGGCTGTATCTTCGTCGTGGCTATGTCTCGGCCAAGCTGGCTCGTCCCTCCAATTCCGGGAGATCCAGAGCCTCACAGCCAACGCAAGCCCTAATGCCCGTTACCCTGAGTTCGGAGACCTGGAGGAGGGGGCTGGATGGCTTGACACCAGCGGCCAATTAACACATTGCTAGTCGCTTGGGTCATTACCCTGCCCCCCGCCGCGATAGTTGGCGCCGGGGGCGTTTGTGTCGTTGTTGTCAGGTGTTGACGGATCATGCTCGACCCCGCCTTGAAGCGTTCGCGTCCCTTTAGGGGCGATGCAGAGTGCGCGCCCGGTGGGGCGCAGGTGCGGGCGCGCGCCGTAATTTTGATTATCGACGATGTGCCGACCAACATTACTTTGCTGCGGGCGATTTTGGCCCCCAGCTATGAAATTTTGGCGGCGCTGGATGCCCGCGACTGGCTCGTGCTTGCGCTGGAACAGCGGCCGGACCTGATTTTGCTCGATGTCATTATGCCCGAGATGGATGGATATCAGGTTTGTGCCCGCCTCAAGGCCGATGCCCGGACCCGCTATATCCACGTGATTTTCGTTTCCGGCCGCACCGAGGAGGAGGACGAAACGCGGGGGCTGGAA
>CAIZDL010000186.1 GCA_903931735.1 uncultured Rhodospirillales bacterium
ATCGGCAAGGGCGGCGTTGGTCTTTTGATAGTTCCAGACCGCGAGCATGGTGCCGGAGCCAAAATCGCCATCGGCGCCGATCTTGAGCGCTTTTTGCAGGGCCGCGATGGGGGACGCTTTGTCGCTTTTATCGCCCTTGATCAAGGCGTTGGGCAGCTTCCCGATTTCGCGCATTCCCCGGGCAAACAAGGATGCCTCGGCCAGCCGCCGTCCGGCGAGATTGCTGGCGGTGGGTACGCCATTGTTCCAGTAGGGCACCATTTTGGCGAGTTGCAAAATAATTTCCACCCAACGATCGGGGCCGGCGGCGATCAAGGTTTTGATGGTGGCCATTTCGGTCCGCTTGCTGCCGGTCATACTCGGCCCACGGTTGTAGATCAGCGAGACCAAGGCCCCAAAGCTATCGGCAGGCAGGGCATTTGCACCGGGATAGGCGTCTCGTGTTATCGCGATTTGCTGGGGTATGGTGTAATCGTTCAGCACCTTCAGCGCGTCGTCATGATCGATGATGATGTCTTGAAGCGCTGCCGCCAGCGGCTTGGCGGCCTCACCCTTGACGCTCTGGGTTTCTGCGAGCCGCCCGTAGTCGGATGGCGACAGATAGGGTGTCCAGGCGGCGAGGGATTTCGGGGCCTGACCGAGATCGATTCCGTATCCAATGGTGACGCCGCTTTGCTCCCCTGGCCATTCGGGGTGCTTGGAACAGCCTTCAAAAGTTGTGATAAGGGTGAAGGCGTCGGGGGATAGTGTCTCGGTCATGGGGCCTCCTGAATAGGCATCAAAATACTCCCGATACGGTATATCAAACCAAAAATTACCGCTACTCATAAATAGATACTGACTACAAAACGCCCTTTGCCTGTCATGCATATGAATGATGACAACCGCTGGTCACGGCTCCGGTGCGAATACTCATCAGAGTGGGACGCGAAGGGGTGGCTCACCCCATAGCGTTGATTCGCTCTAAAAGAGAACAGGCTCACTAACCGTTCAGGGTAACGGTGTGGAGGTGGCTGGCGATGAATTTATCGACGCCTTCTTGCCAACTTTTGTGGTGCGGGGCCTCGAAGTCGGCGCCCGACATCAGGTCATCGCGGATATATTCGGGTTGGTATAGCTGGGGCGCGCTGGGGTTATCGGGAAGCCAGATGTGGCAACGGCCATTGTGACTCCAGTCGGCGATGACGAGCGAGCCGATTTTCATCAATAAGACCGCTTGATTGGGGTCGCCGCCCAGTTCAGCCAAAAATGTCGCGTAGTGCATTAAAGAAGGGTTGCGCTTGGCAACCGCGAGATGCCGGGCCAGCGCAGCGCCCCGGCGCCCGAAAACCACCCAGCACTCTTGAATATAGTGCCGTTCGTAGTGCGAAAGCCAAAAATCCCGCCGCTCTGCCCACATTCTGCTCTGATAGGCTTGGATAGTGTCGTCGACGACTTCCAAAAACTGTTCTAACGAATCCTTGGTCATCCAGCTCAGCATCACCCGGCGAGCGGGTTCGCTCACCTTAGCCCAGCCGGCACGGTTGATTCGCGGGTCCTGCATCAGCCCTAAAAGCTGCGGCACGATCGTTGTACGAATCTCCTCACCGGGAAAACTCCCGGTCCACGGCCGCAGCAGGGCCTCGGCATAAATCGCCTCGGCGTCGGGATAGCCCCGGTATTGAAAAATATCCTTGCCGCCGAAGGCCCAGGCCGCCAAGTTTTGAATGCCGCAGGCGCTCTTGGGCGGCATCCCGGCAATCATCTGGCAGACCGATAGAAAGACATAGCCAAATAACCGAGACGATAAAATCGACGGTGGGCAGGACAATGCGCGTAAAATCTCTGCCGGCCCGGCCTCGTCGTTGCAAAAAAGCGCCGCGAGGGCGGGCAGGGCAGCATCTGGATCAAACAGCCCACAGCGATCGTGAAGATTGATCCAACCGGGCCGTAGCCGATGACTATTTTCCGTCAGATGCGCACCGATCAGGCGCAACCCGGCGTGGCCGGGCTCAAAATTTCGGACATACCAACGGGCGAGCAGGTTAGCCGATGACGGCGTTGGGCGGTGAGTCGCGAGAGCCAGCAAAAAATCGGCAGTGAACTCCAAATCGTCGATCAACCGTGGCTCGCCAATCGCGAGACATTCATTCGCATAGCGCCAGTCTCGCGGCAAAAGCGGTGCCCAATCGCCGCATCGGTGGCAAAGTTCCAGGCGTTGGCGCAACCGGTCCAGCGCCCCCGCCGAAAGTTCCAACTGTGGGACTTCCCGGCGCTCCTTAACCGCCTGGAGCTTCAGGCAGGCCTCGGCGGTTCGACAGACGGCGGGAAAGGCGATAGCCCTCGGCGCCCAGTCGTCGGGCAGACTATCGACCAATTCACGCAGCATCATGGCGTAGTCCGAATGTCATTGGCGGCCGGCGGGACCATAATCACCCGGATATCGATCCTTCGGTTCTTGTGTTTATTGTCGTCGGTGTCGTTCGGATAGTTGGGCCGTTGTTTGCCATAGCCAGCTATGCTGAATATCGACTGGCCATTTCGATTGAGCAGGCGCGGGAGGTTGGGGTTGGCTGCCATCATTGCTTGATAGGCGTTGAAGGAGCGCTTTACCGAAAGGTTCCAATTGTTGATATCCGCGCCGTCGCTGTCGGTATGGCCCTCGATTAAGACCGCTTCAATTGAATGCGGGGTGACCGGGCAATCCAATACCGGCGATCCGTCGGACATCACAGTATAGCACGAAAGGTTGCTGTAAATAGATTGAGCGAGCAGGCTCACCACATCTTCGCCCCGCCGCGACAGCTCCGCCTTTCCTTTGTCGAACAAGATGTTCTCCGAAAGGCTGAGCACACCTTGATGGCGGTTGATCAGTAAAGAGACGCCTTGCCGCGCCATATCGTCTTTAAGATCACGCAGGATGTTGGCGCGCACCTCCTCGGTGGTGGCCAGATTGGCGACCAAATTTGCGCTTTGGGTGGCGGAGCGGTCAAGCTTCAAGGCGAAGAACATCAACATAATAATAAACAAAAATATCATGCCGACCATCATGTCGGTCATAGAAATAAAGAAGTCGTGGTGCGCCTCGGTACTGCGCGAAGCTCTGATCCGTCTCACGGCCATGACAGATAATCCTTATTATTCGCCAACCTTGTCGCTGATCAGCGTAGCGAGGCGGTCGGTGCCGTTGACAGCTTCGGTCAGGTCGGAGGTCATTTCCTGAAGCGCTTCTATGTTCGCGGCCAAACTGTTGACGGCGTGCGCAAGATGGGTGTCGATGGCGACAACGTGGTCCCTCACCGCGTCGCCATGGCGCTCGGTGTGTTGAATGATCGAGGCGAAGATGCGCGCGACGCTTTCATCCACCGCCACGAATCGGGCCTCGTGCTGGTTCCAGGTCTCGTTCAGTTTGTCCAAGGTTGCCCTCAGCTCGTCGGCCAGCCGCTTGCCGGCATCCTGGCCCTCGCGGAGCGCGCGCACCGAGCCGTCAACCCCACCCGCAATGGTGGTGATTGCGCCCGACAACTCGGTGGTGACGCGCGTAAGGGGCAGGCTTGCGACCTGGAGCGCCCGTGCTGAGCCGGCGATTGCCTGCTCGGTTGCCTGGGTCGCGCGCGTAATATTGTCGAAGGCTGCGAGGTGGGCCGCGAG
>CAIZDL010000187.1 GCA_903931735.1 uncultured Rhodospirillales bacterium
CCAGAGGATTGACGGCCCGTCAGGCCCAGGCGGCCGCGCAAAGCCCATCAAGGGTCCGAAGCGAGGAGCGCGCCGGAAAAGCGCTCGTCATGACCGCCGCCAACACTTGCTGGAAAAATGGACGACAACCTCAGAACAAGTGATAGACGCGTACAGTCTTCTTATTTTATTGAGCTTATAGAACTTGCTAATAAAACATTGGGAGTGATATCAAAATCTTCTTTTGAAGATGCGCCGCGCAATTTTGATATTGCACCAAACTCTGATCAGAGCCATCGGATTGAAGAGCTTGTGGAATTATTGAAAAAGAATGATATCGAGGCCATTGATACTTTTTCATCGATAAAATACTTGATTGCTTCACGCACTTCACTCGAAAAGTGTGAACTAATTAAGAATGCGATTGATATTCTTGATTTTCCAACTGCGTTAAAGCTGCTTGTTGAAGTGATGCCGGATGAGCACTGTTCATAGTGCCGTGAATAATTTATTTTTCTGCGCAATTGTTGCTCGCATTTATGAATCTCTGATGGCCATTACTACTTTATAGTTGTGCCAACGCCTCATGTCTACCACCTAGACCATAGAGGCGGCCATCCTAGATAATTAAAATCATTGGCATGGCAATCGTAACTGTTCACGGGGTTGGCAAAAAGGCTTGCCAAAGCGGCCTGAGTACGATTCAAAGATTCGATGAATCGCCCGCCGCGCTATCGTCTGGCCGACGCCGAGAAGGATGCCCGGCTTGATGAGCAGGGTGCCTTGATTGAGCGGCTAGCGGCTCGGGTCGCGGAACTGGAAGCGGCGCTCGGGAAACCGCGCAAGACGTCGCCGAACTCGCACACGGCCCCTTCGCAGGATGGGCCGGGCCGGCTCTCAAGGTCTAGGCTCGGCGGTATCACTCGATAGAGCATGATGCGATCAAGCAGAACCGCGTCATGCTCTGACTTTTGTTTTTAGGCCGGGTTCACGCTATGGGGTGAGTCAACCCCATAGCGGCCCGCTCTAAGCGGCGCATTATTTCCGGTTCAGATCCTCGCGGCACGACGCCACGGTTTCTTTGAAGTTGGCGAGCCCGCCCTTCAAGGCGTCCTGATAGTAAGTCGCGGTTGCCTCCGCGTCGCCGATTGGTGCGGAGTCTCGGATATCCTTGTTCCAGGCGGCCAGGGCGGCCTCAAACATCCCGATTCGCTCATCGATCAGCTTTTGCCGTGCGGTCGCAAGGTTGTCCGCCTTTTTGCACCATGCCACCGGATGCGATGCCGCAGCCTGTTGCATACACCGGGCCACAACCTCGACATCGGTGATAACCGGGCAATCCCGCGCAGTGGCGGAGACGCTAAACATGGTCGCCATTGCAACAACCGGCAGCGCTAACAAGAACCTCATGACAATCCTCCACAAAAGGCCCAATCCCCGATCAGGCGCAATACGCATTGATCTGAGCGCGGGTGATTTCAACCATGTCCTGGTCGCCCTGATAAAACGCCTTGTACCACGCGACCAGCTCGCGAACACAATCGGAATAGTCCCATTTGGCGTGCCAACCGAGCATGTGGCGCGCCTTATCGCAATTCAACTTAAGCAGGTGACTTTCCGAAAAGGGCCGGTCTTCAACCACCCGAAAGGCTTGATCGGGCGAGATGAAACCCCACTGGCTGGAAATGGTGGTCAACAACTCGTTGACCGTCCGGTTCTGTTCGGCCAGCGGCCCAAAATTAAACGCCTCCCCTTGCAACTCGGGGCGCTTGCTCAAGGCCACCGCAAGAGCTAGGTAGCCGCCCAGTGGCTCCAGCACATGTTGCCACGGCCGGGTGGCGCGCGGGCAGCGGATGGCCACCGTATCGTTCCGGTTCCAGGCGCGCATACAGTCGGCAACGATCCGGTCGGCCGCCCAATCCCCGCCGCCGATCACATTGCCGGCCCGCGCCCGCGCCAGCCGGATCGGGCCTTCGGCATCACTAAAATAAGAGTGATGATAGGCATGAATCACCGCCTCGGCGGCAGCTTTGGAAGCGCTGTAAATGTCTTTACCGCCAAGGGCATCCGATTCCCGGTAGCCCCACACCCACTCGACGTTTTCATAACACTTGTCGCTGGTGATCATCACGGCGACGCAGCGCTTGGTCAGCGGGCGCAGCGCCTCCAACACATTGGCGGTGCCGACCACGTTGGTCGAGATGGTATCGACCGGATCGGCGTAGGAGCGGGAAACGATCGCCTGGGCCGCAAGATGAAAAAGATAATCCGGCGCAAAGTCCGATACGATCTTGGAAAGCCCGCTGCTATTCCTAATGTCCAGCACATGATGCCGGCACCGCTTTTCGAGCCCCAGAATGGCGAACATGGAAGGCTCGGTCGGTGGGTCGAGTGCCACGCCGCACACCTCGGCCCCCATGAGGAGCAGCCATGAGGTCAACCAGCTTCCCTTAAAGCCGGTGTGCCCGGTAACCAAAACCCGCTTGCCGCGGAAGGCGCTGTCGAAGTTCATCACAACCGAATAATCCATAGTGCGGGGGCCGTTTTGAACACACCCCTCAAGGCCGTCGCCGCCGACATTGCAGCTCCGGTCGTCCCAGGTCAACAGCAATGGCGCCTGGCCGCCCGCTATTTGACCGCGCTGACGAATGACTCCATCACCTTTTTCACCCCGGCATGGTCAAAATCGATTTCCAGCTTATCGCCTTCAACCGCCGTCACGGTGCCGCCGCCAAACTTTTGGTGAAACACCCGGCTGCCCACCGGATAAGGGCAGGGCCGGCGCGCCACCTCAATGCGCCGGGCGCTGGCCTCCACCACCGCCGGCCGGGGCTGGTAGGGCCGGGCGAAGGGTGAGGGGGCCGAGCTTTCCCGGAAGCCATAGCTCCGGCCAGCGGAGCCGTCATCGGCCAAATACCCCGCCTTGGCCGGGGCGGGGGCGTCGCCCTCCACATGCTCGGCCGGCAACTCCATCAAAAAGCGCGAAGGCAGGGTATCCAGCCAGGTTGAATAAACCCGCCGCCGCTGGGCCGAGCACACGATAGCCTGCCGTTTCGCCCGGGTCAGCCCAACATAGGCAAGGCGCCGCTCCTCCTCCAGCCCGGCTTGGCCGTTTTCATCAAGCGCACGCTTGTTGGGAAACAAGCCCTCCTCCCAGCCGGGCAAGAAAACGATATCAAACTCCAGGCCCTTGGCGCCGTGCATGGTCATGATGCTGACCTTATCGTCACCGCTGCCTTGGTTGGCCTCCATCACCAAAGCGACGTGCTCCAAAAACCCTTGCAGGTTCTCAAAATCACCCATCGCATTCATGAGTTCCTTGAGGTTGTCGAGCCGGCCCGGCGCTTCCGGCGTTTTATCCTCCTGCCACATTCGGGTGTAGCCGGACTCATCCAGCACCATGCGCGCCAAATCGACATGGGGGATGCGCTTGGCCATATCCCGCCAGCGCTCAAAATTTTGCAGCAAGCCACGCAAGCTCTGGCGCAGCTTGGGCTTCAGCTCGTCGGTCTCGGTCATCGCCCAGGCAACGGTGGTCATCGGCAAGCCACGATCGCGACCAACCTGCCCCAGCAACGCCAACGCCGCCGGGCCAACCCCGCGTTTCGGCAGATTGACGATGCGCTCAAAGGCCAGATCGTCGGCAGGCTGGTTGATCACCCGAAAATAGGCCATGGCGTCGCGGATTTCCTGACGCTCATAAAAGCGCGGCCCGCCAATCACCCGGTACGGCAAGCCGAGGGTCATAAAGCGGTCTTCAAACTCGCGGGTCTGGGCGCCGGTCCGCACCAACACCGCCATCTCGCGCAGCGGCGCGCCTTTGCGTTGCGCGGCCTCGATCTCCTCGCCAACCCAGCGCGCTTCTTCAACACTGTCCCAAAGCGTGCTCACCCGCACCTTGATGCCCTCGCCGGCCGCGGTCCACAAGGTCTTGCCAAGGCGGGACCGATTGTGACCAATCAGGCTGGTGGCGGCGGCCAAAATATGGCCGGTCGAGCGATAATTTTCCTCCAGCTTGATAATTTCCGCACCGGGAAAATCGGCTTCAAAGCGCAAAATATTGCCGATTTCGGCGCCGCGCCAACCATAAATCGACTGGTCCTCATCACCGACGCAGCATAAATTGCGGTGCCCCTGGGCCAAGAGCCGCAGCCACAAATATTGGGAGACGTTGGTATCCTGATACTCATCGACCATAATATAGCGAAACCGACGATGATAATCGGCCAATACATCGGGGTGCTTCTGGAAAATGGTCAAGACATGCAGCAGCAAGTCGCCGAAATCGCAAGCATTAAGCGTTTTCAGCCGCTCCTGATAGGCGGCGTAAAGGGCGGGCGCCTTGCCTCCCACGGCTTCGCCCGCCTCGCCATCGCGCTCCCGCCCGCCGCCCCGGCCGTTGCGGCCGGTGGCCCGGTCGGGCGTAATGCCCCGGTCCTTCCAGCGCTCGATCACTCCAAGCACTTGGCGCGGCGGCCATTTCTTCACGTCGATGTTGGCGGCTTCCAGCAATTGCTTGATCAACCGCAACTGATCGTCGGTGTCGAGAATCGTGAAGTTGCCGCTGAGACCAACCAATTCCGCGTGCTTGCGCAGCATACGCGCCGCCAGCGCATGGAAGGTGCCAAGCCACCACCCTTCCACCCCGCCCCCGACCAGCTCGCCAACCCGCTCGCGCATTTCCTGGGCGGCCTTGTTGGTAAAGGTAACAGCGAGCACCTGAAACGGCGTTGCCCGCTTGGTGATCAGCAAATGCGCAAGGCGAGTCGTCAGCACCCGGGTCTTGCCGGTTCCGGCCCCGGCCAGCAGCAGCACCGGCCCTTCCAGCGCCTCCACCGCCCGCCGTTGCACCGGGTTGAGCCCCTCCAGATACCGGGTATCGAAGGGGTAAGGGTCGGCCGGCACATAAGCCGCCTCCGGCCCGCCCAGCGGATCGTCGGACCAGTAATCGTCGGAGGTAAAGGGATCGGACATCACAACACCTTGTTATCGCGCCGGATTATAGCATCAACTTATTGCATCAACTTATAGCGGGGGGGGGGGCGCCTCACCGGTCACCGACGGCCCAGATAAGCCCCGATCACCGCCGGGTCGTGGGCAATTTCAGCGGCCGGGCCAGAAAGAGAAACCCGGCCGCTTTCCAGCACATAGGCATAATCGGCGATTTCCAGCGCCGCTTCGGCATTTTGTTCCACCAGCAAAATCGTCCGGCCCTCGCGTTTGAGGTCGGCGATGATCGAGAATATTTGCTCGACCAGCATCGGCGCCAAACCCATACTCGGCTCATCCAGCAGCAGCACGCGCGGCTCGGCCATCAATGCCCGGCCCAGGGCCACCATTTGCTGCTCGCCGCCCGAAAGCAAGCCGGCCGCCACACCCAGCTTTTTAGCCAACACCGGAAAACGGCCGAGCACCGCGCCAAGGCGGCGCGTAAGCTCAGCACCGTGGGGGACCAAAAAGGCGCCAAGACGCAAATTTTCGGCAACACTGAGGCTCGCGAACACTTGCCGCCCCTCGGGCACCTGAACGATGCCGGCGGCGGCGATCTCGTGGGCCGGCAGGTGCGAAATATCCCGGCCGTCGAACCGGATAACCCCGCGACACGAACGCAGCAGGCCCGAAATCCCCCGCAAGATCGAGGTTTTACCGGCGCCATTGGCCCCGATCAAACACACCACCTGGCCCGCCGCCACCGCGAGGTCTATCCCCTTGACAGCGCGGGTGTGGCCGTAAGCCAGCTCCAGGCGGGAGACTTCCAAAATCATTGCCAGCCCTCTTCCCGCCCCGCGCGGGCGGCCAGCCGGGCGGCAGCCTTGGTTCCGAGGTATGCCTCGATCACCGCCGGGTTGGTCCGCACCTCCTGGGGGGTGCCGCAGGCGATGCGGCGGCCAAAGTTCAACACCGTCAGCCGGCAGCACAACGTCATGATAAAGCCCATATCGTGCTCAACCAGCAACAACGTGACCCCGCGCTCACACACCCGCCGCAGCAGGCAGGCAAGATCGGCGGTCTCGTGCGGGTTCATCCCCGCCGCCGGCTCATCCAGCAGCAACAAACGGGGCCGGGAGGCCAGACCACGCGCGATCTCCAGCCGGCGCTGTTCCCCATAGGCAAGGTCGCCGGCACGGGTTTGAGCGCGGTCGGCAAGGCCAACAAACTCCAGCGCCTCCAGCGCCTCGGCCGCAACCCTGCGCTCTTCGGCCCGGCTGCGCGGCAAGCCCAGCAGGCAATGCCAGAACGGCGCCGAAAGCCGGGCATGGGCTCCCGCAGCCACCGTCTCCAGCACCGTCATGTCTTCAAAGATGCGGATGTTTTGAAAGGTACGGGCGATCCCGAGGCCGGCGCGGGCGTGGATCGGCAGCGGCGCGATATCGCGGCCCTCAAACAGGATGTTTCCCTCATCCAACGGCACCAGCCCCGAAATCAGGTTGAACAGCGTGGTTTTGCCGGCGCCGTTCGGCCCGATCAAGCCATGCACCCGCCCGGCCTCGACCGTAAACGACACGTCGTCCACCGCCGCCAAGCCCCGGTACTGTTTGCTCGCCCGAGACACCTCCAGCAGCGCGGTCATAGCGGCTTCCTCAGCCGTGTCATCGGCCAGGGCAGGATGCCACGCGGCAGGAACAGCACCACCAGCACAATAATCAGCCCGTTGAAGACACCGCGAAAATCGTGCAGCGGGCGGAGCAGCTCAGGCAACAACGTCAGCACCAGCGCGCCCACCACCGGCCCCAAAGGCGACCCGATGCCGCCCAAAATGGCAAAACTGAGAATGGTTACCGCCGCCTCGAAGGCATAGTCGTCGGGGCTGATAAAGGTGGAGGAATGGGCCGACAGCGCCCCCGCCACTCCCGCCAGCGCCGCCGACGCCAACAGCGCGCCAAGGTGATAGGCCGGCACATTAACCCCGATCACGGCGGCGGCGGTCTGATCGCCGCGCATCGCCTCCATCGCCCGGCCAAACCGCGACCGGCCGACCAGCCACACCCCGCCCAGCGCCCCGGCCAACAGCAGCAAAATTATCCAGGTCGCCGAGCGGCCGGGAATGCCGCCAAGCCCGAGCGCGCCGCCGGTGATTTCGGCGTTGACGTAAATCACCCGTAACACCTCGCCAAGGCCAATGGTGGCGATGGCCAGATAAACTCCGGTGAGGCGCAACGTGGGCAGGCCAACCGCCGCCGCCGCCAGCACTGGCACCACGGCCGAGCCCGCCAGCACCAACGCAAACGGCAGCCCGGTGTGAAGCGAGAGCAAAGCCCCGGTATAGGCGCCCAACCCCATAAACGCCGCCTGCCCCAACGACAATTGCCCCACCGCCAGCACAACATACATCGAGAGCGCGAGCAGGCCGTTAATGCCGAGCGAATGAATGAGGGTTTGGTAGGTCCAGAGGAAGTCATCGAGCCAGATCGGCATGGCGTCAGGCCCTCGTGACACGGGCGCGGCCGAGCAGGCCCGCCGGCTTCAACCACAACACCAGCACCATCAACGTAAAGGCGACCCCATCCTTAACCATCGAGTCGATGTAACCGGCGGCCATCACCTCCGCCACCCCCAGCACCAAGCCGGCCGCCACCGCGCCCCGCACATCGCCCAGACCGCCGATGATGATCACGGCAAAGCCGCGCAACATCATGGTTTCCCCCATATAGGGTTGAATAGCGTTCTGGTTCAACCCGATCAACACCCCCGCCGCCCCTGCGAGCACACCCGAGAGCAGCGAAGTCGCCATCACCATGCGCGGCACGCTGATGGCCATGAGCGAGGCCGCATCGGGATTTTCGGCCACCGCGCGAAGGGCCAGACCCAGCCGGGTCCGGCTCAACAGCACCCAAAGCCCCAGCACCATCACGAGGGTGGTCACCACGATTAAAATTTGCGCCGCGCCCAGCCGAACTTCGCCCAGCATCACGGCACCAGCCGGTAGCGTGCCAAGGGGAAAGCGCCGGATCTCGGTGCCGAGCCCCATGGACAGCACCGAATAAAGCAACAGCACCGCCCCCAGCGTGACCATCAACGAGGCCAGTTCCGGCGCCCGCGCCCGGCGCAGCGGCGTGAGCAATGCCGTATCGATGATCACCGCCGCCAGCCCGGCCGCAAGCATCCCCAACGGCAACGCCAGCCACAGCGAGAGCCCCAGGTCGCGACACCCCGCCAGCGCCACCAGCGCGCCAAGGGTGAAATAGAAGCCATAAGTGAGGTTGATCACCCGCAACACCCCGACCATCAGGGTGAAGCCAAGGGCGAACAACGCATATGTGGCGCCAAGGACCAAGCCGTTGGCAAGCTGCTGGGCAAACATGGCGCGAGAATACGAGAAAGCACCCAGCGGCGGCAACTATGGTAATTGGGTGGGGGCAACACGCCCTTAGTGGAGCGCGTCAGTTAACTTGCTGGGTTAACGGTTTCCAAAGGCCGACGGCCTTTGGTGGAGTCGGAGGGGCAAAGCCCCTACAAAACATTTGGATTGCCTTCGGCGACCAAAGGCCGGCGGCCTTTGGAAACCCGGACTTTTAAACGGATGCGGCCACTCGTGTTGATCCGCTTGATCGCATCATGCTCTATGAGGAGATTGCCATGAAGCACGCCAAGCTCGTGAAACAGGCCGCCCGGTTTGGGGCAGCGCTGGTGCTGATCGCGGCGCTGATAAAGTTCGTGCTCACCTTCAGCTTCAGCGCGGCGTTTGCCATCGGTATCGGCGGCTTTGCGCTCATTTGTCTTGCCGGCAGCGATGCACGGGAACCGGCGGACCCAGCATCGCAAACGCCGTCCCCAGCCCCGCGAACAGACTGGCTCGCCGGCCTCATGCGGATGATGAAGTTCGAAGACCGCGACGGCAAATAAGCACCGAGCCGGCCCGGCGGGAGCGCCCCGCCGGGCCGGGCTGGTCATGGCGTTACTTTAGCGCCTCGAACTTGCCGCCCTTGCTGATCAACACCACCACGCCCTGGGTTGCGCCGGGGGAGCGGTTGTCGTTGAAGGCAAAGG
>CAIZDL010000188.1 GCA_903931735.1 uncultured Rhodospirillales bacterium
GGATGACCGGATGTGCCCCATGCCTTATTTAGATTCGCCGTTGCAGAACCTTGATAATATCGCCAGGCAGTATTGGAGTACGCTCAACGGCACGGTATTCTTTTTGCTGGCCATTGATGGTGCGGACCAACAATACTTCGCCTTCCCAGGCCCGATAATCATAGCCGCCGGCCTTGGCGATGGCGCTGATGACCATCATGCCGGTAACATAGGGAAACTCGCCCGGCTGACGAACCTCACCCAAAATATAAAATGGCCGGAAGGTTTGTACCTCTACCGCAACCTTGGGGTTTTGGAAGTAGCCATCTTTGCGCAACCGATCCTCGATCCGGCCAGCCAGTGCCTTGGCGGTGATGCCTCCCGCCGGGATGCTGCCCAGCAGGGTCATCGAGAGGGTGCCGTTGGGGTCGAGGGTGAAATCACCCGACAGATTCGGCTCATTAAACACCGTGATTCGCACGTGATTGCCCTGCTCCAGCAGGTAGCCTTCGGCCGGGTTGCCGGGCTGCATGGTCGCGGTTTCTGCGGGCAAAATGGGGTTGAGGACAGCACAAGCCGCGAGCACCAAGCCTAGAATGGCGCCCGCACAGCGCTTGAGACCAGGCCGGTGGCGATTGAAAAAAAGCGACATCGACGTCATAAGCCCCCTTGTGCCCGAGCCCCGCGGCGTTGAAACTTCTTCTGCGCCGTTATGGCTCGGTCTTACTCTATGCGAACCACAAATTAGATGATACGTCGGACCATGTGCAACCCTATCTTTTACTCGGTACAGTGGAATGGTCAAACGATTGCGGTCTGCCCTGGTTGGTTTTTTTAGCTGGGGTGCACCGACGGCGGCGCTGGAGCCGGCCGGGCCTGCGGGGAAGACCGTTTACGCCGTGGGCGATATCCATGGCGACCTGGGGACGCTTGATCGGCTGTTGGCGCTGATTGCGGCCGATATTGCCGCCGAGGCCCGGGGGGATGCCTGGGTGGGCGTGGAGGTTTGCGCTGGCGGCGAGACGCGGGAGCGCCCGCTGGTGATTTTCCTTGGCGACTATGTGGACCGGGGCGCTGAGAGCGCGGCGGTGCTCGATCGGCTGTGTGCAGACCCGGTGCCCGGTGCCGAGTGCCGGTTTTTGATCGGCAACCATGAAGCGGCGATGCTTGGCTTTTTGGAGGACCCGGCGGCCAACGCCGAGTGGCTGAGTTTTGGCGGTGCCGAAACGCTGGCGAGTTATGGGATCAGGGCCTCGGTGGGGATCTCGTCCGATGTTCGTTGCCGGGCCTTGCGCGATCAATTGGCGGCGCGGGTGCCCGATCGGCACCGGGCGTTTCTGGGCGGGCTCGATTCGCACCATATTCTCAGCGATTATATGTTTGTCCATGCGGGCATTCAGCCGGGACGTGCCCTTGATCGTCAACATCGTGACGATCTGTTGTGGATCAGGGAGCCGTTTTTGTCCTCGCGCCGGAGCCACCCTAAAGTTGTTGTTCACGGCCACACCATTGTTGACGCGCCGGAATTCTGGCCCAACCGGATCGCGATCGATACGGGAGCTTACGCCACAGGAATACTTACGGCACTCGTTATTCGTGGAATTACCCGTCGCATTATCCAAACTTGATGATTGGGGTAATCGTCATTGGTGTGCGGATCGGGCGCCAAAGGAACCAATCGGCGGTGGTATTCGAGCGTCGCGCTGAGCTGGAAAGGAGCTAAAAATTAAATTGACGTTTTGTTTGTCAACGGGAGCCTGCTACAAAACCCACCGATATAGATTCCCTTAACGTGGGGTAAACCCGGCCGATGATCCCGAAATCGAATCTCCCGCCCGTTGTTGTCAGACTGCTGGTGGCAGGCTTGTTCGTCGCCGGATTTACTGCCAGCGCGTTGGCGGATGTTCAGATTAAAGGCGCGACCCAGACGGACGTTGACAAGCGCCGCACCCAGTCGGGCGCGCGGGTCACGGCCGAGGCCGATTCTGGCGGCGATCCGGGGGAGGGGATGGGCACCGACCACATGTCGGACTCGTATCAGCCCAAGGGTGTTCCGCTGGGCAACTTTTTGCTGATGCCCAAGGTGGTGGCCGACGTTAACTATGTCGATAATACCTATGCAACCAGGACGGACGCCAAGTCCGACTTATATACGTTAATTCAGCCGGAAGTGTCGCTGCGGTCGCGGTTTCAGCGCCATGAAGTCAACGCGCGGGTTCAGCTTCAGCAATATCTCTATAATCGGTTCGAACGGGAAAACCGGCTGGATATTTCCGGCGACGTTAGCGGTCGCTACGATCTTGCCGCCGGCACCGTTTTCGATGGTCTCCTTCAGCTTTACTCGCGTCACGAGGATCGGACAAGCCCAGACGACGCTTCGGGGTTGCGTCCGACGCCGAGCAAAGGGGCGACCGGCAAGTTTGGCGGTCAGATCGAGCAGGGGCGCTTCACCGTGCGCGCCGAGGTTTTGCCGCAACGGCTGACTTATGAAGGGGTCGCCACCAGCGTTGGCACCATCATTCCCAATGCCGACCGCAACCGGTGGGAAGTCGAAGGCAAGGTGCGCACGGCTTACGAGATGTTTCCCGGATATAAGGCGGTGACCCAGCTCTCGGTTAATACCCGGGAATATGATCACACCTATGATCGGGGTGGCTATAAGCGGTCCAGTTCCGGGTATCGCGCTGAAGCTGGTGTTGGGTTTGATATCAGCCAGTTGTTGCGCGGCGATGTTCTGCTTGGCTATTTGGCCCAGGACTATCGCGATTCCCGGCTCACCGATCCGCACGGGCTGTCGTTTTACGGGTCCCTCAACTGGACTCCCGATAAGCTGTTGGTCATCGTTCCGGCTATGGAGCGGGCGGTTGGTGAAACCTCATCTGCCGGCGCTTCCAGCTTGATTCGCAACACCGGGAGTTTGTTGGTTAAATACGAGTTGGCCCGCAATATTGTGATCGAGGGTTATGGCTCGGTTTCTTACGAGACCCTATCCGGAACGTCTCAGTCGGATTGGGTAGAGGAAGGCAAGCTTAAGGCGACTTATGCCTTTTCTCCCCAGCTTTTTGTTGGGACCGAGGCGCGGATTCGGAATAAAGACGCCACCCTCTATGGCTCGGGCTATCGCCAGAACACCTTTACGCTTCGCTTGGGTGCGCAGCTTTGATGGTCCCCTTGAGCCAGGAAGACCGGTCCGTTGATCCAGGAGCGCAGGGCGCGATTGGCAGTCGGGTCGAGGTTGGGACCCCGGTTACCGGCCAGGATGAGTTGCGCCAGAAGTTGCGCTGGTCGTGGCGCGTGCTGTGGCGGGGCAAGGCGTTGGTGCTGGCCTGTTTGTTGCTGGTGATGGTGCCCGCGATTTTGGCGGTGCAGCAAATGACGCCTCGTTACACCGCCGAGGCGCGGATTATGGTTGAGGCCGCAGGCGTTCGCAACCCGTTGGAAGAGCGGGATGCCGCGGCCGGGTGGCTGAACGAACCGATGGTTCAGACCGAGGCGGATCTTTTGTCGTCCACGGTGCTGGCCCGGCGCGCCGTCGCCAAACTGCATCTGCTCAATGACCCTGAGTTCAACGGTCGCCTGCAAGAAGAAAAGCCGATTGCGGCGTTCCTGTCGTGGTTCAATCCGTGGTCGTGGCTGCCTGCCGGTCGTGCGGCCAGCGGTGAGGAGGCGGTGCCGGCGCTGGTGCGCGAGCGGATGGAATTGGCGGCCGTTACCGGTGGGTTCCTTGGGCGGCTTTCGGTGAGGGTGCCGCGACGCTCCTTTATTATTTCGGTTCAATATACGTCGGAGAACCCGGAAAAGGCGGCATTGATCGCCAATACCCTGGCCGAGTTGTATGTCGATGACCGGCTGGAGACCAGCTTTGACGAGGCGCGCCGCGTCACCACTTGGCTTGGCGAGCGGTTGGAGACCTTGCGGCACGACCTTAGCGCTGCCGAAACCGCCGCCGAAGAGTTCCGCGCCGCCAATGGGTTGCGCCGGGTGGGCGATCAGGCGGTGACGCTGAAGGATCACCAGCTTTCGGAGTTGAGTTCGCGTTTTGTGATCGCCCGGGCTGAGCTTGCGCAAAAGCGGGCGCGGTTGGATCAAGCGCGCGGGTTGATCCATTCCCAGGGCGGGGCCGAGGCGACCAATGATGTTTTGCAATCGCCGCTGATTCAAGCGTTGCGGGCCGAGGAATCGCGGATTCAACGCGAAATGTCCGATGCGCTGAAAACATATGGTGATCGCCATCCGCGCATTCTTGGCTATCGGGCGGATCAGGAGTCGTTGCATAGCAAAATCGCCCACGAGGTGACGAAGATTGCCGGCGCGCTGGCCAACGATGTCGATGCCACCGCCGCCGGGATTCGGTCCCTTGAAGAAGAGCTGGAGCGGACCCGCCGACAGACCGACCTTGCGGGCGGCGCCGAGGTGAAGCTGCGCGAGTTGGAGCGTCAGGCCCAGGCGGGCCGGGCGGTTTACGAGGCGTTTCTCACCCGTTTCAAGCGCGAGGCCGAACAGGGGCAAATCCGGCGCGCCAACGCCCGGGTGATCTCGGCCGCCGAAATTCCGACCGGGCCATCATATCCGGCGAAGCGGTCTTCGTTTACCCTGGCCTTTATGCTCGCGCTCGCGGCCGGAATCGGGTTGGTGTTTTTGCTCGACCAGATTGATAACGCGGTCCGTTCGGCCGATGAGGCGGAGGCGCTTACCGGTCTGCCGGCCCTGGCCATGATCCCGATCCATCAGGGGGAGAACTCCGGCCGACCTTTGGAGGATATCCTGCAAAGGCCACGCTCATCGCTCTCCGATGCGGTCCGAAGTTTGCGTACCGCGCTGGAGTTGGGGGGCGATGGGGGCCGTTGTCAGATCATGTTGATAACCTCTTCGGTGCCGCGCGAGGGCAAGACCTTTGTTTCGCTGTGTTTGGCCTTGCTGTTTGCCAAGGCCGGGCCGCGCGTTCTGCTGATCGATTGTGACGTTCATCGGCCCAACTTGTTCCGCACCATTGGTGTTGACGGGGATCGGGGGTTGGTCCAGGTGTTGAGTGGCGAGGCCGGCGTCGATGAGGTGATTCAGCGCGGGGTTGGTGGGTGTCTTGATTTTATGCCTGCGGGGCATTGCCTCAACCCGGCCGAGGTCATTCGTGAGTCCCAGATGCGGGGGGTGCTGAATGATCTGGCGGGCAAATATGATCGGATCATCATTGATTCGCCGCCGGTTCTGGCGGTTACCGATACCCGAGTGTTGGCCCGGTTGTGTGATCGGGTGGTCTATTTGATTAAATGGAACAGCACCCCGCGCGATGCGGTGCGTAACGGTGTCAAGTTGCTGAAGAGTGCCGGGTGCGCGGTTTATGGTGTCGCGCTTTCTCAGGTTAACCAGCGCAAGCATGATCGTTA
>CAIZDL010000189.1 GCA_903931735.1 uncultured Rhodospirillales bacterium
CGCGCCCAGCGTCATCGATGGCATCCCCCGTCTCACCGCCTATCGCCGGCTCGCAACCTATCCGCTGATCGTGCTGGTCCAGATCGCCCAGAGTGAGATTTTCGCAGCCACCAACCGGGAAGCTTCCATGCTGACCGGCGGTGCCGTGTTCGGGACTCTTTTGATCATGACCGGCTGCGGCATCGTCCTCCGACTGCTGCTCCGGCAACGGGCGGACGCGGCGGCGCTGGCCCGCTCCTTGACCCTCAATCTCCAGACGGAGAAGGAAAAGACCGAAGCGGCGGAGGCCAGGGTGGCCACGAAACGGCGACTGATCGAACGACAACGCCGCCGGGTGGCCACGATTTCCCACGAGTTCCGGACACCGCTGACCATCATCGACGGCCACGCCCAATATCTGCTCGAGGTCGGAGCACAATCGGCCGGGCAGGCCAAACCGAGGCTGGACGCGATCCGGGTCTCGGTCAAGCGCATCCTGGGGCTGGTCGAGGGCTTGCTGCTCTCGGACCGGATCGAAGACGATCTCTTCGATTTCCAGCCTGCCCGGGTCGATCTCGTCTCCCTGGTCGCGGGGCTGTGCCGGCGATACCTGGAGGCTCTGCCCGATCATGAGATCGGCTTCTCCGGTTCCGCCATCCGGTTGCCGATGTCGGGTGACGCGGCCCTGCTCCAGTACGCCTTCGACAATCTGCTGGCCAACGCCGGCAAATATGCGCCGCCGGGCTCGAAGATCGCGGTCGAGACCGGCGCCGAGGACGGTTTCGCCGTGATCGTCGTGCGCGACCAGGGCATCGGCATTCCGGAAGGCGAGATCGCGCATCTATTCGAGCGCCATTTCCGCGCCTCGAACGCCTACCGTTTTCCGGGCAATGGCCTTGGCCTCTATCTCGCCCGCACCATCGTCGAGCGCCACGGCGGCACGCTGACCGCCGAAAGCGTGCTCGGGGCCGGGGCGAGCTTCACCGTGCGCCTGCCCTTGGCACCGTCCCCCGACCAGGAGTCCTCCGGCCATGACTGCCCGCCTGCTGTGCATTGACGATGATGCCGAGGTTTGTCATCTGGTGGCCGACATGCTCGGCCTGCGCGGGTTCGCCGTCGATGTCGCGACCAACGCCCGCGATGGCTTGACCGAGATTCTGCACAACCCGCCCGATCTGGTGCTGTGCGACATCCTGATGCCCGAGGAGTCCGGGTTCGCGTTGCTGGAACGGTTGTCGGCGCTTTCCTGCGACCAACTCGGCCCGATCCCGTTCATCTTCCTGACCGCGCTGGCCGATCGCGAGACCATCCTCAAGGGCCGCCGCCTGGGGGCCGACGACTACGTGACCAAGCCGATCGACTTTGACATTCTGACCGAAGTGATCAAGGCCCGCCTGCGCTCGCCCGGCCTGCTCGGCCGCCGTCTCGCGACACCGCTCACCCGGCGTGAGGCGGAAGTGCTGAGTTGGGCCGCGCGCGGCAAGACCTCACCGGAGATCGCCGGGCTGCTGGGCATCGGCGAACGCACCGTCGATTTTCACCTGGGCAACGCCATGCACAAGCTGGGCGTGGCAACCCGTGCCCAGGCGGTGATGAAGGCCAGCCTGCATCGGCTGATCCGGTTGTAGACGCCGCGCGTTTCCCCGTAATCCTCACAGGTTTCGTTGGAGACGAGAGGGTGTATACTGCATTGGCACAAAGTCTGTCAGGCAATTTCCCTCTCTCGGACAAAGGAGACCGTCTCATGAAGCGTTTTTTTGTCGCCATGCTCAGTGCCTCTATGCTCATTTCTGGTGCGGCTTTCGCCCAGGCGACTAAAGCCGCACCTGACAACTTCGACTGGTCGGCTTGCAAGGCGGAAGTCACCAAGTGGTGTGCCGACGCCAAGGGCAACGAGGCCACCTATCTCTGTCTTGCCAAGCATGACGAGGACCTGTCGAAGACCTGCGATGCTACCCATAATAAATATGAGGAAGTCACGGGTCGGAAGACGCACGCCAATCAGTAATTGATGGCAGGGAACCCGGCGGCTCGGTCTGTCGGGCCGCCGGTCTCGCGAAAGTGTTCAAAGACACAAATCAGTGAAGAGGGAAAGCGGTGAGCAATTTTTCGATACCGGCGAAACTACTCGTCGCTTTTTCTTTGATGGTGCTGTTGGCCGTTACGCAGGGGGGCGGCGCCATCGTGATGATGGGCAAGGTCAATGTCGCGGCGCTGTCGGTTGGTGAAAACTGGCTTCCCGGCGTTCGCTGGGTTGGGGCGATGCGGGCGGCGATGGCTAAGTTCCGGATCGCGGAAGCTTCTGAAATCCTGGCCGAGAAGGTCAAGGAGATGAACGCCGCTGAACAAGCAATGGACGTCGCACTAGAGACGTTCAACGATGCGGCCAAGGAATATGAGGCGCTGGAAGGAGCGCCGGAACTGAAGTCGGTCTACGCTCAGTTTCGCAATACATGGAATATCTACCTCGACCAGCATAAAAAGATGATCGCTTTATCCAGAGATGATAAAGATACTGATGCCAAGGCCTTATTCAAGGGAGATTCGAGGGACGCTTATAATAACGCGATGCTTGCCCTCGACCGGTTGGTCAAATTAGCAAACCAGAATGCCGGGGAATCGGTCGACACGGGAAAGATGGCCTTTGCTCTCGCTTGGTATGTCATTCTGGGCTGTGTCGCAGTGACGGTGCTGCTGGCGATTCTCATCGGCGGATACATCGCGGTCATCGCCATTTCTCGGCCAATCGGGGCTCTCACCAAGGTAATGGGGCTGCTGACCCACGGGGATCTTGCCGCGGATGTTCCGGGGTTGGGTCGTGGCGACGAACTGGGCGCCATGGCTCAAGCGGTCCAGGTGTTCAAGGACAACGCCATCGAGAAGCGGCACATGGACGAGGCCGAGAAGATGCGACTCGCCACCGAGCGCCAGCGCCAGCAGGAATCTGAGGAGCTGATCGACATGTTTGGCACCAGCGTCTCGGGAGTGTTCCAATCCCTATCCCAGTCCTCTCAGTCGATGGCCCAAACCGCCCAGTCCATGAAAGGCATGATCGACGACACCAACACTCAGATCGATGTCGTCAGTCGGGAGGTGAGCGAGGCCGAATCCAACGCCCAGGCGGTGGCCGCCGCGTCTCAAGAGCTGACCGCGGCGATCGGGGAGATCAGCCGTCTGATCAACACCTCGTCTCAGGTTGCCGAGCAGGGCTCGGCCCAGGCCACCGAAGTGGTGAGCAAGGTTTATCAACTGCGTGACGCCTCGGGCAAGATTGGCGAGATCGTCGGCATCATTTCCAACATCGCAACCCAGACCAACCTCCTCGCGCTTAACGCCACCATTGAGGCGGCTCGCGCCGGCGCTGCCGGCAAGGGCTTTGCGGTGGTTGCTGGCGAAGTCAAGAACCTTTCGGCCCAGACCCAGAAGGCAACGGTCGAGATCGCGGCCCAGATCACCGAAATTCAGAATTCGATCGGCGGCACGGTGGTGGCGGTCCAGGCGATTGGCGAGACCGTGACCCAGATCTACCGCTCCTCGACTGAGATCGCCGCCGCCATTACCGAACAGCAGAGTGCCACCGACGAGATCGCCCGCAACATCCACTTCGTCTCATCCAGCACCGAAAAGATCGGCCAGAGCATGGGCGCGGTCCGGGATTCTGCGGACAAGAACAACGATGCCTCGGTTAAGGTCCACGAAGCCTCAGCCTCGATGTCCGGACAGGCGGATAAACTGAGCGTGGAAGTCGGCGATTTCCTCACCGCGGTCAAAGGAGCCGGCACCCGTCACCATTTCGAGCGCCTCGACACCGACACCCCGGCGCGGGCCATGGTCGGGGGCCAGAGCCTGACCACCCGGGCCAAACAGATTTCCATCGGCGGCGCCTGGCTCGACGTGCGCATCGACCAGCCGCCGGGCAGCTCGCTTGAGGTGACCATCGAGGGCATTCCGCGCGCCATCCGCGCCCGGGTCGCCGTGATCACCGACAAGGGCACCCGGCTGCAATTCCCAATGGACAGCGCCCATCTGGCGTTCATGAGCGAGGTCATCGCACGGCTGGCCGCCAAGGCCGTCTGACCAACTCATTGATAAGGTTTCTAAAAATAGGGGCGGCGATGAGCAATCTTTCGATACCGGCAAAATTACTCGCCGCTTCTTCTTTGATGGTGCTGCTGGCCGTCGCGCAAGGTGTTTTTTAACGACCAGCATCGGCATTTCCAGGAGTTGATCGCGCTGCCAGGAAATCATGGACGGTGATAATCCCGAGCGCATGGCCCGTGAACGCGACTGGCTAATCGCCAGCTATCGCAAGCGTAATGCCCATCGCCGGCTCTGGTTGGGCGGGATCGGTCCCCGGCAATGATGGTGGAATGGCCTGATCCAAGGGGGACAATCGTGAGCAGCAGCAACGGAACGCAACCGAGTTTCGCCGGTCGATTCAAAATCGGCGCCCGCATCTTCGCGGGGTTTGGCCTGATCCTGGTCCTGCTGGGCGGACTGGTGTGGCTTGGTTACGACGGGCTGGAGAAGGCTCAGGACGGCCTCAAGGACTATGCCCGGATTTCCAACAACACCATCTTCGTCGTCGGGATCGCACGCACGGCTGAACAGTTGCGCCGTCAGGTGGTGAATTACAGCGCGACCGGAGACGAGGCGACCTTGAAACTGGTCACCGGCATCAGCGATCAACTCCGCGAGCAACTGGAGCAATTCGGCTCCCGCACCCGCAATCCGCCCCGGAAAAAACTGACCGCAGACTTGAAGCAGTTGTTCGAAACCTACATGCGAGGGTTTCAGGACTTGGTGGCGGCGCGTCAGGGCCTGGACCGGCTGGTGGAGCGGAAGCTCAACCCCACCGGGGCCGATATCCGGACCAAATACAGCGAGATCATGCGCCGGGCCATGGCCGACGGCAATACCGCCGAGGCGGCGCAGACGGGACTGACCCTGGAGGCGCTGATGCTGGCGCGCATTCAGGTTCTGCGCTTCCTGGTCACTCCGGATGACAAGATCGCGACCGAGGCTCAGACGCGCATGGCCACCTACGAACGGTCGGGCAAGGAGTTGGCGACGAAGCTCCAGGACCCCGCCCGGCGCAAGCTGGCCGAAGAAGCGAGCGTACTCCTGTCCACCTATGTCGAGGCCTTCGCCGAGGTGCGCAAGACTGCCGGGGCACTGGAAGCTCTGGTCAGAAAAACCTTGCCCGAGATCGGCAACACCTTCGGACGGGTCGCCGACCAATTGCGTGAATCGCAGATGGGCCTGAATACCGCCCCGGACCATTACGTCGGCTCCCAGAAGAGCGCCGAGGAAAAAACCGATGCCCAGGTCGAGGCGATCCAGGACACCAGCCTGGAGTTCGGCCTCGGGGCGCTCGTTCTCGGCATGGTGCTGGCGTGGCTGATCGCGCGCTCGATCACCCGGCCGGTCGCGTCCATGACCGGCGCCATGACCCGGCTCGCCGATGGCGATCTCGCCGTCAGCGTTCCGGCGCTGGCCGACCGGGATGAGATCGGCGACATGGCCAAGGCGGTCCAGGTGTTCAAGGAAAACGCCGTCGAAAAGGTGCGCATGGACGAGGCGGAGCAGAAACGCCTGGAAGCCGAGCGCAAGGCCGCCGAAGCTCAGCGGGCGCGCGAAGCGGTGATCGGCCAGGAAATCGCGGCGCTGATCGACGCGGTCTCGAAGGGCGATCTTTCCTCGCGCATCGATCTTGCCGGCAAGGACGGTTTCTATAAAACCATGAGCGAGGGCATCAACCGCCTGACCGACACCGTCCAGGGGGCGATCGCCGACATTGCGCGGGTACTCGGGGCCTTGGCCGAAGGCGATCTCAATCAGCGGATCAGCAAGGACTATCACGGCGCCTTCGACCAGTTGAAAACCGACGTCAACGCCACCTCGGCCAAGCTGGGCGAGATCGTCGGCCAGATCAGCGAAGCCACCGAGGCGATTTCCCAGGCCTCCGCCGAGGTTTCGTCGGGCAGCGCCGACCTCGCCGAACGCACCGAGCAGCAGGCCTCCAGTCTGGAAGAGACGGCGGCGGCGATGGAGGAAATGGGCGCCACCGTGCGCAGTAACGCCGACAACGCCACCTCGGCCAACCAGATGGCGATTTCGACCAAGGGCGCCGCCGAGCAGGGCGGTGTTCTTGCCGGTTCGGCGATCGAGGCGATGAAGCGGATCGAGCAGTCCGCGCGCAAGATCACCGACATCATCGGCGTCATCGACGAGATCGCGTTTCAGACCAACCTGCTGGCGCTCAACGCCGCCGTCGAGGCGGCGCGGGCGGGAGACGCCGGCAAGGGCTTTGCCGTGGTCGCCCAGGAAGTCCGGATCCTGGCCCAGCGTTCGGCCCAGGCCTCCAAGGAGATCAAGGCGCTGATTCTCGCCAGCGACAACGAGGTGCGCGACGGCGTCGAGATGGTCAAGAAAGCGGGGGCGGCGCTCGGCGGCATCGCCGAGGGTGTCAACAAGGTGGCGGCGGTGATCGCCGACATTGCCACCGCCAGTTCCGAGCAGGCCACGGCTCTCGAAGAAATCAACGCGGCGGTGGCCGGGCTCGACGAAATGACCCAGAAGAACGCGGCGCTGGTCGAGGAGACCACGGCGGCGGCGCAAGCGATGTCCGGACAGGCCTCCGACCTCCGGCAGCAAATGGCGTTCTTCAAGCTGGCCCGGAGCACCGACTCCCGGGGTGCGGCAACCGCACGCAAGGCCGCCAGGGGCGGTCATGGCCAAACCGGGGGTTCCGCTCTGATCCGCTGGTCGCCGGACATGAGCGTCGGCGTCGCGGTGTTCGACCAGGATCACCAGCACCTGATCGATCTGGTCAACACCATCTACGACGGTTTGCGCCAGGGACAAGGCAAGGAGGCGCTGGGCCGCATCCTCGACGAGCTGATCGAGTATACCGTCCAGCATTTTGGCCGGGAGGAAGCTGCGTTTAAGCGCTCCGGCTACCCGGCTTACTGGCCCCACAAGGAACAGCATGAGAAACTGAAGAAAGAAGTGGTCAGACTGCGCAAACAATACCAGGATAATTTTTCCGCCAAGCTTGGCATGGAGGTCATCCAGTTCCTCAAGAATTGGCTGCTCACCCATATTATGGAGACTGATAAACGGTATGGTCATCACCTGAACAGTCACGGCGTGCACTGAGAATGTGTAGGAGCGCCCTGATAACCATCATATCTGCAAAGAGTATTTCTTAGGGGGGCGGATGGGCGGTTGGCAAGCATTGCGAAATTTAGGCCCGTCTTGCGGCCACGGCTTCGTCTTGCCGACGGCACTGTGGGTGCGCTACACGCTGGCGCTGGCCGGTTACGGCATTGCCGTGGCGATACGCCTTGCCCTTCTCCCCAGTGAAGCCGGGTTTCCCTACCTGTCGTTTTCCCCTGCCGTCGTTTTCACCGCCTTGTTGTGCGGGACCGGCCCGGGTTTGCTGGTGATGGTGCTGGGAGGCATCACCGCTGACTATGCCTTCATGGCGCCCTACTGGACGTTCAAGTGGCCGTTACCGTTCGACCAAGCGGTTTCGGAAGTGCCCTACCTGCTGTCAGGTGTCATCATTTGTCTGGTCGTCCGTGAGATGCGCCGCAATGCCGACGCTGCCCGCGAGGCCAACCTCCACCTTGAACAGGTGATAAAAGAACAGAATCAGTCCAATGATGAGAAAAGCGGTCGTTTACTGTTCCTGAACTCTCTGATAGAGGCAATCCCTGCGGCCGTATTCTACAAGAATGACAAGGGCATCCATCTTGGCTGCAACCGGGCTTATGGAGATTTGGTCGGCCGGCCGGCAGATAAGATTATCGGCCAAACCTCTGAGGGTCTGTTCGACCAAGAATCCTTAGAGATATTTCGCCGGTTCGACCAGCGGGTTTTCGAAACCCATGAACTTCAGACTTTCGAATTTATCAAGGCGTGTGGCGATGAAGGTGAGCACCACCTGAGAACCCACAAGGCTCCGTTCTATCGGGCCGATGGTTCGCTCGGCGGCCTGATCGGGATCATCCTGGACATTTCCGCAGACATCAAGCGGGAAGAAACGTTGCGCCAAGCCCAACAGGCGGCTGAGCAGGCGAACCAAGCCAAGAGCGGTTTTCTTGCCAACATGAGCCATGAAATCCGTACGCCGATGAACGCCATTCTCGGGCTGGCCTACCTACTTGAACAAACCGATATGACACCGGTTCAGCGTGATTACGTGCAAAAGACTCAAGTTTCGGCCCAGGCGCTGCTCGGCATCCTCAACAACATCCTCGACTTGTCCAAAATCGAGGCCGGACGGCTGGAACTGGAAATCGCGCCGTTCCGGCTCGACAACCTTATGAAAACACTGGGCACCGTCACCGCCGCCAACACACGCGACAAGAATATTGAGGTGCTGTTTCACATCGCTCCCGGCACGCCGAACGCGTTGGTCGGCGACGCTTTGCGGCTTCAGCAGGTGCTGTTCAACCTTGCCGGAAATGCCACCAAGTTCACCAACCAAGGTGAGGTGGTGCTGACGGTCGAACCGCTGGAGGTTGGACCTGAAACCGCCTGTCTGGCATTCTCGGTTCGCGATACCGGGGTCGGCATCACGGCTGAGCAGATCGGCGTAATCTTCGATCCCTTCATCCAGGCTGACGCTTCGACCACCCGGCACTATGGCGGCACCGGGCTTGGCCTGTCGATCAGCAAGCGTTTGGTCGCGTTGATGGACGGCGAGATTTCCGTCGAGAGCGAACCCGGCCGTGGCAGCACCTTTCGCTTCACCGCCACCTTCGGTCTGGGCGCGGAGGAAGCCGCCGCGCTGGCACCGCCACCGGAACTGGCCGGGCCGCTACGGGTGCTGATCGCGGACGACAACCCGACCGCCCGTGACGTCATGACCATGATGGTGGCTCAGTTCGGCTGGCGCGCGACCGTGGCGGCCTCTGGACACGAGGCGCTGGCAGCCATTGATTACAGTGCGGAGATTGGCCAACCGTTCGACCTGATCCTGCTCGATTGGGTCATGCCGGAGATTGGGGGTAAGGAAGTTCTTGCGCACATCAAACATCGCTTTCCGCCCGAGGCTCTGCCCGTGGTCCTGGCCGTGACCGCGTTTGAACAAGACCGTGTCCGCCGCGAGGCGGGCCACGAAACGGTCATCCGGGCCATCCTGACCAAGCCGATCACCCCGTCCGTATTGCTCGATGCGGTCGCCACCGTCTATTCGCTCAAACCGTCAGAAAAGCCGGTGATGGTCGGCAAGGATGTTCTGACCGGCTATACCTTGTTGTTGGTCGAGGACAACCCGATCAACCAGATGATTGCCTGCCGTATCCTTCAAAGTGCGGGGGCAGTTGTTGATACGGCGGCCAGCGGTATCGAGGCACTGACGGCACTGGCTGTCCCCGGTAAGCGTTTCGACGCCGTGCTCATGGATATCCAGATGCCGGGCATGGACGGTTACGAAACCTGCCGCCGGTTGCGCGAACAGCCTGGAATGGCCGACATGCCGGTGATCGCCATGACCGCCAATGCGCTGCAATCCGACCGGGAGCGCTGCCTTGCCGCCGGCATGAACGATCACATCGGCAAGCCGCTGGATGTCATTCAGATGATTCAGGTCATCCTCCGCCATGTCTGTCGTTCCGTTCCGGGAGATGCGCTTGCCGAGATCGATCTTGGAGTGGCGATGCTTCGCTGCGACGGGAATGATGGTCTGTTGAGGCAGGTGATGGAGGAGTTCGTCCGGCAGTTCTCGGGTGAACCCGAGGTCATGGCCCGCCAAATGGCCGAGAAAGACTGGGTTGCCGTTGGGCACAAAGCCCACGCTTTAAAGGGGTGGCCGACAGCGTCGGCGCGGTTGGGCTCGCGAAGACGGCGGCCAACCTTCAAACCGCGATCAGGCACGGTGATCAGGACAAGGTCCGCGCCGCCGGCCAGGGGGTCTGCGGCCTGCTCACGACCGTGCTGGCGTCCTGTGCCCGCTGGCTCGCCAATCCGGCCCAATAGCAGACGAAGGGTGATGTGGCGTTGTTGTAGGCATCGGGGTGGTTAATCACAATTGGGGGGATAAAGATGGAACATCTGCTGAATAAGATCGGCCTCAGGTTTCAGATCGGACTGATCGGCTTGATTGGCGTCGCGATCATGATTACTGTCGCCGCTCTGACCTATTCCAGTATCCAGCATCAGGAACAGATGCAGCAGAGGATGGATGGGGCGAGCGCGGCAAATGATCTGGTCTCGGCGATCGATGTCGGCATGCTCCAGGCCCGTCGCCATGAAAAGGATTTCTTCCTGCGCAGTGACGAAAAGTTCGTCGCTCTTCAACAATCATCCGTGCAGAAGGCGAACACCGCCATCGACGGTCTGGTTGCCGCGCTGAAGCGGGACGAAGACGTGGCCCTCGCCAGGACCGTCAAGACGGAGGCTGGCCGCTATAGCCAGAAGTTCGCCGAGGTGGTCGCACTCCGGATCAATCTCGGCCTCAACGAGAATGCCGGTGTGATGGGGCGGATGCGAACGGCGGTGCACGCCATTGAGGATGCCCTCAAGACCCAGACCGACCCCCAACTCAAAATCCTGATGCTGACCTTGCGGCGGGACGAGAAGGATTTCCTGGCCCGCAAGGACCAGAAGTATGTCGACTCCCTGAAGAAGGCCGTGGAAGAGTTCTCGGTGGCGCTCAAGTCCGCCACCATGGCCGACGCCGTGCGCACCGACATCCAAGCCAAGCTGTCGGACTATCGCGACAGCTTCCTCGCCGTGGTCGCGGCAACGGCGGCGGTCGCCGATGCCTCCAAACAAATGTCCGAGATCTACGCCGGTCTCGACCCGGTTCTCGCGGCCCTGATCAAGAAAACCGATGAGTCCTATCAGACCGCCAAGGCCGAGATCACCGTGGCCAGGGCGGAGATGGTGCGGTTTCTGATGGGCTTGCTCGGCGGTGGTGTCGTGCTGCTGATCCTGGCGGTGGTGGTGATCAGCGGCGCCGTGTGCCGGCCGCTGATCGACCTGACCGGGATCATGAAGCGATTGGCAACCGGCGATCACGGTGTCGACATCGGCCACCGGGACGCCAGCAACGAGATCGGCGAGATGGCCAAGGCGGTCCAAGTGTTCAAGGACAACGCCATCGAGAAGCAGCGGATGGATGCCGCCGAACTGGAGCGTCTCGAAGCCGAGCGCAAGGCGGCCGAAGCCCAGCGCGCCCGCGAAGCTGTGATCGGCCAGGAAATCGCGACCCTGATCGACGCCGTGTCCAAGGGCAACCTCGACCAGCGTATCAATCTGGCCGGCAAGGACGGCTTTTATAAGACCATGAGCGAGGGCATCAACCGCCTGACCGACACCGTTGAGGGCGCGATTGCCGACATCGCCCGCGTGCTGGGCGCGCTCGCCGAGGGCGATCTCAATCAGCGCATCACCAAGGACTACCAGGGCGCCTTCGATAAGCTGAAGACCGACGTCAACGCCACGTCGGCGAAGCTTGGCGAGATCGTCGGCGAGATCAGCGAGGCCACCGAGGCAATCTCCCAGGCCTCGGCCGAAGTCTCCTCGGGCAGCGCCGATCTCGCGGAACGCACCGAGCAGCAGGCTTCCAGCCTCGAAGAAACCGCAGCCTCGATGGAGGAATTGGGCGCCACCGTGCGCACCAGTGCCGAAAATGCTCAGCGGGCCAACAGAATGGCTGGCGACGCCCGGGGAGCCGCCGAACAGGGCGGCACGGTGGCCGGTTCGGCGATCGACGCCATGAAACAGATCGCCGACGCCTCGCGCAAGATCACCGACATCATCGGCGTCATCGACGAAATCGCCTTTCAGACCAATCTACTCGCCCTCAACGCGGCGGTGGAAGCGGCGCGGGCCGGTGACGCCGGAAAAGGGTTTGCCGTGGTGGCGCAAGAGGTGCGGATATTGGCCCAACGCTCGGCCCAGGCCAGCAAGGAGATCAAGACTCTGATCCTGAACAGCGACAATCAGGTCCAGAACGGCGTCGATCTGGTCAAGAAGGCCGGCGACTCCCTCTCCGGTATCGCCGGAGCGGTCCAACAGGTGGCGTCGCTGATCAGCGAGATCGCCTCGGCCAGCGCCGAACAGGCCTCGGCTCTCGACGAGATCAACTCGGCGGTGGCCTCCATGGACGAGATGACTCAGAAGAACGCGGCGCTGGTCGAGGAAACCACGGCGGCGGCGCAATCTATGTCCGGGCAGGCCTCTGATCTCCGACAGCAGATGTCGTTCTTCAAGCTGGCCGGAGCCGCTCAGGCGGTCGCCGTTCGCGCACCGGCCTACCGCGCTCCGCCTTCCGCGCCGGTTCACAAACCTGCGGCCAAAGCGGCGCTCCGCAAGCCGACTCCGGCCGCCGCGAAACCGGCGAGGAGTCATGCGCTCCGGCATGCCGACGACGTTCACGCCGACAAGGAGTGGAAGGAGTTCTGATCCATGGCTTCCCAGAGTCTTCAGCTCCGCAAAGCCCCCGCCACCCGGGGGCTGGCGCCTGCCGACCACGCCGTCCAGGCACAGGCAGCCGGTGACGAGACCCGGCAGTACATCACCTTTACCGTCGGCAGTGAGGAGTACGGCGTCGCCATTCTGGCCGTACGGGAAATTCGCGGCTGGACCACGGAGAACCGTCTGCCCAACCTGCCGCCCCATGTCCGGGGCATCATCAACTTGCGCGGCACGATC
The DNA here is from genome assembly GCA_903931735.1 of uncultured Rhodospirillales bacterium. Lineage (GTDB taxonomy): Bacteria > Pseudomonadota > Alphaproteobacteria > Azospirillales > Azospirillaceae > BOG-933. The sequence goes on from CAIZDL010000189.1 coordinate 12,652, forward strand.
ATTCCGATCCTGGACCTGCGCGCTCGCTTCGGCGGCGGCTTGACCCAGGCGACCAAGACCCACGTCGTGGTGGTGATCCAGGTCGGCGAGACCGCGCGCGGCCTGCTGGTCGATGCCATCTCCGACATCCTGACCATCGCGCGCGATCAGATCAGGCCGGTGCCGGCGATGGAGGTCGGTGCCGAGCATGCCGAGTACCTGACCGGCCTCTTTACCATCGAGCAGCGGATGGTGACGCTGCTCGACGTGGCCCGCCTGTTCGCGGGAGAGATCATCGACCTCGGAGATGAAGATGTTACCGGAGCAACGCACTGAGTCCTGGTTGCCGGGCTGGCGCCAGAGGTGGAGACAGTCATGAAGAAGAAAGTGATGACGGTCGATGACTCCCGCACCATGCGGGAGATGGTTTCCTTCACTCTCAAAGGGGCCGGCTACGATGTGGTCGAGGCCCATGACGGCCAGCACGCCCTCGACGTGCTGGGTGGCGGTAAACTTGACGCGGCGATCATCGACCTCAACATGCCGGTGATGGACGGCTTCACCCTGATCCGCAAACTCCGGGCCATGCCCCAGTACCGGACGACGCCGTTGTTGATGCTGACCACGGAAGCCGACGAGAAGAAAAAGGCCGATGGCCGTGCCGCAGGCGCCACCGGCTGGATCGTCAAACCGTTCGATCCGGCCAAGCTGGTCTCGGTGGTGCAGAAGGTATGCGGCTGAGCCCGCAGGCGGGAGAAACTCTGTTGGAAGACTTGCAGCAATTCAAGCAGACCTATTTCGAAGAGAGCGGCGAGTTTCTCGGGGTGGCCGAAACCGGGTTGTTGCGCCTGGCCACCGCCACCGGCAAGGACGTTTCCCTGGTCACCAGCGGCGAGGCCACCGAGGTCGACAAGACGGTGGTCGAGAATCTGGTCGATCCGCTGACCCACATGATCCGCAACTCGATCGACCACGGCCTGGAATCGCCCGACACCCGCGAGGCCAACGGCAAGCCACGCACCGGCACCGTCCACCTCTCGGCGGCCCACCGCTCGGGCCGGATCGTGATCAAGGTCGCCGACGACGGCAAGGGCATCGACCGGCCACGGGTGATGCAGAAGGCGGTGGAAAAGGGGCTGGTCCCGGCCGGCACCTCACTCAGTGACGAGGAGATCGACAATTTGATCTTCCTGCCCGGGTTTTCGACCGCCGACAAGATTTCCAATATCTCGGGGCGTGGCGTCGGCATGGACGTGGTCCGGCGTAACATCACCAGCCTCGGCGGCCGGATCGGCGTCTATTCCACCCCCGGCCAGGGCTCGCGCTTCGTGCTGTCGCTGCCCCTCACCCTCGCCGTGCTCGACGGCATGGTGATCTCGGTCGGCGCCGAGCGCTTCGTGCTGCCGCTGACCAACATCATCGAGAGCCTGCGGCCCAAGCCCGCCGAGCTTCACGGTCTGGTCAACAAATGCGACGTCATGATGGCGCGCGGCGAGTACATCCGCCTCGTCTATCTCCACGCCCTGTTCGGCATTCCGGGGGCGGTCACCGACTCCACCAAGGGCTTGGTGGTGCTGGTGGAAACCGAGGATGGCGGCCGGCTCGGCCTTGTGGTCGACGAGGTGCTGGGCCAGCAGCAGGTGGTGATCAAGAGCCTGGAATCGAACTACCGCCGGCTCGACGGCGTTGCCGCCGCCACCATCCTCGGCGACGGCCGGGTCGCGCTGATCCTGGACATTGCCGGGCTGCGAGAGATGAGCCAGCAGGCGGGATCGCCGGTCCGTTCCATCACGCACTGAAGGATAGAGCGGCGTGGATAACTGTTGTGATGCCCCCATATTACCCGAGTTTCCCGCCTCCGGTGCTACGGACACGGCGCACGATCTGCTCGGCCAATGGCTCGGCTTTACCGAGATGCAGGGCCATACCCTGGCGGCGCTGGAGCACGAGATCGAGCGCACCTCGACCCTGGTCGAAGACAGCACCATCGATCTCAGCCGACGTTTCCAGGAGCTGGCGGAATCAGCGCGCGAACAGGCCGAGCATGTAAACCGGATCGTGGCCATGGCCCGGTTCGTCGACATCGACGGCGACAAGGTACCGCTCGGCGAGCTTGTCGTCTCGGCGCAAAAGACCCGTTCGGCCACTCAAAACGAGCGCATCAACGCCGTGCTGGAGACCACCTCATCCTCGGCCACCGACATGTCCGCGACCATCGGCCGGATGATCATGGGCATGCAGTACCAGGACCGCGCTAAGCAGCAACTCGAACATGTTGGTGACAGCCTGAACGTGATCGCCGCCGGATTGTTGGAACTCACCGATCGGACCCGCGCCGCGCTGCCCGATGTCGTGCTGCCGCCGGCCATGGACTGGCTCGACCAGTTGCTAGCCCGCTTCACCCTGAGCGACCTGCGGGAACGCTTCATTCGGCGCCTGATGCTGGAAGGCATCGTGGTCGATGAACCCGGTGCGGCGGGCACCCTGGCAGGAGGGGGCTCCGGTGCCGGCGACGACATCGAACTGTTCTGACCGTCGTTGGGCGGTCGATGGCCTGCTTCGTCGGCGCGACGAGATGCTTCCCGCTGGCCTTGGCCCGAACTAACGAACGGTTCCGATTTGATGGTGTGGACAAGCGCCCGCACCCCAACCGTGAGACGGGTGGGATGCGGATAATTCTCCGGACACAATCGGGGTCAGTGCGTATGGTCGGTGCCGAAGATTTCGGACAGCGATTTTCCGTCGACGAGGTGGTCGTTCCACTCTTCAAACTGATCGCCGCTGGCGGCAAGGACACTCCCCTCAATGCCAGCGGGTAACCTATCGAAGCGCCGATGAAGCTGACGGAGAAACATCTCCTCCTTGCTCTCGGCCAGGAATCAGGGGCGTACTTCAGCGATGATTTCCTGTTTGATCATTAGCATCACATCTTCCTTCTGTGTCAGTTCTCACTATAGATAAGAGTTTCACAGTTATAAATGCGACTGGCGACAGCGAGCGCCAAAGATTATTGCACATCAATATGATGGTGGCGCCGCCCCCGAAGGCATTCTTACCTATTGATGTCAAGATGCAATCTGGTCGCATTCATTGCTGTGATTGAGTCTCATTTTTGGCTGTAAAAAGTAGGCTCTGAGGCGCCCATAGTCTCATCTATAGCTGTTTCTGACAATAGTGCCTCGATAATTTAGGAGACTGCTCGCTCTTATACCTATTAAAATGCGGGGTGGTCGCATCTACATCTGTTATGGAATCGCATCTATGGCTGTGAAATCTGTTTCCAGCGTGGCCCCGTTCGCATTTATAAGTGTAACTGACCCAGGGGGTGAACACCGGCGTGACTACCTCCAGCCCCTCGACCGCCGACAGCACCGAGATAGCCGGCGTGATGGTGCCGTCGGCGTAGAGCAGCGTGGCGCCAAAGATGCCGAGGGCGACCAGCAGGCGTTGCGATCCCGAGGCCGTCACCGCGGTGCGGGTGAGAGCGAGCAGCGCCAGAATGCCGCCTTCGCCGTGATTGTCCGCCCGCATGACGAACACCACGTACTTGAGGGCGACCACGATCAGCAGCGACCACAGGATCAGCGACAGCACCACCAGCACGGGCGCCGGATCGGTCCCGATCGGCCCGCCGCCGGCCACCGTTTCCGCGGCGATTTTGAAGGCGTAAAGCGGGCTGGTGCCGATGTCGCCGTAAACGATGCCGAGGGCGGCCAACCCCGCCGCCAGCAGCGAAGCGGGGGCGCCGTGTTCGACGGTCCGTTCCTGAGTCTTCAGTACCATGCTCTCCCCCCTGGTTCAGTCGGCTGGACGCAGGCGATAGCCGACCCCGGCTTCGGTCAGCAGATAAATCGGCCGGGCGGGCTCGGGCTCGACCTTCTGGCGCAGCGCCCGCATGTAGACCCGCAGGTACTGGGGGTCGTGCTCCGCCTTGGCCCCCCACACCGCCTCGACAATCTGGCGGTGGGTCAAGACCTTGCCGGCTTCGAGGGCCAAGGCCTTCAGCAGTTTGTACTCGGTGGCCGAGAGGCGGACGGGTTGATCGCCGACGCTCACCAAACCACGCAGCAGGTCGATGGTCAGGCCGCCGATGGTCAGCACCGGCTGGGCGCCGTGCTTCTGGAGCCGGTGGCGCAGCGCCGCCCGCAACCGGGCCATCAAC
>CAIZDL010000190.1 GCA_903931735.1 uncultured Rhodospirillales bacterium
TCTCAAACCTGAAGACTTGGATCAACGGCATCCATCACGGTGTCAGCCCCAAGCACCTGCAAGCCTACCTCAACGAGTTCACCTTCCGATTCAATCGACGCTTCTACCCGTTCAATGCCTTCAGATCATTGCTGGGGATCTCGGGCGGGGCTGAGGCGCCGACCTACGCTGAACTCTACTCCGGCGATTGGGCGCACCCAACATGTAGTGGGTGTCTGCGTTAACCGGATAGGCAAGAAATAATGTTCAAGCCAAGGCCGGTGCTGCCGGTCCGCCGACGGGTGGTGAAAAACGGATCGAACACTTTTTTGCGCGCCTCGGCGGCGATGCCCCTGCCGTTGTCGGTGTAACACAACTCGATGGCATCGGGACCAGACGGAGCGGCCGAGATGGTCAACAGCCCCTTCTGGCCGGGCTCAAAGCCATGAACCATCGAGTTCATCACCAAATTGGTGAGGATCTGCGAAATCATGCCGGGGTGGCCGAACAGTTCCAGCGGTTCGGCGCAATTGATCACGATCCGGTGCCCGCCCTTGCGCCAAACCGGCCCCAGGCTAACCACCACATCGTTCAGCCAGCTTCCAAGCTCAAACCTGCGCCGCTCGTCGCTGGCCTGATCGGTCGCGACCTGTTTAAAGCTGTGAACCAAATCGGCGGCACGCTGGAGGTTGGCCAGCAACAGCTCCGAGCCCTCCCGGGTCGCGTCGATATAGGCGTCCATATCCCGGCGCCGCAACCGGCCCTCGCAAAGCGTTCGCTCAAGATCCACAATCTGCTCGGAAATCAAAGACGCCATGGTGACGCCGATGCCGAGCGGCGTGTTGATTTCGTGAGCCACCCCGGCGACCAGGCGGCCAAGCGACGCCAACCGCTCGGCCTGGATCAACTGGCTTTGGGCTGAGAACAAATCTTCAAGGGCGCCCTCGGCGCGGTCGCACGCCGCCTTCAGCTCCCGCTCGATCTTGATGGTTTCGGTAATATCGACAAAGAGCACCACCATCCCATATTCGCCCACCGGCGAGCGGGTAAATTTGAGAAACCGCCCGCCCGCCGCCGGGTAAACAATGGAAATGGCCTCATGGGGCTGGGTTCGATACCATTCCAGCCGCCAGCCGACCAATTCTTCGATGGTTCGGGTATCGCCGGCAAACAACCCGGACTTGGCGGCAATGCGAATACTGGCATCGAGAGTGCGGCCAACCTGAACGCAGCCCTCGTTCAGCCCAAGCATCGCATTGACCCGGCGATTACAGGCCACCACAGTGAGATCGGGAGCGCACATGAACATCCCCTCGGGGATATTCTCCAAAATCAAATCAAACTGTGCCGATTTCTCGGTCAACGCGCGCTCGGTCATCACCCGTTCAGTGATATCGACCGTCACCACCACAAAGCCAAAGTCGCCGTGAGGCGAGCGGGTGGCCTGAACAAACCGTCCGCCCACCGAGGGAAAAACCGAAAAAATCGTGTCGTCCGGGCGTGAAGCATACCAAGCCATGCGCTCGGCGATTCGGCGATCAATCTCGCACTCGCCATACATACCATGGCTGGCGGCGGGACGCAGGCACGTTGCAAGCTCGCCGCCCTCGACCAAAAACTGCTGGTTGAAGCCAGCGACCTTGTTGACGTTGCGATTAACCGCGGTGATCAAAAAATCCGCTCGATCCCCCGGAATCGGCTTCAACAGGACAATCCCGGCCGGCACATTGTCCATAATCAGGTTCATACGCGCGGTGGTTTCGGCCAGCCGCCGCTCCAGCCCGCGCACCCGCACCCAGATCGCCACCCGCGCCCGCAGCTCCGCCCGCCCAAACGGCTTGATCAAAAAATCGTCCGGCGCCCCAACCTCCTGCCCCCACAGGGCTTGGCGCGCGCGATCGGCCATAAGAATCACCGGAACCGGCCCCACCCGGTCAAACTCCCGCTTGATCAGGGCGCACAGCTCGGCCCCCCCGATCGTCGGCAGGGCGACCGCAACCAGCACCAGCGCCGGAACCTCACGCCGGGCCAAGGCGAGCGCCTCGGCGCCAGAACTGACCAAAACCACCCGATATTGGTCGCCAAGGGCCGACCCGACAAACCGGCGGATGTGGGCATCGGAGTCCACCACCAGCACCAGCAACCGGGACGCCGCTCCCATCGCCGGGGGCGCTTCCGTCACCTCGGTCTCTGCCGGCCCGTCACCCACCCCGAGTTCGGCGCAAGCGCTCCCCTCACCCCGCGCCGGTCGTTGGCTGCCACGGCGAAACCGGAGCGAGACCGAATTACGGTAAAACAAGGCACTCATCCCGGCAGCCTCAACGCGCCATCATAAGCCCCCGCCAAAGGGGAGTTAGGAATAAGCTTTATTGAAATCTATTGCGTTTGGCAATTAGGGCACAAAAATTCAATAACCGATTCTGGAAAGCGGCGACTGACGATCTCGGTTTGCTCCCTTTCAGCACTGAGCATGTTATATGCCGCACGGATTGAATTGGAGCGGGCACAGGGCCGAAAATTATCGTAGGATCGCGTCCGATTTACCTCTCACCCCCCAGATAATCATGGCCACCATTCAACGCTTGGATATTTCTGCGGTTATCCTTGCCGGCGGTCGCTCGCGACGCATGGCCGGAACTGAGAAGGCGCTGCTAGAGGTTGAGGGGACCAGCCTTCTTGGCCGCACCATTGCGGCGCTCCGTCCACAGGTAACGTCGCTAGTGATTAGTACCGGCAGCCGCCTCGTCCAATCTGCGGCGGGCGATTTGCCCACCGTTGCCGACCCCCTGCCGGGATTTTTGGGGCCGCTGGCCGGAATTCTGAGCGGGCTGGACTGGACTCGAGACCATGCGCCCCAGTGTCGCTGGCTGATTTCCGTGCCGGTGGACGCCCCGATGTTTCCCGCCGACTTGGTAAGCCGTTTGGTAACGGCGCTGGAGACGGAAGGCGCAGACCTCGCCTGCGCCGCCTCGGGCGGACGGCGCCACCCGGTGTTCGGCCTATGGCCACTCGCGCTCGCCGACGAGCTGCGCCGAGCCGTGACGGAAGAGGGCGTCCGCAAGGTGGATCACTGGACCAGCCGCCACCGCCTCGCCGTCGCCGCATGGCCCGGCCAACACCTCGACCCGTTCCACCCAGACCCGTTCCACAACGTCAACACCCCGGAAGACCTGGACCTGCTGCGAATGGCACTGATCAGAGCGGGTCGCGCAGGGGAGGAATCGTCCCGTAGCGTGAATCCGCTCTAAAAAAGCAAAACCGCCCGGCCCCACCCAAAGGGGGACCGGACGGTCTTTGCGGCACGGGCCGGGATGGCGACCCGACCACCAACTGCGCTCAAAGGCGAAACGCGCCGACAGAGCAACCCTCAGAACCACACGTCAGACCCGATTGCCACCCGGAGTTAGGCGGCCTTCGGACGGGACATCACTTCCACGGCGGCGGTCACGCGCTCGTTGAGCGGAGCCAGGGCGGCGCGGGCGGTGCCAGAAACGAGGGACTGGAGATGCTCGGTCTCGGCGACCAAAGCGGACACGCTCTCCTTGGCATAAGCTTGCTGAATCTCGGCGGCCTCGGTAATGGTGGCAGCAGTCGCCATCTTACGCATCGACGCCAACGACGCTTCCGCGCTCTTCTGGGAGTAGCTGGCAACCGCCTTGCTGGCCTCTTCAATGCCACGGGCGAAAATGCGGGTCGCCTCGATCACGGCTTCAACGTTCTTCCGGCTCAGGTCGCTGGCATCGCTGATGTTAGTCTTCAGGTTTGCGCTGGCCTTCTCGGCCTGCTCTTTGCTGGCCTTAACCAGCTCTTCCAGCGCCTTTTGGCTGCGCGCGACGACATCTTCAACGATCTTGGTGGTGGCAGCGAATTGATCGGTCATGGTGAAACTCCTCGTGTTTGGTGGGTGCGATGTGTTTGCTGCACTGCAACATTGCCCTGACTATAGCCAAAATTAACAAAGCGTCAACTGTTTTTTTGTGCGACGCACAAAACGTTTTGCGTGAATATTTATAAATGTTTTTCGTGTAATGGTGGCAGCGCCGGCCGCCGACGAACCGCCTCGGCCGGGCGCCGCCGACGGGATTAGGCCGCTTTGGCCCGAGTGAGCGGCACCACGGTGTTTGCCACTTGGGAGCCGAGTGGCGTCAAAATCGCCTCGGTCGATTTCGCCGCGAGATCGATGAGCTTGGTCGCCTCCGCCAGGGTATCCTCAACGCTCTCCCTCAGATATTGCCCTTGCACGGCGATCAGATCCTCGGGGCTGCGGGTTTCCATCAACCGGCACCCGATGGTGATGCTTTTATCGATACAGGAGAGGTTGAACGCGGCGACCTCGGCAAAATAGCCGCTCACGCCCCTCATCATCACCTGATTGAAGGTCTGGACGATATCGAACCCGCCCCGGCCGAGCCCGGCGAAATTTTCAAACATCGTGGTGGTGACATCCGCAACCCGCTGGGTCACCTCGGACGACAGAATCGTCGCCTGATCCAACTGTTGCGCGGCCATCTCCTGCCCGGCACTGATCACAGAGCTTGCAACATCGGTCATCCGGCCGGACAGGTTTTCCACCGTCTGGGGCCGAGCCTTCGAAGTAGATTGTGTCATACTGAACACTCCTATGGCGTTAGTGACAAATTTACGGCAAGACAGTGCGCCGTCACGCCTCAAAGGTTACAGATTAGATGATCCGGCACAAGCTATCCATTAAGATATCACGGGTTAACCATTGATGCCAAAAGGATATACTTCATATTACGGTAGTCCATCAGCGTCACACTAAGCCTGAGGCTTGCGCATTTTCACTGTACCGGGATTGATAATCAGCGGCACGCCCCCCACCTCGCCAACGCCGGGGGGGAGGTGGACATTGAAAATCCAATTGCCGGCAAGACACCCGGAGATCAACCATTCCAACGCGCCGCCCGGTTGCCCCGCCCCGCCCGGCGTCGGGGTAAACATGCCAAGGCGATCGAACCAATACAGGAGCCCGGAAACGCCCTCGGGCGTCAGAGCTAGGCGCTGCGGAGGGGCGGGCAGCGTGGAGGGCGGCTCGTCTTCGACCAGCGCGCCGGCATCGAAGGCGCGATGGAGCAACAACGCCCCGCCTGCCGAGTCGCCGACCACCTCCAGAATCCGGAAACCGCCACTGACCGGACGCCAAACCAACCGAAGTGTGTCGGTGCTACCTCCCCCACATTGGCTTTGCAGATCAGCCCCGGCAAAATAGCCGCGCCAGACGCCTTCACGGTCGTCCTGCCTCGAGCCGCCCAAAAACTGTTGGGTCAGCGCGCAGCCGCCCAGCCCCGGCGCCACCCCGCCAACCACCAGCGCCAGCCTGAGGCCGGCAGCTAACCTCTTCGCTCCACGTCCCACCAGCCCGACCCATTTTGTCATTACCGCTCTAATATGGCACGGCTTCAGGAGTTTGACGAGGGACACTGCGGGCGCGCCCCGCCCGAAGACCGGAATAGCCGTCACAACAAAGACCGCAAGCCCTGAGAAAATCCATAAACTAAACATGTCGGCCCTAGACACTGATTCCGTTTGTGTTTATGATTCGAATCGCGAGTCGGGGGCCAAATGGCCCGTGAGGGGAGTTCCATCGCCGTGTCAATATCGTCCTCCATCACATCAATACTGCCTGTTCGGGTCCGTGTTGGCCAAATGGTCTTGGCTGCCGCCCTCGCTGGCGTGACGTTCGCCGCCGGCCCGGCAAACGCGGTTCAATACAGCTCCATCGTGATCGACGCCGACAGCGGCAAGGTGCTGGAGGCCAACCGCCCCGACGCCCATAACTACCCGGCCTCGCTGACAAAAATGATGACGCTGTACCTGGCGTTCGAGGCGCTGGATTCCAAACGCCTGAAGATGGATCAGGACCTCACGGTTTCCTCTCACGCCGAAAATCAGCGCCCCTCCAAGCTGGGGCTGCGGACCGGCGAGACCATCAAGGCAGAAGCGGCGATCTTGGCGGTGGTCACCAAATCGGCAAACGATATGGCGGTGGTGCTGGCCGAAACGCTCGGCGGCAGCGAGGCCGCGTTCGCGGTCCAAATGACCCAGAAGGCGCGCAGCCTGGGCATGACGCGCACCACCTTCCGGAACGCCTCGGGCCTGCCCAACGACCAGCAATTGAGCACCCCGCGCGATTTTGCCACCCTCGGCCTCGCGCTGATCGAGGATTGGCCGCAATATTACCACTATTTCAAGCGCTCCTCCTTTACCTACAATGGCCAGACCATGGCCAACCACAATCATTTGATGGCGCGCTATCCGGGCATGGACGGGATCAAGACCGGCTTCATCAACAAGTCGGGCTTTAATCTGGTGGCCTCGGCGGTGCGCAACGGCCATCGGCTGGTTGGCGTAGTGATGGGCGGCCCCTCGGCCCGCGACCGCGACAACCACATGGCATCCTTGCTCGACGCCGCCTTCAAGCGCGTCGAATCCGGGGTGCCCATTAAAGACGCGCCGCCAATGGCCCGCAACGCCATGCCCGCCCCCGGCGACGCGCTGGCCGATGCCGGCGCAGAAACCGGGGACGACATTGGCAAGCTTGCCGGCAACGCCGTAGGCGACCAGGACGACGAACAAGAGCAAAACGGGGCGGCCCAGGCCAAGCTGCAAAAGGTTTCGGCCACAAGCGCGCCCCATGCGCCGGCAGCGGCAACCCGCTCGGCCACCTCCGGCGGCTGGACCGTGCAACTCGGCCGGTTCCCCAACCAAAGCAAGGCGCGCGCCGCTCTCGACAAGGCCAGCCGTCATTTGCCGGCAGGGGTCGGGCATTTTTCTACCCGCCTGCAAAAGGTTGGAAACCGGCGTCATAAATCGTTTCAAGCACTGCTCACCGGGTTTAAAGACGAAAAGACAGCTTCCCTCGCCTGTGCAAAGATCAAGGCGAAAAGTCACACTTGCCGGGTCGCCCAAGCTCACTAAGCTCAGGTCACTAAGTTTAGGGGCACGAGTCATGAAGCTGTTCCATGCCGGGCTTATTGCCGGCCTGCTGACACTGCCACTGGCCCAACCGGCGGCCGCGGCGGCGCACCTGACCTATGTCGTCTATTTTGGCCTGCTGCCCGCCCTCAACGTCGCGACCACCATCGACGTTGGCGAAGGCAAGTACCGCCTCACAACCGAGGTGGTGCCCCAGCCTTGGATTTCCTGGGCGCTGCCCTGGACCGCCGCCTCAGAGGCCAACGGGGTGCTGGGCGACGACGGCAAAATCACCCCCGAGCACTACCTTTCCGCTGGAACCTGGGGGGTGCGCAAGCGCCAAACCGTGTTCGAATTCAACCCCGATGGCTCGCTGAAATCCGGCGTCGAGCCGCCCAAGCCCGAAGAGGGCCGGGAGGCGGTGCCCGAAGACATGCTGAAGGCCGTTCTCGACCCGGTGAGCGCGGTAATCGCCATGCTGGAGGCGGCCAAAGCCCGCGGGCCAGGCTGTGCGCCGTCGCTGCCGATTTTCGACGGCCGCCGCCGCTTTGAAATTTCGGCCAAACGCCTCCCGGATGCCGTGCTCGCGCCCGCCTCCTACACCGCTTACGCCGGCCCGGCCATCGCGTGCCAACTGCACTTCAAGTCTTTGGCCGGCGGCTACCGGGATGGCGAGCGCTCGCGCTTCTGGCAAACCGACAAGCCCGGCGATGAACGCCCGCCAATCGATCTGTGGTTAGCCCCGCTGCGCGCCGGGGAAACGCCCATGCCGGTCTACGTCGCCGGCAAAAGCATCCTCGGCTGGGTCACCGCCTACGTTTCCTCGTTTAGTTTTGATTGAGGCCAAGCCCCCACAGCAGCGCGACCCTCAACCCAGCGGCAGCGTTGCCGCTTCCAGCCAAGCGGCATCGGCAGCCCCCAGCAACGGCGCCAGCGCTTGAAACACCCGGGCGTGGTAGCCATCGAGCCACGCCAATTCGCGGTCGTCGAGCAGATCGGCATCGACCAGCGTGCGGTCGATGGGCACCAGGGTTAGAGTCTCAAAATCGAGCATCGGCTTGCCCGCGCACATCTGCTGCGACGCCCGCACCACCATCAAATTTTCGATTCGGATGCCATAGGCCCCGGCAACATAACAGCCGGGCTCGTTGGAAAGGATCATCCCCGATTCCAGGGCGGTGCGGCTGGGCATTTTGGAGATCCGCTGCGGTCCCTCGTGGACCGAAAGATAGCTCCCCACGCCATGGCCGGTGCCGTGATCGTACTCGAGCCCCGCCTCCCACAACGGCAACCGCGCCAGCACATCGAGTTGGCTGCCGGTGGTGCCGGCAGGAAAGCGCACCCGCGCCAGAGCGATATGCCCCTTCAGCACCCGCGTGAAGCGCTCCCGCGCAGCGCAAGCAGGCTCACCAATCGCAATCGTCCGGGTAATGTCGGTGGTGCCGTCTTGATATTGGGCGCCGCTATCAACCAAATAGAGCGTGCCCGATTCAAGCTTGCGAGAACTCGCCTCGGTCACACGGTAATGAACAATGGCGCCATTGGCCCCGGCCCCGGAAATGGTCTCAAAACTAAGATCGCGAAACAGCGCGCCCTCACGCCGAAAGTCCTCCAGCCGTGCGGCAGCGCCAAGCTCGGTGACTCCCTCTGCCACAGCGCCGCTAAGCCAGCAAAGAAAGCGCACCATGGCCACGCCATCGCGCAAATGCGCCGCCCGCGCGCCGGCGACCTCCGCCGCTGTTTTGCGCGCTCGGGGCAAAAGAGTGGGGTCGGGCGCACGTTCCACCACAGCCCCGGCACTGCCAAGACAGGCAATCACGGTTGAAGCAGCGCTCCCGGCATCAACCCGCACCCGCAGACCCGCTCGCCCCAGCCCCTCCAAGTGCCCAATGAATGCGCCGGGGGGCAGCACGGTGACGCCTGCCCCAAAATGAGCCACGATTTCCGGCGAGAGCTTGCGCGGGTCGATAAACAACTCCACCCGCTCATCGTCATGGAGAATGGCAAAACTGAGCGCCACCGGCGTGCGCGGCACATCGCCACCCCGAATGTTGAGCAACCACGCCACCGATTCGGGCATGGTCAGCACGGCGGCCTTGGTTCCGGTGTGGCGCAGCATTGCCGCGATATCGGCGCGCTTGGCCTCAGCCGGCCAGCCGGTATAGGCCAATGGCTGAATAGTCACCGGGGCCAGGGGCGGTGCCGGCCGGTCCAGCCACACGGCATCGACCGGGTTGCTCTCCACCGGCACCAGCTCGATCCCGGCCCGCGTGAGTTCTGCTCTTTGCGTCTCCACCCAATTGGTGGTGTGCAGCCACGGGTCATACCCAACCCGCCCGCCGGGTGGGTGCTCGTCGATCAGCCACGCCGCCAGGGGCTCCTCGGTTTGGTGGCGAATGGCGTAGTCGGCGGCGCTGACCTCGGTGCGAACCTGGATGGTATAGCGGCCATCGGTTAAGATCGCGGCGCCGTCGGCCAACACCACCGCGAGCCCGGCCGACCCGGTAAAGCCGGTGAGCCAGGAAAGCCGCTCGGCCGAGGGCGGCAGATATTCGCCCTGATACTCGTCGGCGCGGGGCACCACAAATCCGGCCAACCCCCGCCGGGCCAACTCGGCCCGCACCAACGCCAGCCGTTCATGGTGAAGCTCCGCCATCGATGCGCTCTCCCCTGGGTCCTACCGTAGTAATCAAGCCCGAGGCTAAGCCCGAGATGTGGGTTTGCGCAAGAGGCGTACCCATGTCAAGATCAGGCCTGCCAAGTCCCGCGCGGGCGGGCGACAAAATGGAGGGGATGCCATGACGACACAACCACTCTGGACACCATCCGCCGACCACATCGCCAGCGCCAATATCACCACCTTCACCGCCCGCGTGGCCCGGCGGCGCGGCGTGGCATTACCCGACTATGCCGCACTGCAAAAATGGTCGGTCAGCGAACCCGCCGCCTTCTGGCAAGACCTGTGGGACTATGGCGGCGTGGTCGCCGAAACCCGGGGCGAGCGCGCGCTGATAAACGACCACGATATGCAGGGCGCCCGCTTCTTTCCCGATGCCAAGTTGAATTTTGCTGAAAACCTGCTGCGACGGCGTGACCGCGCCCTCGCCATCCGCTTTTGGGGCGAAGACTGCGTTCGCCGCTCGCTCTCCTACGCCGAACTTTATGAGCAGGTCAGCCGGTTGACGCAGGTCATGCGCAGCTATGGCATTGGCATTGGCGACAGAGTGGCCGGCTACTTGCCCAACATGCCCGAAGCGGTGATCGCCATGCTGGCCACCACCGCGATCGGCGCGGTCTGGAGTTCGGCCAGCCCCGATTTTGGCGTGCCCGGCGTGCTCGACCGCTTCAGCCAGATCCAACCCAAACTGCTGATCGCCGCCGATGGTTATTTTTATGGCGGCAAGGTCTTCGACGGTTTGGAAAAGCTGCGCCCGGTGCTGGAGGGCCTTCCCAGCGTCGAGCACACCCTGGTCGTGCCCTATACCACCGACCGGCCGAACCTGATCGGCCTCGCCAACACCGCCTTGTGGGGAGAGGCATTGGCCACAACCGAGGCGGCGCCAATCGCCTTCGAGCGCCTGCCCTTCAACCACCCGGTTTATATTTTGTTTTCCAGCGGCACCACCGGCGTGCCGAAATGTATCGTCCACGGCGCCGGGGGCACGCTGCTTCAGCATTTGAAGGAGCATCGGCTTCACTGCGATATCAAGCCCGGCGACCGGGTATTTTACTACACCACGCTCGGCTGGATGATGTGGAACTGGCTGGTCACCGCGCTCGCCTCGGAAGCAACGCTGATCCTCTACGACGGCTCGCCCTTTCATCCCACCGGCACCGTGCTGTTTGATCTGGCCGACGCCGAGGGGATCACTCTGTTCGGCACCTCGGCCAAATACATCGACGCGCTTCACAAGCAAGGCTACCACCCCGGCCAGACCCACAAGCTCACCAGCCTGCGAACCATCACCTCGACCGGCTCACCGCTGGCCCCGGAAAGCTTTGATTACGTTTACCGCTCAATCAAATCAGATCTCCACTTGGCATCGATTGCCGGCGGCACCGATTTGATCTCGTGCTTCATGCTGGGCAACCCCGCTCTTCCGGTATGGCGGGGCGAGATCCAGGTGCGCGGGCTCGGAATGGGCGTGGAGGTGTTCAACGAGGCGGGCGAGCCGGTGCGGAGCGAAAAGGGCGAATTGGTCTGTACCAAGCCGTTCCCCTCGATGCCGGTAGGGTTCTGGAACGATCCCGATGGCGAAAAATACCGCCTTGCCTATTTCGGCCATTTTCCGGGAGTTTGGTGCCATGGCGACTTTGTGGAGCTGACCCAGCACGACGGCATCATCATGCACGGCCGCTCCGACGCCACGCTCAACCCCGGCGGGGTACGAATCGGAACTTCGGAGATTTACCGCCAAGTCGAGCAACTGGAACAGGTGGTCGAGAGCATCTGCGTCGGCCAACAGTGGGATGGCGACGTTCGCGTGGTGTTGTTCGTGCGCCTGCGCGAAGGGATCGACCTGACACCAGGGCTGGAAAAGGCGATCAAACACCACATCCGCGACGGCGCCTCGCCCCGCCACGTTCCAGCCCGAATCCTTCAGGTCGCCGACATCCCGCGCACCAAGTCTGGCAAAATCACCGAACTTGCGGTGCGCGACATCCTCCACGGCCGACCGGTGCAGAATATCGAGGCCCTGGCCAACCCCGAGGCGTTGACGCTGTTTTCGCAAGCACGGGCGGTGCTTATGGAAAGCTGAGCTTTTCCATAAGCTTGATCTCCAACGTCTCGACCAGCTCCGGCACCCGCGCCTTAAAGGCGTTGAGGTGCGGGGTGTCGAGATGCCGGTCCAGCGCCTCCCGGCTCTCCCACACCTCGTAAAAGAGGAAGCATCGCGCATCCTCCAAATCGACGTGCAGGTCATATTGGATATACCCGGGGTCGTGCCGGGTCGGCTCGATCAAGGCCCTCAGCACGGCCTCGGTTTCCGCCTCTTTACCCGGCTTTGCGACGATTGTTGCGATAACGATCAGGTGATTCATAGGAGCAAAACCCTATCAGGCACACAGTTTGGCGAGGGCGGCATCCTGGCTGATCTCGATCTTTTCGCCAGTCGCGCGATTTTTCAGTTCGACCACCCCCGATTTCAGCCCCCTTGGCCCAACCGTGAGATGCCAGGGGAGGCCGATCAGGTCCATATCGGCAAACTTGACCCCCGGCCGCTCGGGCCGGTCATCATAGAGCACCTCAACGCCGGCGGTCAGCAAGTCGTCGTAAAGGTCTTCGCAAACCTTGTCGCACGCGCTGTCGCCCTGCTTGAGATTGATCAGGCCGACCTTATAGGGAGCAACGCTTTCGGGCCAGATGATGCCGTTTTCATCGTGGCTGGCTTCAATAATCGCGGCCACGAGGCGGGAAACGCCAATACCGTAGGAGCCCATTTCAAGCGTGATCGTCTCACCATTCGGGCCGGTAACCACAGCGCCCAGCGGCTTGGAATATTTGGTGCCAAAGTGGAAAATATGCCCAACCTCAATGCCCCGCGCGGACGCCAACTGATCGGCTGGAACCGGACAGGTGGCGGCAACGTGCTTTTCTTCCGTCGCTGCATAAATGCTGGTGTGGTGGGCAAAGAAGGGGTCGAGGTCTTCGTCGTAAGAGGGCGCGTTGCCGAGCACATCCAACTCAAGCCACGCCTTATCACAAAAAACGGCGCTCTCGCCAGTTTCGGCCAAAATGATAAACTCGTGGCTCATGTCGCCGCCAATCGGGCCAGACTCGGCCTTCATGGGAATCGCGCGCAGCCCCATGCGGGCAAACGTCTTAAGATAGGCCAAAAACATCTTTTGATAGGCCCGGCGCGCGCCGGCAAAATCCAAATCGAACGAATAAGCATCTTTCATCAAAAACTCGCGGCCCCGCATAATGCCAAAGCGCGGCCGGATTTCGTCGCGAAACTTCCACTGGATATTATAAAGATTGCGAGGCAATTCCCGATACGACTTAACATAACTCTTGAATATATCGGTAATAACCTCTTCGGCCGTTGGCCCGAACAGCATTTCGCGGTCGTGACGGTCTTTGATCCGCAGCATTTCCTTGCCATAATCATCATAGCGGCCGGACTGGCGCCACAAATCTGCCGACTGGATCGTGGGCATCAACAATTCGATGGCCCCAGCCGCGTCCTGTTCCTCGCGCACGATTTGCTCGATTTTGCGCAACACCCGGTGCCCAAGCGGCAACCAAGCATAAATGCCGGCGCTGGTTTGGCGAATCATGCCCGCGCGCAGCATCAGCCGGTGCGAAACGATCTGCGCCTCGTTGGGGGTTTCCTTCATCGTCGGCAGGAAAAAGCGGGTCAGGCGCATGGGGGCAAACTCGTTGGTAGGGAAAAGCAGAAGCGTCAGGGCGACTTTAAGGAAATGCCGCCACCCTGTCCATATCGACCGCCACCCCGCTGGCAACGGAATACCGGAAGCGATAAACAAACCCGGCACAGCGGAAGTCGTAAACGGTGCCTTGGTCAAAATCGGTAACCGGGCTTTCCGCGCCGTCAGCCCCGGCGGCGCAATAGGCGGCGTGGCTGCGGTCAAAAAGCTGACGGAGCGAGGCGCGCATTCCGTGGGTGGCTTCCTTAA
>CAIZDL010000191.1 GCA_903931735.1 uncultured Rhodospirillales bacterium
AACTTGACCGTATCCGGACCTTTTCCACTGTCATGTTTGCCAGGGATTCGGCACAGGCGATGAGAGCCGCGGCGCCCTCATTACCCCGGCCAGTGCCCCGGCCCGCTTGTGACAATTTGCCACACCATCCCGGGCAAATTGTCACACCAAAAAGCCCCGCGACATGGCAAACAGAACTCTCAATAGCGAAGCATCTTGGACGCGGGATATGGCTATTCACTGACGCGATGAAATGTCAATCGATGGCGGCGCGATTGACACTGATCATAAATTTCTTATTTCTCTAATAAACGACTTCGACGCAGAATTCGAAAAAGGATTTGATCAATATCGGATTCTCGATGCTCTAAAACGGCTCGAATATTATACGGTATATCACTTTGCAAGAGAAGAGGCAATTCAGCAGCAAGTTAATTTTCCTCACTATAAGGAGCACGCGGATCAACACAGACACCTTCGGATGAATGTGAAAGGTGCACTAAATTTATTTTCGCAGGAGATACCTAAGTCCGGTCAAGCTGCTGTAAAAAAAAGGGTCGGAGACTTGCTTCGCTTGTGGATTATGGGACACATTACCAAATTCGATAAAGAACTGAGGCCGTTTGTCCGACGACGCTCCCCAACACAAGCTGTCAAACCCATGCAGGGGTCTGGAGCAGAAGGGCCTGAAGGATACCGGATACCATTTAGCGAAACCGGAAAAGCATTAGTGGTTCAAGTTGTTGCCACAAAGCAATTTGTCGGGATTTCATTTCGAGGACACGGCACCCAAATCGATAGCGTCATAATGGGAAAGGCATGTGAGGCCATAAATGCTTCGTCCTCGTCGACAATTGTAGCAAGTATGCAAGAGCTCAAAGATTTTGACGACTATTTTATAGGCCACCTGTTGACACTTTTTGGAACATTCAAAGAGGGCAACCGCGTACCTTACCTTGTAACCGGCAGTTCAGGGCCATGCATGGAAAAACTCCACCGGCTCGGGATCGACCGGATTATTCGGTCGTTTCCCTCACACACCGAGTTTTATGAAGAAATTGGGTTTCGCGCCAACTAATGACAACCGCCGGCGCCCGCTACATCCCTTCAAGGTGCACAACGAATCTTTTCTACAAATTCTGCCATCCACTGCTGCAAAGTCCCCGACTGTTTGGCAAGCTCGTTCGATGCCTTTAATACTGTCGTCGCCATGGTTTCCGTTTCCCGCGCCCCCTCGGTCACGGCAGCAATGGTTTTTGCGACTTCCCCCGTTCCGACAGCAGCCTCCTGAACATTGCGGGAAATCTCCGTTGTGGCTGCCCCTTGAGCATGGACGGCGTCGGCAACAAAGCAAATATTATCGTTAATATTCCCAATAATGTGGCCGATACTTTCAATTGCTTTAACGGTATCGATAGCAATACGCTGCATCTCACCAACCTGATCGGTAATATCTTCGGTCGCCCGCGCGGTTTGATTTGCCAAATTCTTGACTTCACCGGCGACCACCGCAAACCCCTTGCCCGCCTCCCCGGCCCGAGCGGCCTCAATGGTTGCGTTAAGGGCCAACAGATTGGTTTTGGCGGCAATATCACGGATAAATTTAACCACGTCGCCGATCTTTTGAGCGGCGGCGTTTAGGCCGGAAACGGTCTCGTTGGTATGGCGCGCCTCCCCCACCGCATCATCGGCGAGACGCGATGATACCGTCATCTGGCGGCTGATTTCGCTAATGGAGGCTGACAATTCCACTGCGGCGGAGGCAACCGATTGAACGTTGACCGTCGCCTGCTCGGCAGCACTCGCGACCTGCATCGAGCGCTCGATGGTTTGATGAGCAATAACATTAAGCGTTTGCGCGCTTTTCCGCAAATCCTGGGTCTGGTGCGATGTTGTTTCAATCACCGGAAGAACCTGACGTTCCGAAAACTCGATCGTTTCAACATCTCGTGCCTCCATACCAACAATGACACGATTTATGCGGCGCGCATATGTTACAAACTCGCCGCGCATTCCATCTTCAACAATCAAACGAAAATATTTCTTCCGACTGGCATAAAGAACTGCGGTCCCCGCTTCCTTGGCAAACGCTTCGGTTAAGTCTAAGAGGCAATTGACGTGATGCAACAATTCACCAATTTCATCCTTGCGCCGAATACGGATGATACGGGCATTTAAGTCACCGCTGGAGGCGGCCTTCATCACATCCGCCGCTCTGCGGAGCAGGCCGGAAGCGGCCAGTAACCGCCGGGCAACCAAAACCGCCACCGCGATTCCGCAGACCGCCAGAGCCAGCACCGCCGTTAAGACAGTCCCGATCGTGGATTGCGACGACGCTGCCAACGCATCGGCCCTCAGGCGATCCTTCGTTATAATAGATTGGAGCCCTCGAACAGCTCCCTCCAACTCTTCTGTAAATGCGTCGGTTGCCTTATCAAAATCTGGCATCAACTTATTGCCAAGCGCCGGGCCATCCGAGACGTATCCGGCGGCCATTTTCTTGCCAAGAGTATAAAATTGAGGGAATTTTTCTTTTGCGGCAGTCAGAACCTTGACCATATCCTGCCGGTCAAGCTCACGAGACAAACGAATAGCCGTCTCGATATTTGAAAGAAACCGTTCGGCAAAGTCTTCAGCGTTTTTAAACCCATCATCAAGGCCGTCCTGACTCCGGGTTGCCGAAACATCACTCAAGAATTGTTGGACCTGCACGGCGTCAAACCGCACATCGAGTACCGCCCGCTGAAGAGGGACGACCAACTCCCCCGATCGTGCGATATTTCCCGACAGCGACGTCAACGACTGCAATGCAGATAATCCGAGAACGCCTGACGCAAAGAGCATGATGATAACGATACCAACCAAGACCGCACCAACAAATCTTGCCTGCCCCTGAATGGTCTTTAAATCAAATACAAACATTTTAATACGCCCCTCTTATAGAATCACAAGCTCAAAACAAAACGTTCATAACTATCGAACCCAGCCTTGCGAACCAAGCTGATCATCAGCTTATATGAGGCATCAAGGCCGGTTGCGCGGTCGCTATGCCGCTTTTCTTCGGCCAAAACCACACTATAAATGTCCTTTATTTTTGCGACAGCCGACGGCCTGGGCGAGCGGCGATTGGAATGGAATCCGATTATAGCACCCGCTGCGTCTACATTTGGCGTAACGTGTGCAAAAACCCAGTATTCATCCCCGTTTTTCGCGCGGTTGACCACGTAAGCGAAAACTTCGTCTCCGGCGAGAATAGTCTCCCACAGCAACTTAAAAACCGCTCGGGGCATCGCCGGATGGCGGACGATGCTATGGGGTTGACCAAGCAGCTCTTCCTCCGGGTAGCCGGCAAGCTCCAGAAACACATCATTTGCATAAGTGATTAGGCCAGCTTTATCGGTCTTGGAAACGACGAGATCTTGTGTTGAAAACGTCCTCAAAACACCAGTGAGTTGCACATCAGAAACGCTCATCGCTTATCCTTCCAAATCCCATGACGAAGCCTTTCCCGAAGGCAGTTAACGATATTGGCCACCCAGATATCAAGACCTAGTATTTCTTGATTGTCAAAAACAAAGCTCATCGTGAGACGCTGGGCCACGGCAGCGAAATGAGCGGCATCTCATAGCAGACAGAAAATCAACGAAAACCCCTAAAATTTTCCTAAACTGCTATTGGTGCGACAATCTGCCGCAGGGCGACGACAAGATCGCCGCAACGTTCTTCGGTAACCACCGCTGGCAAAACATGGCTTAAATTATCATTCGGATATTTTTGGTATCGGTGTGATCACTATCACTGTGAATAGGGCATTTTGATGACATTATCTGAACATCGAAGGACAAAGCATTCATACCGGATCGGAAATATCAAATAGATACGGTTTATGTTAGGTCTTAGATTTTGCACCAACCAACATGCTAGCAGGAGACGTCACATGTTCACTTATACCAGCAACATCGCCACCTACATCTGCGCGGCAGTTAATAACAAACGGGGCGCGACTGCAATCGAATATGGCTTGATCGCAGCAGGGATTGCGGTGGTCATCCTCGGCGGCATTACAGCAGTGGGTGCAGACCTGACTGCACTGTTCGGACGGATCGGCGCTGCTTTGAATACTCACTAATGAAGATGATTTATTGCGCCCACCTGCGGGTTCTCGCCTGTGTTGATCGAAATTACGGTGATCCGGCCCCCCTCCCGGGCTCGCCAATTTCGAAAATCTCACAGGGAGACCCGGGGCGCGGCGGCTCAAACACCCCGACCTGTGATCGCTTGGAGAGGCTGGCGCGAATCGGTCATCGCTGATATCATCTGAGATCCTCAACCGGTCCCGGCGAAGTCCCTCTAACGCCGGCGCCGCCACAGCCCGAGTCGCCAAGCCCCAAATCGACCCGCCCGGCAAGCCCAAAACTGGTGATGACCAAACGCCGACCGCCACCAAAACCGCAGCCCCCGGCTCGCCCACCGCCACCGAGCGGCCGGGCAAAGGCGCTGCAAGCCAGCGTCAGCGCGGCCGCATGGCTGCAAGCCGGCCCACGGGCGACCGTCCGGCGAAAAAGGAGCAAAATAACCTGGCTGCAAAGCCTGAAAGGGCGTCTCGACCGGGTAAAATGCGCCGTTACGAAGCCATACAGAGCGCCCTTGGCGCACTGGCGGAAAAGCGGTTTTGCGCGTTACTGGCCGCCTGGCTCCCGGGTTCAAAGGCATTGCAAGACAGCCGGCCTCGTTATCGCGGCCATTTTGACCGCCGGCCTCACCGCGAACCACTTCGGATACGATCTCGGAGTCTCAAAGACAGTAACCGCCTTCAAGGTCGCGGTCGGATTGGAGAAAAAGGAAGATGAAACCTTCGTCGGTTGCCTCAAAGGCGCAGCCGAGGGGGCCTTTTCTTCAGCCGTGCCGATTGCCGAAATCGTGGCGGTTGGTGAGCTTATGGTCGCCAGCCCGCCCTTGGTGGTAATGGGAGCCGGCCTTGGGTGCAGCCTGGGCATCATTAAAAGCGCCGCCGTGGAGGGCGTCGGCTGGGCTGTCCACACCGGAAGTGAGATTATCGATGGTGTTATCGGCCGCTAAGGCACGGCTCAGAAACAACCGCAACAACCGCAACGCAGCGAAGGGGCAAAAAGGCAGGCCAGATGGTGCGGTTATTTCTGAGCGTTGCCTAACTTTCCCGCCACGCGGCCTCAGCCCCCCAGCCGATACCCGCCCGGCTCGGTAATCAATATTTGCGCATTGGCCGGGTCATGTTCGATCTTACGGCGCAGACGGTAAATATGAGTTTCCAGGGTGTGGGTGTCGACGCCGGCCTGATAGCCCCAAATGGCGCCGAGCAAAACTTCGCGGGTGGTCACCGCCCGGCCAGCGCGGCACAAATGGCTGAGAATCGCGGTTTCCTTCTCGGTCAACCGCACCGTGTGCGCACGCGCCTCATCAACCAAGAGCTTAGCCACCGGCCGAAACATATAATGGCCAACCGGAAACACGGCGGCCTGATCGCGATTGGTGTCGCGCACGCGGGTGCGCAGCAGCGCGAGCAACACCCCGATCCGAAACGGCTTGACGACCACATCGATCCCGTCCGACTCGGGGCCACCGCTCCCCGCCTCCCCCTCTGGCAACGCGAGCAAAATCAGCGGACAGCACGCCCCCTCGTCCCTCAACCGCCGGGCCAAATCGCGCCCGGCCATGTCACTAAGACGGGACTCGATGATAATCGCGTCATAGCCGCCCCCCCCCACCCGCGCGAGAGCGTCGCCGCCGGTGTCCGCCCCATCGATTTCAAAGTCGCCGCCAAGGCGCAAATGATCGATAAGCGACTGCCGCAGCGGCGTGAGATCGTCGACCAGAAGAATTCGCTTCAAAGGTGTCATGGCGCTCAAAATGACCAATGTTGCCACCGCCATCAATACTCCAACCAAGCAGCGCTGCCAACCCGCGAGCATCCCAATTGCCGCAGGGCAGCCAGATATTTTGCCACGCCCGGTGATCGTTCCGCGTGCCGGAATATTTAATTTCCGATGGATTTATTGGACACCGTGAAGCGAAGCCGACGGGAACAAACCAAACGAAACCACTGAGAGCGGGCCGGGCGCACCCGCGAAAAACCCACGCGGAAGGCAGTTACCAGCACGCGGCCCGCCGAAGTCTTTTGACGGCGCGCCCACCTGCCCTGTAAGAATTCAACTTCACCTGGGCGGCATCCCGCTTCAGAATTTTTGCGGTAGTCATTTGTTCCGGCCCATGCCCCTTCCAACCGATCCGTCCCGCAGCGCCCCCTCCCTCTCCACGACGCCCCTTCGCGCCGTCGACCGGGCACGGGTGGCGTTCCGCTGCGGCGAAGTCGTGGCCATCAGCAGCGACGATGGCACCATCGCGCTGGTTCTCTCGGTTGAAACGCTCACCACCCAGGCCCTCGCGACTCTCGAACGGCTGGCCGGAACGGTGCCGGTGATGGCGCTGACCCGCTGGCGGGCCGCCGCCCTCGGGCTGATCTCGCCGGGCGGAACCGGCGTCGTGACCCTCACGCCGCCCGAGGCGCTCAGCGCTGCTGCAATCCACGCGCTGGTGGACCCGGCGGCGTTCCCCGGCAGTGAGCCGGGCAAAACCGCCACCGTCAACACGGTTCCGGTGACCGAGGCTGGTGCCCATGCCGTGGCCGCCGTGCGCCTGAGCAAACTCGCAGCATTACTGCCAACCGCCGTTGTGGCCCAGCTCCGGGCCGACCGGACGAGCAACGCGGACTGGCTCCTTCAGCATGATCTGCGGCTGGTTCGGGCCGGCGATATCGCCGATTATCGCCGCATTGAGGCCCGCGCCCTGCGCCGGGTGGCAGACGCGCGGGTCCCGCTCGCCGACGCGCCGAATGCCCAGGTGATCGCCTTTCGGCCCAGCAATGGCGGACACGAACATCTGGCCGTGATCATCGGCGCCCCCGACCCGGCCGAGGCGGTGCTGGTCCGAATGCACTCGGAGTGCTTTACCGGCGATTTGCTCGGGTCTTTGCGCTGCGACTGCGGCGAACAACTGCGCCACGCCATTGCCACCATCGCCAAACAGGGCCACGGCATCGTTCTGTATTTGGCCCAGGAAGGGCGGGGAATCGGGCTGGTCAATAAGCTGCGCGCTTACCAGTTGCAAGATGAAGGTTACGACACCCTCGACGCCAACGAGGCCCTGGGCTTCGACGCCGACGAGCGCCTTTACTTGCCGGCGGCCGAGATTCTGCGCCAGCTTGGCTTCGAGCGGGTGCGGCTGATGACCAACAACCCCGACAAAATGGCGCAGCTCGCCCGCTGCGGTATCGATGTAACCGAGCGCGTGCCCCACATCATTCCTAGCAACGACTACAACGCCGCCTATCTGCGCACCAAGGTCCTGCGCGGCGGGCATTTGTTCTGATACCCCCCTCCAACCCAATACCCCCTTGCCTGCCCGCTCGGCAATTCCTGCCGGGAACGGAGTGATTGCCCACCAAATCCGCCCGCCGCGTCGCCAGAATCGCCCCGGCGAGTAGCCAGAACCATTCGGCACAGAGCCGAAGCGAGTGGCATGAAACGTGCTTCACCGGAAACCGTGCTTTGGCGAGAAGCGCAAATGGCTGGTGAAAGACGCGGGTAGGGGCTCATCTTCATGTCAATCGACGCCTTCAGTCTGGCATTTGGCAGCACCGATTGGGAGCAGATGAGAGCGGCTGGCCAAAAACGCGCCGCCGCCCTAAGCTTGCCGGTCTCAACCCAAACCCCAGCCCGCCCCGCCACCCCAGCTCAGCCCGCCGCAAAATCTCCCGACAAGGCCGATAAAGATGCAGATCTCCTAACCTTCGGCGACCTGCTCGACACCATCAACCCCTTGCAACACATTCCGCTGGTGGATGGGCTTTACCGCCACCTGACCGGCGACACCATCCGGCCCCAGGGTCAAGTTCTGGGTGGCCTGCTCTATGGGGGGCTGATTGGCGGCGCTGTCGCCACCGCCGGAGTGATTTTCCATGAAATCACCGGCATCGACCCCGAAGAAGAGCTGATATCGGCTATTCTTGGCGACAGTCCATCCACCCCGACCGCAACCGTGGTTGCCCAAGCGGCCGACGGAAAACCGACCACGCTTGGCCCGCCAACCCAACTCCACCCGCCCCGGCCCAGTTCCATCACCGCCCAAGCCCACCACGCTCCCGCCCCGGCCCCAGCGATCACCGAGGCCCAAACCGCCAGCAACACCAACGCCCTCCAAAAGCTCGCCCTGGATCTGGCGGCCGGCGCACAAGCAGAAGGCATCTCGGTCGCCCCGGCTTCAGGTTCAGGTTCAGCGTCGCCTCCGGCTTCAGGTTCAGGTTCAGCGTCGCCTCCGGCTTCAATGCCAGCGGCCGGGACGGCGACCCAGAGCCGGGCGGGCAAAATGCCGGTAAGGGGGAGCATCAACCCCAACTCGGAAATGCCGGCGGGGTTTTACGCCCCCAACAACCGCTACGGCGGCTTTGCCCACGCCCCGGTACGCACCCCCGGCCAACCCCAAGCGCCCGCGCAAACCCAAGCGCTGGCTCAAACCCAAGCGCAGGGCATCACACAAGCGGCGACGCCGGGCGCACAAACCCCGCCAGCCCCGCCATCTCCCGAAGCGATCTCCCAAATGATGATCCGCAATCTCGAAAAATATCAGGCTATGTCCCGCAGAGCCGACCGCCCAACCAGCCAAACCAACTACATAAACTGATTGTGATCTTCCTGGTTCAAGGACTTTGAGAGGGGGCAACTTGGTGGTATGGTGAGGCCGAAGATTATGCGGTGATGATTTTCAGCCCTGCGACCTTTTCGGGAGTGCGCCCATGACCATAATCCAACCCCTCCGCCGGTTTTGGCACAGCCTGCCCACCCTCGGCCGCATCGCGCTGGTCCCCGCAATCGCGGTCGGGATGGCGTTATCCGGGTGCTCCAGCAGCGAGTCCGCCAAAACCGCGGCCGAATCTGCACTCGATGCCCAGGTCAAAAGCCGGCTTGAGGAGCTGGCGAAACAACAAATCGATACCCAGGTCAAGGAATACCAAGCCATACTCAATGGCCTGCGCCAAACCACCCTGTGCGTCACCACCGCCGAGATCAGGCCCGAGTTCAAAGACCTTCAGGCCCACGGCTCCAACGATGGCGATACGCCGCCCTCTCCCGCTAAGTTGACCGATACTCGCAAGGTAACGGCCAAGGAAAGTAAGCAGATCTTCACCTACCTTGAAGTGCTCGCCCCGTGCCGGCCCAATTTTGGCCCTCTTACCAACCCGGTCAACCGGGGTGTCGCCCGCGTGATCAACGACACCTGGAACGACCAACAAGATCTCTATCGCCAGCTCCGGGCCGGCGATATCAATTGGGGCACGTTCAACCGCCACACCCGGTCGAACTCCGACAAGCTCGCTGGCGCTATCAAAGCGCTCCGCCTGTCTAATGAAGGTTGAGGAGCTGCGGTTATGAGTTTTCGGTTCGCTGGGACTGCCCTGACCATTTTGAGTACATCCGCCGCCTCGGGCCTTTACTTCGCCAATGGGCTGCCGCCAAGCACCCACCACGGCGCCTCGGTGGTGGTGCCGATCAGCCAGCCGAGGCCGGAGAGCCATCTGCAAACCAAGGCCGTCGTGAGCGGGGGGAACATTCGGGTTCCGCGCATCTGGGTTGGGGTTGGCGCCTCTGTCAACCCCGCGACCGGCGAGCCGCTCACCCGTGATGAACAGGAATCCGGCTGGGTCGACGCCCCCAATATCTTTGCCCGGGAGATCGTGCGCACGGTGGCCGATCCGCTTACCGGGGCACCAAAAATGGTACGCGAGCCAAACCCGGAAGTCATGGTGCTGAACCCCGGAGAAAAGGCACCCGCCTGGGTCCGGGGCACCGACATTGTGCTTGGCCCCGGGGTCGAGGTGGAAGAGGCGCCGCCGCACCTCATCGCCCCGCCGCCTCCGGAACCGACAACCACCGTCACGCCGCCCCCGCTTCCGGCAGCGCCCCCAGCGCACACCCGCCCCCGCGCGCACGGCAACGCCCCGACCAAGGCCCCAGCCAAGGCCAGCACCGGCTACCGCATCCATCTTGAGTCTTACCGCGACCGCCACCACATCGGCTCGGCTTGGGCCGCGCTTCAAAAGGCCAACCCGGCGGTGCTCGGCCCCCTTCAGTCCAGCACCATGGCCGTTGAGGGGCCGAAAAAGGCCAAGTTCGTGCGCTTGCTTGCGGGACCGTTTGAAAACAGAAAAGCCGCCGAAGTCGCCTGCGCCACGATTAAGCAAGAGCACAGCCAGCAATATTGCCAGCCGGTTCGGTCCGGCCACTAACGACCGGGGCCGGAACCGCCGCTATGGAAATTTGTGTTTACGCCGATGGTACGCTGAGCTGGCCCGGCGGCCGGGTTCGGTGTGCGCTCGGGCGCGGCGGAATACGGCAAGACAAGCGCGAGGGGGACGGTGCGACGCCGGTTGGCCGCTTTCCCCTGCGCCAAGTGCTCTATCGCGCCGACCGGTTGCCCGAACCGCCCCGATGCGGCCTGCCGTCACGCCCGATCGGCCCCGATGATGGCTGGTGTGACGACCCGGCCGACCTCCGCTACAACCGCCCCGTGCCCCTGCCCTGCCCCGCGCGCCACGAACGGCTATGGCGCGACGATACTCTTTACGACGCCGTGGTGGTGCTCGGTCACAACGACGCCCCGCCGGTGCCCAACCTCGGCAGCGCGATTTTCCTCCATGTGGCAAAGCCAGGTTACCTGCCAACCGAGGGCTGTGTCGCCCTGACCCTGCCGGACCTCCTGGCCCTGCTGGCCGCGTGCGACACCGCCACCACCATCCTCATTGAAGGCACAACCGAGCCCACTATTTCCGGCTGAGATCCTGCCGGAGCGTGCGGCCGGTCTGACCAAGACGAGCACGGTAGACCTGAAGCGCCTCCAACACCCGCTGAACATAGTTGCGGGTTTCGGCGATCGGAATCAGCTCCATCCAGTCGAGCGGGTCCACACCATAGCCGCGCGGATCGCCAAATTTGC
>CAIZDL010000192.1 GCA_903931735.1 uncultured Rhodospirillales bacterium
CGTTGCTCAACATCCATCAACTTCGGGGCAGATGCATTCATCCCAGATCGCCATTTCCAACGCATTGCTGGCCAGACCAGCAACTTTCTATAAAATACTATACCTAGTGGGTGTCTGCGTCAACCGGATAGGCAGGAATTGTTCGATTGCCCACGCCACCGCATGGATTTCTGAGACTTCAAACCACGCCTCCAACAGGTCCATCGGCTCTTGTCCGGTGTGTGTTGGATCGTATTTCGGCTTCGGGAAGACCTTGCTCATGTCAACGGCTCCCCATCACGCTTGCGGCCTGGAACAGGTGATCGGAGCTGATCGCGCTCACAGACCCGGCCAAGAGCCGGGCATTCGCCATCAACTGATCGACGTTGTGAAGACCATCCCACGCTTTGGCGACCTTGGCGATGACATCGCGTTCGCGCTTTCCTTTCAGACCGAAATGGACGCACAGAGCGTCGATATCAGCTTCACCCACCCCCTTCAGTTCAGCCGTTTGCCCAATTCTGGCGCGGAATGCAGCGAAGGCATCGCTTCCTTTGCCGTTGCGCCGTTTGTTCCACAGTTCGGTCATTTCAGGGGTGCCGACGAAGACAATGCCGATACGGCGGCTATTTCTGCTGCGCGCCTCATCGTGAAGGTCGCGCAGTATCTGGATAACCTCTGACGTCAGGTGATTTCCTTCGTCGATGATGACCAGGTCGCCATCATAGAGATTGCGGAGGGCGAGTTCATAAAGCTCGCACTTTCCCGCGTTCGGCTGCGGATAGCCCCCGATCACATCGCACAAGCGGTGAAGGAATGGCTGGGAGGAATTGGCGGCGATGGTGACGCGCAGGTATCGAGCATTATTATGCCGGACCTTGGCGAAAGCTTTGCAGGCCGTCGTCTTGCCGCACCCGGTCGGGCCGGTGATGACGCCGATTTGCCCGAGCCGCCGGCACAGGTCCAAGGTGTCCTGTATCTCGCGGTATGCTGTGGTCTCGCAAACGGTCGGCTTGTTGGCCGTATCCGGAAGCGTTAATCTAACTACCTCCATGCTCATACTCCTGTGGGCTGGCCGGGGTTTCCGCCCCGGCGGGAGAAGGCCGGCGGGTGGTGCTAACACCCGCCGGCCACTGAAGACGTCACGCCGAACGAAGGTTCGCGACCATCTGGCGCCGAATAGCCGCCTTATCGAGGGCGGGCTTGGCTGGCGCCGCTGTCGCGGCTTCGGTCGGTGGCTGGAACTTCCGAACCCGGATCACGCCATCGCTCTCGCCGACGGGCGCCGGCCCGGCGGCGGCGTTGGCGCGCGCCATGGCCTGTTCCAGGTCGATTACTTCGCTATCGTCCTTGAGGGCGGCAACCGCGCGGTTGAGGGCGCCAGTCCGCCGCCCCTGTTCCTTGGCGCCCTCAATATCGCCGAATTTGAAGACTTCGGGAGGCTGTGCGGTGCATAAAGGTTCATCATCTTCGGAATAGACAAACAGCTGTGCCCGGTCTCCAAAGAGAGGTTGCCGGACAATTATCTTACCCCCAACCAAGCCGACCAAAATATTATGGCGGTATCTGGTTCCTGCGAAGGTAAACTCTCCGCCCGTCAGAACCGTCCGCGCGTCCGCCTTGCTAAAGGCAACAGCAAGCTCAGTACGATCAAGCGTAATACTTTTCCAGCCATCGACGATAAATTCGGCAAAGCGCTGGTTCGGGGACTTGCCTTTGAGATGGCCGGATTGCGGCTTGTTATGATAAAATCCAATCAAATTCAGATATGAGTTAACCAGGGCCTTGAAGTCACCAGGATAAGGCTTAGGTGGTCTTCCTTCAGTTTCGACCTTCTTTTTCATCCGGTCTCCACCGATGAAGCCGGGCATCATCGGTTCCAATGAGCGCGTCAGGATCGAGAAGATGGTTTCAATGACCTTGGCCGGCGCGTTGTACGGCTTCGCCTTGCGCATGCCGGCATCGCCTTCAACGTCCTGCCAGTCGCGAAGCGTGATTGAGCGCTTGAGCTTGCACAGGTCCGAAACGAATTCACCCCAGTTGTATTCACCACCATTGTCAACATAGAGACTTGTCGGCGCTCCCCAGCTTGGGTCTTCACACATGGCGACGAAGACTTCGATCACGTCTTCCCGCCGGATCATCTCGCCCTTGCTCTTGAGGAAGATGCGGTAGAACAGGCGATTGGTTGCCAGATCAAGGAAGGCAACCATCTTAGGCGTGCAAATCGAGCCGTCCTCCCGCGTGAAAGCCACGTCGCAGTGCCTCACGTCACCGGCAATCCACTCCATCGGCTTCAGGTGTGAACGGTCGCGACGGACACGCGGGATAAACTTATCCTTATACTTCTTGGCGTCCTTCTCCTTCACCGCGACAAGACTATGGGCGCGCCCGGCTTCGATCACGGCACGCGGTAACACGCTGATGGCGCGCAACACCTCATCCGGAACCGAGACCCCTATTGCTTTCGTCCGCTCAGTGACGAACGGTTTGGCCAGCAACTGGACGTTCGGCCAACTCGGCGTGCCGGATCGCCACAGGGAGGCAACATCGTTTCGGATACCATCAACCGTCTGAGCCATCTGCTCATCGCTGGCGCCGGCCTCTTTCAGCGCCGCATCCCAGGCGCGACCGATATTGACCCGCCGCTGGCCGCGGTCTTTCCGGCACTGCCTGCCCAGTCCAGCTATACCGTCTGCTTCATAGCTGGTAATCCAGTCCCGCAGGGAGCGCTCGGAAATCGTTACCCGCCGGCCGGTCCGGTCCGTGAGTTCTTGCTCGGCAACCGCCCGGATCATGGCCGCACGCTCGGCGGAACCCGGCGCAGAGCCGTGGCGTATCGGTTGGATCAACGCCAAGCGCCATGCCGCTCTGTCGTCCATGATCACGGTGGGCCG
Organism: uncultured Rhodospirillales bacterium; assembly: GCA_903931735.1. Lineage (GTDB taxonomy): Bacteria > Pseudomonadota > Alphaproteobacteria > Azospirillales > Azospirillaceae > BOG-933. The sequence goes on from CAIZDL010000192.1 coordinate 2,877, forward strand.
GAGCACCGGCGGCAAGGCATCCGTTACAACGGCGGGCACAGCGACCGGCAAGCTCGAGTCGACCGTTGAGAGGGCCGTGTGGGTGGGCTCAGAGGTTAAGAGCGGCTGGTTGCGGTCAGACCTAAACCGGTCCTGAAACTCTGGCGGAAGGCTGGCAACTCGCACTTCGTACCGCTGCCCCTTGGGGCCTCCCCCAGCCTTAACCTTCCGCACTTCCAGCCGAATTTCGCGCCAAATCCGTCCCTCCAATGCCCTGGCAAGCGCCTTTCGCGCTGCCCAATCGCTTATGCCCGCCAAATCGGCAAATGCCGTAGCGGATAGCCAGGGGTCTTGGCTGTTGCCTGTTGCTCCGGGATATGCTTTATTAAGTGCGATCATGTTTTATAGGGTATGTCACCTAATAAGGTGCAGTCAAGCAGAAAGAGGTGTTGACCATGGATGAGGGGATTGCGGACCGCCTGAGGTTGGCACTGACACAGCTTGGTGTGACGATGTCGGATGTGTCGAAGAAGTGCGGGCTTCCCTACCGGTCGCTTCAAAACTACACCTCCGGTAAGCAAAATCCTGGCGCCGAAGCCCTAGTAAAGATTAGGGCCGCAACGGGGATTAACACTGACTGGCTTCTAACGGGAGAAGGTGAGATGATGAACCAAGCTGCCCAGATTGTGCCGCGCGACCTTAGCATTAATGACTATCGCGAGCTTCGAGCCAAGTTCAAGAACTTTGATGAAGTTTTCCAATTTCGTGACTTCTGGAGTATGCCCGGCGTTAAAGATTATCCGGAAGACGAACTTGTCGCTGAATTCACAGATTATCGGCCGGGGCTTTGCGTGCTCGTTCGGCAGCTTCAGGAGCTCGATCCGATTGCTGCTTCCAATCTCTTACAGGGGCACAAGGTTGAATGCCTGAGCAACCTCGAAGCCGTTCGTCTCACTGGCGCATTGATGCGGGCGTTGACCGCTGCCCTTGACGCGAAAAGACAGCATTGACCACACTTCCATCGGATCAGGCAAACGGCGGCTCTCAAGGCCGCCGTTTTTCATTGTGCCTCCAAGCGGCTTCCAAGCCACCCCTAGGCAGGTCTTGAACCAAGCCAGAAGTTGCGAACTTCATGGCGTATGGTTGCGAACTTGGTTGCGAACTTTGGCCCCACGGTTTCGAACTGGGGTCCTTAATCGACCACCACGGACGAAGTTCGGACCCAGGACAAATCTATAACCTATTGATTTAGATCGAGTTCCGCGCGCCATGGCAGAATAATTATTGCCGCCAGCGCCAGGGCAGTCAGGTTGCGAACTCGGGTCATTTGTACGGTTGCCCCCACGGGGAGTTAGGACCCACTGCGCACCCATCAACCTACTGATATAGCTACCGTTACTCCCCTGCCATGGCAGAATAATTATGGCTGGCCACGGCAAAATAATTTCCGCCGTCTCACCAATGCAACAAGGATTAGCGTTGACGCTGTGGGCTGTCACCCGATCCTGAACCGGGCGCTACAGGAGCCGCTTGAGCGTCCCACTTCGCTTTCGTCCGGCACGCGGCCTTTTCTGCGGCGTGAGTTGGTTCCCATTCAGTAACCGACTGGGTTTCCTCGTCGTCCATCTTATTCATCATGCAGTTGCAATACCGGAACAAGCTGGCGGTGGTGGCCTCGGCGCCAGCGTTATCCCGAACACACTGGGCGACCCAGATCTTGTCATCGGAATCGGCGCGGGCAGCACCATTCACGAAAATTGCCCCGAGCAGGAGCATTACCACAGGGAAAAATCTCATTACCGTCCTCGTGCGCGAGCATGGTTGAAGCGAACAGTTGAGCTTACCCGCAAGCCGGGCTGGACACAAGTCCTGCCAATTTGCCCGTACGGCCCCGATTTTTCCGGCGCGTCTTCGGCCGCACCCCATCATTTGCTCGGAAGTCGTTCCATGGTTACTTTATGGGCCTGGAGGACTTGATCGGGGGTCATGAGGGCGCGCATCGTCGTTTGAAATTTCGCCGCATCCCGGTCGCCATGGGCGGCCGAGAGGTTAAACCACATCAGGGCTTGAACAAAATCCTGCGTTACGCCCTGGCCATAGCGGTACAGCACCCCGAGCCAATACTCAGCCTCGGGAAACCCCTGATCGGCCGCCAAACGATACCACTTAACCGCCTCATAATAATCCTTATTAAATCCGATCCCATTCTTTAGCATAAACCCAAGTTTGCTTTGGGCGTCAGCACTCCCTTGTTCCGCAGCCTTACTATACCACTTAGCAGATTCCGCATAATCGGGGCCAATTCCTTTGTCTTTCCCATACCAATAAAGGTTGGCGAGCCCAAGCTGGGCCTGAAGATCATTCTGTTCAGCCGCTTTTCTATACCACTGAGCAGCCTCCATTAGGTCGCGAGGCACACCCGAGCCCTGATTATAGAGGGCACCGAGGCTAGATTGCGCGGCAACCTCCCCTTGCTCCCCAGCCTTGCGATACCAACTTGCCGCCTGGGCGGGGTCGGCCCCAACGCCGATGCCATCGCGATAAAAATCGCCAAGATAATGCTGGGCGCCGCGATCCCCCTGCTCGGCCGATTTGCGAAGCCAATTCTCCGCCACCGTGAAATCTTGGGCGAGGCCTTGCCCGTTGGCGGCCATAACCCCGAGATACTTCTGGGCCAATGGGTCGCCGGCATCCCCAAGGGGCCGCAAAATTTGCAGCGCAAGAGCAAAATCACCCTGAGTATAGGCCGCGAGGCCATCTTCGAACGGTGTTGCCGATGCCGGCCCTGCAATGGCGAGAAAAATCGAAAGACAATAACAAATTATTTGCCAGCCTGCCCAGATGGCCCGCAGAGGACGCAATGCGCTATTCATAGTCCTATTTTGAATAGGGCAAGATTCAACAGATCCGGCGCACACCATGACCGCCCCCTTGGCAAAATTGTTACCACGATCGTTGAACCGGCACAGCGCCCCCACGGCCTTTTTCGATTGGATATTTCCGGCCCGGCGATAAACTCGACCCGAACCGAAAAGACGCTCAGAATTTGAGGCCCCGAACATATTCGGTTACCGCATTTTGAGCCGCTTCCACCGCGCCCCGCGCCTCGGCCAGATCTTTCGCCAATTTCTCCACCCGATCCTCGTGCTCACTTAATTTCGTCATATAGCGGCGGCCGATATCACTCCCCTGCCCCACCGCCTGAAGATTTTCCCGCAAACGCTGCTGGTCTTTCTCCATATCTTCCTGCGTGCTCTCCAATCGATTGACCGCTTGCTCGCGTTCGGCCACCGTGGCGCGTAAAACCCCAAGCTTCACAACGGCTTGGCGCAGCTCCGCCGGCATCTCGGGGGACCCAACATAGAGCTGAACCTGCTCGGGCGACAACTTAACCAGCTCGAAACGTTCATGACGCGGCCGCTCGGTGGTAACCGCGAGCGTGACCGTTTGCCCAGCGGCAACCTTGACCGCAAGCCGATAAGCGTCGGCGGTGGCCTCCACAGCGGGCGAACCCGCCGCGCCCGGCACCAAATCCCAGCCACTCCTGCGCGGATGCTCGATCAGCACCCGCCGTGCCTCGTGGGCGGCGCCGGCAATAGTGTAGGTTGTGGTTGCCCGATCGGTGGTTACAACCTGAAGAATGCCATCCACCACCCGCGCCCGGGAAAGGGTCTGCGCCTCGCTTTCCGCACGGTCGATGGTCACCTTCTGATCAACCGCAAAGCTCAACAACCGGTTTTGCCCCGCCGGAAAGGCCGCCAGCCGGGCATCCCCAACATAACTCACCATGCCATCGGCGCCGCGCTCGTAAAGAGTGAGGATGCCCGGCGGCAACCCGGTTGTGCCATCATTCGACAGCCGAACCGCCGCGAGCGGATGACGCGGCTGCGTCCCGGGCTGATAAAGCGCCAACCGCTCCGCCGGCACCGCCCGGTTGACAATCGGGAGCAACAACGAATGACCATTGGCAACGCTGACCGGACCGGGATGATGAAACATCACCTGAGTTGTGGCTTCACTGCTCTCGGCCGCCGCGACGTCGGCAAACCTTCCGGGAGCCGATGGCGGCGGGGCCGGAACCGGCCGTCCGCCCCCGGTGGCGGAAAGCGCCAACTCGCGCGTAGCAAAAAACTTACGCTCCCTCCCCACATCTGCCGCCTCGGCCACCGCCCGGGAAGACTGCACAGACACCGCCCCTTCATCAACCTTAGGCAGCACCCGCCCCAGCACCTCTACCGGCACCTCGGGACGCGTGACATAATAAGCATCGTAAAGCGCCTGCCGGAAGGTCACCGGATTGCCCGAGACCACCGTGAGGTCGATGTCGCGCCAATCCTCGCCCGAGAGATTCTCAAGGACCGCCCAGCCTTGAAGACCGCTTTTCGCCTCGTCGCCGCCCAGGGTCAATCGATAGGCGGTCTTCCACAAAGGCGCCTCGACCACATAGGCGACACGCACGGTGCGCTCCCCCTGGCCGGTGGTGTGCAAGGTAAGGGTGCGGCGCTCGCGATCACCTTGGGCTGCCACCCCGGCCAGCGCCGCATCGAGCTGAGCTTGCAGCTTGGCATCGACCAATTTGAGCGCGTCGATATCTTCCAAAATCACCTGTCGCAAACCGTCGCCGGTCATCAAGCTCAGGCGATGGCGGGTGATGGTGCCCTGATCGCCGGGCAGCCGAACCTCGTCGTTGGTCACCGCAACCAACCGCCCGGCAACCTCGTGGGAGCCGGCAATCTTTACCTCGGCGCCACGCAATGCGCTCAGGAGCGCCTGGGGCGACTCCAGCGCCTCCGGTCCAAACGGCAAATCGTGGAACAGCTCGCGCAGAGGTTCGCGACCGGGCAACCCGATGGTGCCAATCCCCCCCTTATCGTCATAAACGACGATGCTCTTCATCACGTCGTCAACCCGATCACGACGCACCGCCAGGGTCAAATCGGCACTGCCCGAGACCGTGGCCTCGTATTCAAAATAGCCGACACCACCGGTGGAGAGCATGGCGCGCTTGAGCGCAAGCGCCGGCTCACCAGCAAAGGCCGACCCGGAATAAGCGGTCAACGCCAGCGCCGCTGCGATAATCTGAGGACGGATGAGCGACATGATCGTTCCTAACAATGACCAGATGGGGACCAAAACCCTCTTGCTTACGACTATGCCCGAGACCAAGGCCCGGTGTCACGCGGACACTGATATCCTATCGATATACGATCCCACGCTATACGATCCCCTGTCCCGCCCGGCCGAGCCGCCCTCGCCCGGCCGAGCCGCCCTCGGTAAAATCGGGGCTTGCCGAACCGGGGCCAGCGCGGTATCCAGCGCCAGCAACCATACTACATATCGAGCCCCCGATGGACACCCAAGGCCAGACCACCGACAAGCTGAAGTCTTATGTTGAACGCATGGAGCGTTTGCTCGACGAGACCGATGCGCTCAAAGATTCGATCAAAGATCTGCGCGGCGAGATCAAAAATGACGGCTTTAATGTTAAAGCGGTCGAACGCATCGTCGCTTTCCGGCGCAATCAGGATACCGCCGACAAGGAAGCCGAATTTATCAACGATGTCCTGCTCTACGCCCAGGTCACCGGCACCCCGCTCGATGTGGTCGCCCCCGATCCGGTCGAGACCGCCCCCGAGAAGGCCTGAACGGGGGCCGCGAGAGCGGGGTCGCTATAGGGGGGAATCCCCCCATAGCGTGAACCCGCTCTAAAATAGCAAGTCATCGATGACCGGCTCCGCCGCGTCGCCACCAACCCCGCCTGTGGCAAAGTCAGAGACATCGGCGCCGGTCAACAAGCCCACCGCATGGCGACCATCGATAACGGCGCCATGGGTGGAGCGTTCGCTGGCCATGGTGTAATGGCTTTCGGTGAAGGCCAACACCTCGCGCCGCGCATCCTCCAGCGCAGCCCCCTTCAACCCAGGGTCGCTGTCTGCGGCGAGGGCCTTCAACTCGCGCACCCCCTCGGCCATTGCCTGCCGGCACTCGGCCTTCCCCGAAAAGCCCTCATCGAGGGCCTCGGTCTGCGCCACCACCGATACCCCGTGCTCAGCAATGCTGTCCATAACCTGCGACAGCCCCCGACCGGTCATTTTCAGGCGGGCAACCACACTATCGAGTTGGCGCTTCAGGGCATCGGCATCGATGTGCCCCCCCTGGTCCCCGCCCGAGCCGACAATCTCGTGGGCCGAACCAGAAATACGGCCCAGCGAGCCTGCAACCTCCTGCACATACTCGCGGGTAAGGGTGGCATACGCCTGTAGCTCCTGGGCGATAACACTCAATGCCCGCCCCACGCTGCCCATATTACCGCACTTGATGGCAGCGTTCAGGCCCATCAGCCGCATGTCGCCGCTGATCGAGTTGAGCGAGCGCATAAGTTCGCTGGCTCGCGCGGCCCCATCTACCACCCGGTCCAACGCGCCTGCCGCCTGCTGGCGCGTGGCGATGAACTTGCCGAAAACAGTGCTCGCTTTTTCGAGATTGCTGTCGATATCAAGCAAGGAGCCGGCCTCGCCACCGCCAAACGCCTCCCGGCATCGCGCGGCCACCGCCGTCACCCCTTGGGACATATCGGCGACGCTGCGCCCAACATCGGACACCGCCTCGTGGTAATGATCGCTGCCATGAGCCAACTGCAACGATTGCAAATCGGCAATCCCATTGACGAAAACGCGCTGCTGCTGGACATCCATGCCCGAGGCGCCCTCGGCATCGATCATGTCGGCCGCCAGCGCCAGCGCTTGCTCCACATGCTCCAAACGCTGCCGGGTGGTGTCGTAAACCTGCATAACCGATACCACTCGGGTAATCCGCCCGAACAGTGCCCGCAGCCGTTCAGGAATTTCCCGCGCGCCTTGTTCGGCCCGGGTCCGTGAGGCGTGCAAAGCCTCGATCGAGACCGCCAACCGCTCAGAAACCGCATCGAGTTCCGGCAATTGCTTGGTCTCGAACTCATACTGAAGGGCCTGGGCCTGGACCGCAGCGGCGCGCAGCCCGCTCAACTCCTGGCGAACCTGCCCAATCGTCTCCTGGCCGGTTTTGGCGAGGCGGGCGATATCGCGGGTAAACACGGTGAAATCGGTGCCGGTCCGAACAAGCTGGGAAGCCTCGATCTTAGCGTTGATCGCCAACACCTGAGCCTGATTCATAATCCGGTGCAACGCAGTCAGCGAGCCAATGATGGAATCGGTGCCCTGGATCAATTGCCCGAGCGTGGCGGCCAGCCCCCCGCGTTGCCGCCGCATGGCATCGATGTTGCGCACCGCCTCGGCCATCTCGATCAGCATCTCGTTCATGTCGGATGAGCTGAACAAAGTGCCCGCAAATTCAACCCCCTCCGCCAGTTCGGAGACGGTGCGGTACAAATCCCGCAACCGGGTGCCGGTGCTGAGAAATACCGCCTCCAGCGGCAAGAAGAAACTATCGATGCGCCCGGTCATCGCCCGCATCCGCCGGGTCCATGCCAAAGCCCCATCGCGGGCCAAAGCCCCGTCACGAGAAAGAGCGCCCGGCGAAGTCGCCAAGGTCATGCTTGAACCGCCATCGCTCATGTACGCCGCCAGCCAAATGGTGAGGAAGAACAAACTCCGCAGCGCCCAACCACAGCGCCGGTGACGGACCGGGTCCGCACGATCAGGGGCAACCCCTCGTCGTTGCGCACCACCATGGCGGTAAGAATGTCCTCCGAAGAACAGGACAATTCTTGCACGGGGAGCACCGGTTGCAACGACCGGTCCGCGCTACCGGTGGGGCGAACCCAGACATCACCACAATCGGTACACTGGCGGATCACCATTCCTTGGGTCCCGGAAAGCCGGCTGGCCACAATTGGAATTCGGGCGCTCCGCAATGCCGCGACCGCAAACTCAACATTCCGCCGGCCGACCGCGAAAGCGGGGTCGCCCGCGTGCAAAACATAGGCGCCGCCAAATAGCTTGGCCTGAAGATTGCGGACGCTACTTCCCTCCGCCAGCATCGCCTCAACCAAGTGCGGGATCGCCACATCGCCAAACCGCCCTGAAAATTCACCGTTTGAGGGCCGGTTCGGCAACAAAAAGTGGTTCATGCCACCGAACCGCAACCGCTGATCCCACAAGCACACCGCAACGCAAGAGCCAAGCACAGTGGTCAAGCACTGGGGGATGCGGTCGCAATAAACGTCCCCGGGCAGCAGGGTGCGTGTTGCCAGCAGTTGGGCGGGTGACGGGCTGTGGTGATGCATCAAGGGCTATCTCGTCCGGCGCAATTACGCATTATCTCATCTTTCAACCGATCCAGGGGCAAAACATTGCGGACGGCGCCGAGTTTAATCGCCTCTTTCGGCATTCCGAACACCACGCAGGTGGACTCGTCCTCGGCCACAGTATGAGCCCCGGCCTGGAACATTTCGAGCAGCCCGCGCGCACCATCGTCGCCCATTCCGGTCATCAAAATGCCGATGGCGTTGGCGCCGGCATATTGGGCCGCCGACCGGAACAGCACATCCACCGAAGGACGGTGACGGCAAACCAGCGGCCCGTCCTTGACCTCCACATAATAGCGCGCCCCACTGCGCCGCAAAAGTGTATGCCGATTTCCCGGCGCGATCAGGACTTGGCCGCGCAAAATCGTGTCGTTGTCGCGCGCCTCCCGCACTGTCACGGCGCACAGGCTATCGAGCCGTCTCGCAAAGGCCTCGGTAAACTTCTCCGGCATGTGCTGAACGATCACGGTTCCCGGCATATCGAGGGGGAAGCTTTCCAAAAGAACCCGCAACGATTCGGTCCCGCCGGTCGATGCCCCAATACACACCACGGTCTCGGTGGTGCGGGTCATCGCCGAGTTCTTCCGGTGGCTCGGCGGCGGTAAAATAACATCGGCGGTCAACTTCGCCGCGCCGAGCGTGCGCTTATCCTCGGTGCGCAGGACGCCAACCTTGCCCGGCGCCGCGGGCATACGCAACCTAGCCCGACCCGCCGCCTTGATCGCATCGCAAACCCAAATCCGCGACTCGATCAAAAACTCGCGGGAGCCGATCTTGGGTTTGGGGATGATGTCGACCGCCCCGGCCTCCATCGCTTCCAGCAACGTTTCCGTGCCCTCAATGGTCAACGACGAGCACATCACCACCGGAATCGGCCGCTGCTGCATAATCTTGCGCAAAAAGGTGATGCCGTCCATTCTTGGCATTTCAACGTCGAGAATAATCACGTCCGGCACTTCTTCGGCGATCATTTTCGCTGCGACATAGGGGTCTTGCGCCGCGCCCATCACCTCCAGATCGGGATCGGAGCCAACGACCTCCCTCAAGGCCTCGCGCACCGATGCCGAATCATCAACAATCAAAACGCGGAGTTTAGACCGGGCTGAGGCGATCATGTGGCAACCACCCGCCGCCATCCGGACAGCGCCCAGATCAGCCGGGTTGAAGCCCGAGCATAAATGCCGGTAGCACTCATCGCCTGTTCCGCCTCTTTCTTTTTATTCGATAGCGCCAATTGGAGCGTGGCTGCGGCGATCCGGTGGAACTGCTTATGGAGCTGACAAATATTCTCGTAAGCTCCATTGCGATCAGCGTCCGAGAGAGCTGGCCCGTAGAGCCAGCGGCCGAAATCGCAGTGATCGTCCCGAGCAACGTCCTCCACCGAAATATCCGTCTGCCCGGTGTCGATCGCATGGCGCAACCGCCGCTTCCACGCGGTGTGGAAATGGATCGCCTCGCCGATTTCCTTGCCCAATTGCTGCCCACACTTCGCCAACGCCATCGGCACCAAGCGAATGAGAGTGACCGCGCCCTGCTCGATCAACTCAATACTGCCCAATTCCGCCAGCGTCCCAACAGCGCTTAACACCTCACCCAACCGGAGATTGAGCAGATCCCCCAGTTCGTCCACTGTCACCGAACAGACGGCCCCCTCTTCCGGCATCCAGCGCACAATTTCCACCAGCACCATAGCGGCAACACCACGCCGCCCGGCGCTCAACGGCATCGCATTCAGGCGCTCCCGGAACATATCATGCTGATCAAAGCTCATCGTACTTTTCCCCAACCACTCCCGGCCCCACTAATCTCGGACATATACCGTTGGCGCAATTTGGCGGAGCGGCAAATCAAGCCCGGTGATTGTCTCGGAATGTCCCATGAAGAGGTAGCCACCGCTCGCCATACACGCGCAGATGCGCGATAGAACCGCGAACCGGACGACGGTATCAAAATAGATTATGACGTTGCGACAGAATACAACATCCTGCACCGTCGGCAACCGATATTGGGGCGTCATAAAGTTAAGTTGCCGAAATTCGACCAGAGACCGCAGTTTCGGAACGATCCGAATTGTCCGGGCTTTGCGATCAAGGCTCCGTAACAAATAGCGATGGCGGAGATCGAGAGAAATCGGCTCGGCCATCTCTTCAGGATAGATCGCCTTGGTTGCGGTTTGAAGAACCGTGGTGCAAATATCGGTGCCGAGGATACGAAAATTAAACCCCGGCGCTGTTTCTCTAAAATCGGCGAGCACCATGGCCAAAGTGTACGCTTCCGCCCCGATGGAACTGCCGGCACTCCACACCCTCAGCGGGCTGCCGGTGCCAATTCCCCGCTGAACCAACTCCGGCAGAACAATTTCGGTGAGAATTTCAAAGTGTTTGGGCTCACGAAAAAAATCAGTCTTGTTGGTGGTCACGACATCGATCAGGTCGCCCAACTCCTCCTCAAGCCCGCCCTCATCGAACAAAAACCGGCAGTAACCGGCGAAATTGGCAAACCCGCGCTCGCGCAACCGGCGCCGCAGGCGCCCTTCCAACATGGTCCGTTTCCCCGCAGGCATCCGAATACCTGCGTGGGTCTCGACCAACTCCGCCAAATGAGCAAATTCCCGGTCGGAAAGGCGTGGACCATCAAGTGCGCTCTCAGTCATTCGCCTCGCCATCAATGGACATCAGCTCACCATCCCCCGCCACATCCCCCTCGCCAACCAAGCCATCAAAGGCAAACACCTTATTGAGATTGAGCACAATAACAAACTTGCCGTGACGCCGCCCGATGCCGCGAATAATCTCGGAGCGCCAACGGGTGCCGATTTCGGGTGGCGGCCCAACCGCGCCCGCATCGAGCGCGGTGACCTCGATCACCCGGTCGGTGAGAGCGCCAATCACCAGCGGCCGATTACCGCTCACCACCTCCAGCACCATGATCCGGGTGGTATCGGTGGCTTCGGCCGGGGTCATGCCAAACTTCACCCGGAGATCGATCACCGGCACGGTCTGGCCGCGCACATCGATCATGCCCCGCACATAGGCGGGCATGTTGGGCACTCGACTGAACGGGCAGAGGTCGAGCACCTCCCGCACATGGGCGACGTTGAGGGCGAACGTTTCGTCGCCAACGCCACATGTCAGGTATTGAACGCCCTCCTCCAGCGCCCGCCGTTCCGGTTGGCGTTGGCGCCGAGGCGGGGGTGTGGTCTGGCTGGCTGTCTGCATGGGGACTTCCTCACGCTCTTTCAGTGAACCGCGTCAGCGGCGGCGAAGACCTGATCAATATCGGCGATGATGATAAAGTCGTCACCCCGCTTGCCTATCGCGCGGATAAACTCGGTCCGCCAGCGCATCCCAATCCTCGGCACCTCCTCCATCGAGGCCGACGGCAGTTCGGTCGCCTCGAACACCTGATCGGCGAGGGCACCGACCAGTGTTGGCACCCCCTCGACCTGAACCTCGGTCACCACGATTCGGCTTTCGGCGGTGGGTGGCATTGGCGGCATCCCGAACTTGACCCGAAGGTCGGTGACCGTGATCACCTTGCCCCGGACATTGATCAGCCCTTTGATGAACGGACGGCTATTAGGAATGCGGGTAATCGGAATTAAATCCAGAACCTCGCGCACCCGCTCAGTCTCGATGGCGAAGATTTCACCACCCAGCCCCAGCGTTAGAACCTGGACCGCTTCCCCATCCGTCGCCCTCGGATCAATAGCGTTCGAATCCCGCATCGTCGGCGTCTCCATGCGCATGGTGATGATCGTCGAGCTTCAACGCATACCCTTTGCCGACCCCGCCGGTGCCGGATGACCCAGCCGGGCGCTTTCCAACGGGAGCGCGCTTGCCGCCCCCACCCGATGCCTGGGCCGCACGAGCAGGGGCCATCCGGCTCGGGGCCTGAGCCGCCCGCGTTGCCGGCTCCCGCGCCGAGGCGCCCTGAGTCGCCCCATGAGATATGGCGTGCCCCCCACCACCGCCAAGAGAAAAGAACGAAATCGTCTCCTGAAGCTGCTGGGCCTGGCTCGACAATTCCTCCGAGGTTGAAGACATTTCCTCGGCGGCACTGGCGTTCTGCTGGGTTACCTGATCGAGTTGCTGAATCGCGGTGTTGATCTGCTCGGCGCCGGTGTTTTGCTCGCGCGATGCCGATGTGATCTCGGCAACCAGGCTCGCCGTGCGCTGAATATCGGGGACCAACCGGGTCAACATTTGCCCGGCTTCCTCCGAAATTGTTAAGGTCTGGCTTGAAAGAGTGCTGATTTCGGCAGCCGCCGTCTGGCTGCGTTCCGCCAGTTTGCGCACTTCCGAGGCCACAACCGCAAACCCCTTGCCATGTTCACCGGCCCGCGCCGCCTCGATGGCAGCGTTAAGAGCGAGCAAGTCGGTCTGCCGGGCGATTTCCTGAACGATGGAGATTTTCTCGGCAATAATCCGCATCGCTCCCACGGCTTTACTCACCGCTTCGCCGCTCTTGCCGGCATCGACGGACGACTGCCGGGCGATCTTCTCGGTTTCGCTGGCATTGTCGGCGTTTTGACGGATGTTGGCGGCCATCTCTTCCATCGAGCTGGATGCCTCTTCACTGGAAGCGGCCTGCTCCGACACGCCCTGAGAGAGCGTTTCAGCGCTCGCACTCAACTCCTCGCTGCCAGCGGATACATTTTCGGCTGCGCTCGAAACATCGGTCACCACGTCCCGCAGGCGCGCAACCATGGCGTTGAGGTGGCCGATCAGATCGCCGATTTCTTCCCGGCCCTTGTAGTCGATGGTCTGGGAAAGATCGCCGCTCGCAACCGCCTGGGCAAGCGTACTAGACCGCGACAGGCCACGAGCAATCAACAACGAAATCCAAATCGCAGCACCGATACCGATGGCGAGAGAAACCACGATCATGATGATCAGGGTCGTGCGCGATTGATCATAAATATGCTCACTCTCCGCCATCCGCTCGACCATCCGATCCTTGTCGAAGGCGACCAGTTCCTCGAGCTGAGCGTCAATTTTCTTCAGCAACTCGCGGTTCTTGCCGAAAGAGATCCCTGTGGCCTTATTGTTGCCGTTCTCCAGGGCGACCTCCCGAATTTTTGCGTCAAGGCCAGTGAAGACATCCCAAGCGGCAACCAAAGCTTGAAGGTCCGCGCGCAGGGCTGGGCTGCCCTTCTCACGGAGTTGCGCAAAACCGGACTGGATTTCTTTGTGGTAGCCCAAGATCTTGTTTTGAGATTCGCGTTCCTTGGCTTCGTCACCAAACAGAATCATCGAAAGTTCTTCGCTCTGAGTGCGAATCATGTTCTCGGACAATTGAGCCAACACGGCAGCGGTCTGGGGCTCGGTGTTAATGGCTCCAACCTTTTTCACCGCCTGCATTGCAGCTTCAAGTGCGTCATCGGCAGCGCCGGTGGCAAGTTTGGTTGCGTGTTCATTGGAGTTCAGCAAGACGAACTGGATCAGCTCATCCTGCGACTTGATATATTCGGCGTACACCCCATGCAGAGCGTCGAGTATCTTCTTGCCAGCTTCAAGGGCGACCGCCCGGCGCTGGTCGAACAGATCCTGAAACTTCTTCCGCCCGTTCTTAATATTTTCGACATAGCCCTTCATCGCCTGATCGTCTTTTTCCAGGATCAGGTTCTTTTCGTTTCGCGCCAACGACGCCAGCATGGTTTCCATTCTCAGCGTCATTGCGGTCCGAGCCGCCGGACCGCTAACGATCGCATCGACCTGCTGGTTGACCGAACCGAGGCTACTGATCCCCAGATAGGCGGAGGTCGCGCTCAGAAGCAAAATCGCGCCGAATGCTGCCGCCAGCCGGGCTTTAATGGTAAAACGCATGGGCTTAACCTCCGTTTTCGTCGAAAAGCGGGCGTGATTACGCTGCCCTGGTGGCTGTTTCGCGCTCGCGCGCAAACTTTACAAGATGGGGAACATCGAGGATTAGCGCGACGGAGCCATCGCCGAGGATTGTCGCGCCCGAGAACCCCTCCTGATCATCGTGAAGACGAGACAGTGATTTGATCACCGTCTGGTGCTGTCCCAACACTTGATCGACGACCAATCCAATCCGGGATTGGCCAATTCCGACAATCACCACCTTTTGAATTTTCGGGGCGGCTCCCGCGACCTCAAACAAATGGCGCAACCGAACAAAGGCCACGATCTCACCCCGAATATTAAGAAAACTGCGGCCATCAGAGCGATGATCTTCTTTGCTGGTCAGCTCGACACATTCCTCGACCGCCGATAACGGCACAATATAACGTTCATCAGCCATCTTGACCAATAAACCGTCGATAATCGCCAATGTCAGTGGCAATTTCAGAGTAATGGCGGTGCCCTTTCCCGGCTCACTACTAACTTCGATCGTCCCCCTCAGGCCATCGATTGCCCGCTTGACCACATCCATACCGACACCTCGGCCGGATATGCTGGTTACTGTTGCCGCCGTCGAAAAACCGGGCAGGAAGATACAGCCGAAAAGTTCCGCATCGGTGATCTCCTGACCGGGTTGGAGCATCCCGCGCTCCTCCGCCTTGGCGCGGATTGCCACACGGTCCAGCCCTTTGCCGTCATCCGAGATGGTAATCAAAACGCTGGCGCCGGAATGGACCGCCGATAGGTGCAGCCGCCCGGTCTCCGGCTTGCCTTGCCCCCGGCGCTGCTCGCTGGTGCCCAGACCATGATCCATCGCGTTCCGAATGAGGTGGACCATGGGATCGTTGAGGCTTTCGATCACCGTTTTATCCAGCTCGGTCTCCTCCCCCGCCATGGTGAGTTCGACCGACTTGCCAAGCTCGCGCGAAAGATCGTGAACCACCCGCCGAAACCGGCTGAACAGCGTCCCGATCGGCAACATGCGCACACTCATCGTGGTATCACGCAACTCGCCCGCGAGCCGTTCGATATCTTCGGCAATCGATTTCAACAACGGGCTGCCACCGCCCGCAATCTGCATCAAGCGGGCCTGGGCGATCACCAATTCACCGACTTGGTCCATAAGGTTATCCAACCGCTCGGCCGGAACCCTAATTGTATTACCGGCCGTCGAGGTTTCCCGAACCTTGGCCGCCTCGCGCAAATGCTTCTGCTCACCCAACGCCGAAGCGACCCGATCGCCCGAAACCTTGCCAGCCTGCACCAGCATAGCGCCAAGACGCGGTTGGTGGCCCAACTCCTCTTCGATATCGCGCGCCGCAACATCGCCGCGTTTGACCAGAATTTCTCCAAGCCGGGGCGCCGCTCCCGCATCATCTTCAACCGCAAGTTCGTCGATTGTCAGCTCCGAGTCGCTGGCCACGAAAATAAACACGTCGTCGATCGCCGAGCGCGGCTTATCGGTCGTCACCATCACATCCCAGCCAAGATAGCAACCAGCCGGGTCAATCTCGGCCAACGGCGGCACCCGATCCACGATCGGGGTCACGGTGCATGGGCCAAGCTCGCGCAACTCATTGAGCAATAACAGCGGATTACCACCAAACGCCATCATATCCCGCGCCGGACGCCAGCGAATGCGAAACACCTTGGTTTGGCAGGCGGCGGCAACGGGGCGGGCGTGAGCGGCGGCCTTGACGCCAGGGGCGTGTGTGCCGGCCAAATCGGCAAACGCGGCCAGCAACGCATCCCCCCGCACCCGGTCGGCCTGCTCCGGCCGTTCCAGCAACACCCGGATGTGATCGAGCGAAGCCAGGGTCAGCGAAATAAGGTCATGGCTGGCGGTAAGCACGCCGTCGCGCACCTTTTGAAAGGCCGACTCGACGTGGTGGGTAAAGTCGGCCAAAGCCTCCCACCCAAACATCGCGCCCGACCCTTTAAGAGTGTGCAACGAGCGGAACGCCTGATCGACCAGATCCTTGTCGTTTGGCGCGGCCTCAAGATCGAGCAACGTTGTCTCGAGAGTCGCCAGCAACTCGGCGGCTTCCTGTCTGAACACATCCGCTGGATTTACCGCCGCCGCCATGATTTTATCCTCCTAGCCGAGCAATTTCTTGACCACCGCCAGCAACTGATCTTGCTTGAAAGGCTTGACGATCCATCCGGTCGCCCCAGCAGCCTTCCCCTCAGCCTTTTTCGAATCCTCGGACTCGGTGGTCAGCAAAACAATCGGCACAAACTTGAAGTTCGGCAGCGCCCGCACCTGCTTGATCAAATCAATGCCGTTAAGGTTCGGCATATTCAGATCGGTGACGATCATATCGACCGTCGTGGTCTTAAGGAGAGCCAGTGCTTCCCTACCGTCCTCCGCCTGTACCGTCTCGTAACCGGCTGTTTCCAGCGCGAATGTTACCATCTGACGCACGCTCGCCGAATCATCGACGCTGAGAATCTTCTTCGCCATTCTTACGTCTACTCCTTTCCCCACCAAAATCCGTCTTGCCCCGCGTCGGGTCCGCCGCCATCGACCCCCGGCCGAAAACCGGCCACGACCAACGCCGCCAGCAGCACCCCCGCAGGTGCAGGCGCCAGCGTAATCCGCTTGCCGACCCGTTCGGCACTCCGCCGCGCCGCTATAATAAGTTGAATCCCCGCCGCGTCCACTGCATCAAGAGCCAGGGTGTCGAGGGTCAGGCGCTCGCAAGCGGCCAAATCACGCGCCAACTGGTCGCGCACCGCCTCGGCACAATTGATGGTCAACCCCCCGGAAAGCACCGTCTGCCCACCCGCAGATTTCAGCACGGCAGCAACAGCCTCGTTCATCGGAAAGCCTCCAACGTCGGTTGCGCACCCGGCCTCGTCACTCTTCATGGACGATCATCGTGGCCTACAGTCGTCAAAGATAGCCTGAGCGTCACAAACTTTACAACAAGCATTTCCCACTAAACTATACAAAATCATCCTGCCCCGACAATTATCGCACCGCACAATACTCCATAAGCTCACTGAGCAACGAGCTATTTCTTCTCACTACAGCGGGATTTACCTGCAAAATCATTACGAGTTTCTTAATAAAGACGTTTCAAATGCCCGCTTTTTTTCCACCACAAGGGAGGACGAATGCCGACACGCTTTGACGTACAATTGTTCAATTGCCTTAGGGGACGCGCATCCGTATCATGGCTCAGGAGTCCCGTAACATTGAGGGGGGTATCAACGTGTTGCTTGGCAAAAATCACTATAACCGAACCGGCATCGCGCGGTCGGGCTTGGCTGCCATGGTCAGCGTTTCGCTTGTTCTTAGCAGCCTTACCGGATGCGTGACCACACGCGACGATCGGATCGGAGCCGACGACGGGTCCGACGCCTGCCTGGCCTATGTGGTCGCTCTCGACTCAACCGGCAACTATTTCGCCGAAGATATGATTAAGGGCGCAGCCATTGGCGCGCTCGGCGGCGCGTTGATCGGCGGCATTGCGAGCGGCAACTGGCAAGGCGCGGCCATTGGCGCCGTCAGCGGTGCCGCAGTGGGCGCTCTCGGCGGCTACTGGAAGAGCAAAATGGATCAAGGCAAAGACCAAGCGGTCACCAGCCTGGCTTCCGACATGAACGCCGATGAAGCGCAACTGGACAAGAGCCAGGCCGCCTTCAAGCAACTCACCGCCTGCCGCCGCGATCAGGCTAAAAAGATCCGGGCGCAGTACACCGCAAAGTCGATCACCCGCGACGAAGCCCAAACCCGCCTGCGGATGCTGGGAACCCAGGCCCGTAAAGACGTTGATATCCTCAACGCCATTACTGGCAATGCCGATAAGCGCTTGGCCGAATACCAGTACGCCGCCAATCAAATCGACCCCAACGTTCCGGCACCGTCCGCATCGAACGAGAATTCGAGCAGTTCAAGCAGCTCGAGTGCCGACCGCAAGCCAAACCGTCCCCACAAGCCGACACGGACGGGGCCGCCGACCACCCAGGGCTTTGCATCACTTCAGTCAAAAGCATCGACCCTCAAGCAGAACAGCTCCGACTACGCAGCAGAGTCGAGCGGTTGGGAAAGTGCCAAGCTGGGTTAAGGCATTTACCGGCTGGTATCGCAGGCTAAATGTACGAACCTTTTGAGTCCGAAGGTTTCGGGGGTGACGGCCAATCGCCGTCACCCCTGGCTTTCCGCCAGATTGTACGGGCCGTCTGATCATTTCATCAGGCGGATGGTTGCTTGAGTTGGCCGGTTCTTCAACAAGCTGCGTCATACCGGCGCCTTCGTGCCGGTTTCCGGGAGGGTTGCCGATGTCTGTATTCCGGTTGGGCCGAGTGGGTTTGGCGCTGATTTTATCCCTGACACTCGCCATGGGGCGCTCCGCTCCGGCCGAGGCCGCCGATGGCGCCGCCTGGGTGGAACCACCGTCTGAGCCGTTCTTGCGCATCGAAACCGGGATGCACACCGCGATCATCAATCGAATTTCCGTGGACGCCACTGGGCGATTGGCGGCAACCGCCTCCGACGATAAAACCGTGCGCCTATGGTCTTTGCCGGAAGGGCGGCCGGTTGGAACGCTACGGGTGCCAATTGGCAATGGCCCCGAGGGCAGCCTTTACAGCGTCGCGCTGTCTCCCGATGGCGCCACCGTGGCTGCGGGCGGGTTCGTGGGCCAGCAATGGGACGGCCGCCCGTCCCTTTACCTTTTCGATGTCGCAAGCCGGAAGATCAAGGCACGGCTGCCAAAATTACCCAGCGAAATCCTCCATTTGGCCTTTTCTCCCGATGGCCGGCGGCTGGCGGCGGCCTTTGGCGGCGGCGCCGGATTGATCGTTTACGACATGGGCACCGGTAAAATCCTGGGGGAGGACCATAACTATAGCAACCAACCGTCAAATTGGGTCGCTTTCGCACAGGATGGACGCCTCGCCACCACCGGCTTTGACGGCAACGTGCGCCTTTACGACGCCTCGGTGAAGTTGATCGCCAAGCGCACCCTGCCCGGCGCCAACCGGCCGTTTTCGGTCGCATTTTCACCCGACAATGCGACCTTGGCGGTGGGATCGTTCGACACCCCGAAGGTTGATATCCTGTCGGCGGCCGACCTCAAATCCCGCTCCTCACCCGATACCAGCGACCTTAAAGGCGGCAATCTTGCGGCGGTGGCGTGGATCGAGGATGGACGCCAAGTCTTGCTGGCCGCAGGCGGCACCGCCAGCCGCGACGACGGCTCGCGCATCATCCGGGTTTGGTCGGGGGCCGGCACCGGGCGCTCGGTCGACATCTCCGCCGCAAAAGACTCGATCAACCAAATCGCGCCGCTCAGCGGGGGCGAGGCGCTGTTTGTGAGCGCCGCCCCGTCATGGGGACGGATCGGCGCCGGCCGAAAACTGCTGGAGATAACCAGCCCCACCGCCAACTTCCGCGATATTTCCGCCGGTCGGTTCGCGGTTTCCGAAGATGGTCTCACCCTCGAATTTGGCATTGCGGCCAAGGGCCAGCGCCCGATGCGGTTGGACCTGCGCGACCATAGCTATGGCCCGGCTCCAAAAGCCGACCCAACACTTGCCAAAGCCATGACCGAGGCATCTGCCTTTAAAATAACAAATTGGCAGCATTCCAACGCGCCAATGATCGGAAACCGCAAGCTTCGGCTGGATGGCGAAGAAAGAACGCATAGTTTAGCGATCACTCCCGATGGTCAATCCTTTTTGCTGGGCGGTGACTATTGGCTCCGCTGGTTCAACAATACTGGTGCGTTGATTGAAAAAGTGGCCATTCCCGCTGCTGCGACCGGCATCACCGTCACCCGATCAGGGACCACGGCGCTGGTCGCGCTCACCGATGGCACCCTTCATTGGTATAACCTGGCCGGCGGCAGCAAACCTTTGGAGGAGCGCGCCTCCTTATTCGTTCATGGCGACGGCCAACGCTGGGTTGCCTGGACTCCGGAAGGATTCTTTGACCATGCTGAAAACGGCGGCAAGGATATGGTCGGATATCACTTCAACAAAGGACGAACCACCACGCCGGAGTTCATCAACTTCGCCCAGGTTTACCAATTACTTCATAGCTCAGACTTGGTAATGAAGAAAATTACTGGCGGTTTTGACCCGGAAATTGCCCGAACCTATACCAATATCGGAAATCTGCGCGCCCGCTTTGAGCGCCATCCGCTGCCAAAGATTGAAAATCTTGAATATTGTTGGACCCAGGCGGGAGGGCAGGAAATGTGCCGTCCGATCAACGAAATTGGCACCCGCGGCTTTGTGCGCGACACCAGCCGACCAACCGCGCCCGGCAGCACGGTTTCAACCACCCCCTCCCCGGTCGCGGCTGCACTATCGGCGACAGTTCCTGCTGATATTTCGCAAGTGAAGTTAAAGTTCAAAATTGTCGACGGCGGCGGCGGAGTGGGCGATATCGGCGTTTTTGTCAATGACCACAACATTGATCGCCAGGATATCACCCGCGCATTTCGCCGCGATACTGGGTCCGCTGCTGCCATAACCTCGCCTGGCCCCCAGGGATTCAACCGACTTGTTTCGCTTGACCCGGGCAGTAACCGCATAGAACTTCGAATTTACGATGGCGCACGCACCGCCTTTGCCAGTTCCGGGCGGATAGAGCTGGTCCGCTCATCACCGCCGACCGAAGGCGGACCGCAGCTAGCCCCCGCGAGCAAGCCCCGCCTGTTCGTTTTGGCGGCCGGCGTCGATGTCTACAAAAACCCGGCCTACCACCTGAATTTCCCCGTCGCCGATGCCGAAGGGGTAACTGCGGCATTAAAAGACCGGGTGGGTGATCTATATGAAAAAGTATTTGTGCCAACCATTACGCCCAGTCGTGCTGTTGTGTTCGCCGAGGCAAAAACCGGCACCGCCGTTCTGGCCAACGAAAACGCGAGCCTTGAAATGATCGAAAAGGCATTCAAGGCCTTAACTACCGGTGATATCGTACGTCCCGCCGATACTGTCGTTATTTATTTGGCCGGACACGGCGTTCGTGAAGACGGTGGCGCCGGAAGCTCTCAGGCTGCTGGCAAATTCTACTTCATCACATCAAACGTCGACAGCCCCGATACCGTAGCCGGTCAAGCTCTTGGGCAAGATGTTCTGCTTCAACACCTCGTTGAGATTAACGGCAAAAAAGCGCACATTTTACTTGTGCTGGATACGTGCCATTCGGGCGCTTTTGCCAAAGGCACCCCAATCGATGCCATCACCAACCTGAACGATGAAGCCGGGATCTCGGTGCTCGCCGCCGCCGCTTCAAACCAAGAAGCGCTCGATGGCTACCGACCCCAAGGACGCGGACGGGCCGAGCACGGCGTTTTTGCCTACGCGGTCATCTCGGGCATTGGCGGCGCTGCTACGGCCGATGAAACCGGGATCATTTACCCCACCTCATTGGCGCGCTATGTTAAAGAGGCCGTGATCAAGCTGGCAGCCGAGGTCAGCCCAAATCACAAGCAGCAAGCCAAATGGCAACCCCTTGGCGAACAAGACGACTTTCCTTTGGCACGGAAGTTTCGGTAGGTCTCTGCAACGATACAACCGATGGAGTCAATAATGCGCTGGATGGTTGCCGGACTAACCGCTTTAACTTTTGTGGCTGGAGCCCCAGCCCCAAACGCTTTCGCCGCTGTTAACACCTTTGGCTTGGTTATCGGCGTCGACGACTACCAGTATATTAGCCCGAAGCTTGAAGGCTCGGTCAACGACGCCACCGATGTGGCAAACGCGCTTCAAAAAGACGGCGCCCAAGATGTCAGACTATTGCTTGATCAAAAGGCGAGTCGAGATGCGATCATGGGCGCCTGGAATGACCTGATGGCAAAAGTGCAGAAAGGCGACAACCTAATCTTTCATTTTGCCGGCCATGGCGGACAGGAACCGGAACATGTCAAAGGCTCCGAGGAGTCAGGCTATGACTCAACTTTACTTCTCGCGGGATTTTCGCTAAAGGGTCCCGGCACCTACGAACGCATCGTGGACGATGAATTGGGAGCGATGTTCCAACGCGCCTCCGACGCGGGCGTCAACCTGCTGGTGGCAATCGATGCCTGCCATTCCGGCACCATGACCCGCGCCTTCAACAACCCATCGATCGCAAAGCCCCGTGTTCGGGCGGTGACCTATCTGCCGATTGCCGCAAGTGAGGATCGATTGCCGTTGATAGACCCGGCTTGGTCAAAAATTCCCAAAGAACTGCCCCATGTGTTTTACTTCGGGGCGGTCCATGACCACGAAGAGGCCCCCGAGATTGCAATTGGCGGCCAACAACGGGGCGCCCTTAGCTGGTCGCTGGCATCGGGTTTACGGGGCGCCGCCGATGCCAACAAAGACGGGGTGATTACGGTCAGCGAATTGCGCGACTATATCATCGACCAAATCCAGATCAAAGTTGAAGGGCAACAGCATCCATCGATCATTCCCACCAAGTCCCGTGGGGTTACGTTTGTCGACAGAGGCGAGTTTTCGATTTTAAGCCCCCAAGCACTCGAGATTGTTAAGGTCGCGTCAAAGGATGGGCTCACCGACTATGCCAAACAATTACTGGCACAAGCGGTTAAGGAGGGTCCGGGAGATTCCGGAACTGACAAACTTCAAGCTATTATGAAGGCTATTCAAGAAAAAGCCAAGAGCAATGCCCAACAGATCCCGTCAACCGCAATCCAGATGGCAATTATCAATACCTCACTCGGAGCCATGCCCGAACTGAGGGCACCCCTGACCAATGTTCAAATCGTCGAACCTGCAAGCAGGCCGCTCCTGACATGGGATGTGGGGAAACGAAGGGTTCTGTCTTCGCTCGGCGATATCGTCGCCGATTTTTCCAGCAGCGCCAGCACAACGGCCGATGACACACGGGCCTTTAAGCGTCAGGTCAATACCAGCGAGTCCAAGCAAACGATTGGCGCTGCAACCGATGTGCCGATGGCTCAGGCGGTTATCGACAAATGGCACCTTACGGAATTGATTAAGACGCTCGCCGAGAAGCAAAGCCTCGGCATTTCGCTCCAACCCGGTGACGCTATTCATACCCTCGGGGAGAAAGTAATGTTTTCCGTCGAGGGCCAGAACCAACCCTACTTAACGTTATTTAACCTTGCTTCCGATGGCACCGTAAACTTTATTTACCCACTCGCTACCGCCGAGGTTAAGGACCCGCTCAACATCCCCCTCGGGCGGCCCTATGATGTGCCTCTTGTGGTTGCCCCCCCCTATGGGGCCGATCACCTTGTGGCGATCGCCAGTGCCGAACCGCTTGTCGAGCTCCATAAAACCCTAACGGAGATTGACAACAAGCCAACAGCGCGCGCCCTCGAAACCGCTCTACGCACACAACTCAACGGCCGTACCTACCAAATCGGCATTCACGGCTCCTACACGGCCAAGCAGCGCTAGGCCCCAAGCAACGCAATCACACCCAACGTCAGCCAGCGCCTTCGCTGGCTGACACCCCGATAAACCCCGAGCCCCGAACGCTGCTACTTACAAACGTTCACGATATTCCGCGCGGTTACCACCGTTTCCCGGCCGCTATTGACACCGCCGACGTTCATCGTACAATCCCCCTTCCGGGCGTTCCCCATATGAACGAGCGTGTCGGAGGTCGGGTCGTAAGAGTTCCCCCCACCGGTGTCGTTACTGTTCATGCCGCCCGTGGTCCCATATTGCCTCGCCTTGACAGCGTTGACGGCGGTATTTCCTGAGTTGGTCAGATGTGTGGGGTTATTGATGTCCCCTGCGTAAGCCACCCCACCGCTAAGCATGAACGCCGCGATGAGAGCCATCAGGGGTCGGGTGCAGCTATACATTACAGTCCTCCATCAGAGTTTGACGAGATGATTAGAGCACATCTCCAAGATAATAGGCGATGCCGCCCGAAAAGAAACATCCGGGAACGATGCCCCGCTCTAACAACAAAACATATGCCTATTTCTCGAGCCGCGATAAGCAAGCTGTCGCTGGTGAGCCTGCCCAACCCATGGTATCCTGTCGCCTATCGAACTGAACAGGAGGGTGATATGAAACCCGCGACCTGCATTTGCGCCATAGTGGCCCTTGCCATCCCGTTGCTCCCGTTGGGCCACGCCCAGGGCCAAACGGCGAGCCAAAATATTACCATCAACTCCATTGGTGAGGACAACAGCACCTCGTTCCAGAGTGGAATCGCCAACGACAGCCAAGTCGTCGGCATCACCATAATCAATAATGAGATATGGATCGACGGCGAAAAAGTCCCGCGCGGTGCCACCAAATTTACCGGCCGCTCGGGGAAAAACTACCGTATCGAACGAGTCGGCGGCGCCATCCAAGTTCGGGACGAGTAATCGCCCCCCATACCAACCACCGCCCGCGCGGCTCGACCACGCGGGCGGCATTGTCGATTGCCCGCTGGCGCAAACACCACAACCATGGCGCGACCACCTGGAAACAGCCATGGCTAGCGGCACCCCCCTCCCCCAACGGCGATGGTATTAACACCCTGAGCGTTGCTGGTGGGGTCGCCAGACCGGTCGACAACCACCACATTGCCCACCGTTCCCAGTGACAC
This sequence comes from uncultured Rhodospirillales bacterium, assembly GCA_903931735.1. GTDB lineage: Bacteria > Pseudomonadota > Alphaproteobacteria > Azospirillales > Azospirillaceae > BOG-933. The sequence goes on from CAIZDL010000192.1 coordinate 27,508, forward strand.
CGTGGCACTCGTGCACGGACGACGGCCGCCATCGCCGTCCGACCAAGACCGCGCCCGATCCATGGCAGTGTCCAACGGACGCTGACTATCCAACCCGCCCGGCGGCGTCCCGGGCAAAATCACCAACGTATTATTCCCGCTTCGATTGCCATCTTTGCCTTGGGATTGCGCCTTCGCACGCAGACGGTTGCGAATCATCGCCTCCCGGTTTTTTTCCGCTGCCGCCTCGGCGGCCGAGCCCTCCGGCGCAATAATTATAATGTTGGGAACCGTCCCACGATTCGGGTCCCCATACATCCGCGCCCGGGCCTCGTTATCGATTCCCGCCTCCCGATTTACCTGCCCCGGACTGGGTGAGGCCGAAGCCTCACCCGACCCCAGAGGGACAACGATCAACTCGCCAGCAAAGGCAACGCCACAAACAAACGTCAGCAACCCCGCCAGTTGGACAAATGCCATTTCAATTTTGATCGCCATCCAAGCCTCCCGTGAGTAATCGGGGCGGACCATTCCGCCCCGATTTCACATTACTGCACGGTTATGTCGAGCCGCGACGTGGAAACATTGGGATTGGCCGCCCGGAAGATCCCATCAATCTCTTCGAGTGAGCCAACCGCCAACCTTGTCAGATCTTTTTCTTTCAACTTGGCCGGCAAGGGGACCTCCGACTCGCTCGCCAAGCACGAGACAACCTCGTGACCGGCCTTATCAAAGCGGATTTTTACCGGCTGCTGCGGCGCCGACAAAGGCACCATCCGGCTACTCACATAGGCGTTCGGCTGGAAGCGGTTGGGGAACAAGCGCGCAATCGTGCCGTCCGCATCCTGATAGTAGCAGTAGAGGAACGAATTGCGCCCCAGATCGACCCTGGCGCTGAGGATGGAATTCGGCTCATACGTCGGGTTCGCGCCACGATCCGAAAGCACCGTAACCGGCACCAGCGTCTTGGTAACAGTCACCGGCGGCGGACGGCGGGTGTCGTCGGCAACCGGAGCTTCATCGTCCAACAAGGCGAAATACAGCTCGAAATTAGTCTGGCCGTTCGCGATTAAGCCATTGCTGGCCTGATAGCGGCCAATCGCCTCGCGGGTCGCCGAATCAAGCTCGCCGTTCGCAGAACCCTGATAAATATTCGTGGCCGACAGCTTGCGCTGAACAAAGCTTACTTTGTCCTTCAGGCCCATCGCGTCGTACCATTCGCGCGCCTGCTCCCGCAGTTTTGGGTTGCTCTTCTCGATCTGCAAGCATTTCCAATACGGCGTATGGGAGAACTGGCCGACCATTTCGATCGCACCCAGTTCAATAAGTGCGCGCACCGCGGCACCAAGCCCTTCCGACGTATTAAACGAAATATTGATGCTAAGGCCCATCTTACCAATCTTGCCGCCCGCCTCACCTGAGCGACCAAGCCGGACCACCGCCATAGTATTACTGGAACCAGCATCGGAAATGATTTGGCGCGATACGGTCTCGCCAATATTCATATCCAACCCAACCAGCGAAACAATCTGGTCTTTCGAGATACCGAGATCGGCGAAGGGGGTTGATATCGCCCCGCCGAGTTGGCTTTCCAAGGCATTGTCATCCAACTGGGTGATGGCACCACGAATATAATATGATGGCACCTTATAACCAGCACCCGACGCCCGCTGCGCATCGATGAAGAAGCTGGCATTCAGTGGGTCATAATCAATATAGGAAAACGCTTTTGACTTCCGGGACATCAGGTTGAGCGCCCTGATCAGCATTTCTTTAGTGCCGACCGAAACTTTTTGGGTCGAATCTGTAATGCCGGCAGTCGTGATTGTGATATCATGCTTGCCGTAAGTCATCATCAAATTGTCCATGCACTGCAAGGCCGGCGTAAAGCTGGTGAAGGTCTTGCTGGCTGGTGTCTTCGGCGCGGCTGCAAGCGTCGCCGTATCCGGGTCTGGCGTCACGCAACCGACCACCATGCCCGCTGCAATCAGACATGCGGCAAGCTGGCGAGCCCTCTTCTTAAATGTTGGGTTCATGGATACCAAGGTCCTCCGTTGTTGGTCGCGCTCCAATCCTGACCGTCAGGGCGAACGCGAACGCTCCTTTTGAAAAAATCGGCTCGGCGGCGCCCCCGCCCAGAACCGGCTCACTAAACCCTCGACTTCCCCCACCGTCAAACCAACCATAGCAGGGCTAAAAACGTCATGGGAAGGTGTATGGATCAGATACGCCTGTGTCTCGTTAATCATCAGGTCGCCATTTTCGGGATCATACCCCTTACCGGCGAGAAACTTCCGAAACGCGGCCCGCTCACTCTCGGTTAGTCCCCTCGCCCAAAAATCCCGGCAATATTCCGAGTAGGCTGGGTTGGTATAATACTCGCCATGAGAAATCTCATGGTGAAGAATAGCCTTGCGAAGTTGGGGTGTAATAGCAGCCTGACCCGATTTCTTGCGAACAGCAACCGATCCGCCCCCACTCTGTGGAATTGAAATAATAACTCGCTCAGGTGGGACCGGGGTGTAGAACTCAAACTTGCGCTCCATCACCCCTTTAGCAATGAGAAAATCACGAAGGCCAATCTCATCGTTATTTAAATCGATTTTCTCGTCACTGGCGATTGTATAAAACTTGGCTAAGTCAACACTGCGAAAATCATTACCGTATGCGTAAGTTGCGAAACCTTTGCCCGATGCCGTCATCAGGCCTTCCAACTGTGTGTCGGTCAACACATGTTCGCGTTCCCCGCCCTGACGCTCGATAAGGGCGAGGATGCGGCTAAACATCCGCCCTTGCTGCTCAAGCTCCGGAAAATCAAGGATAAAGACCGCCGGATTACCGGCAACGACGTGAATGGCCAACTGCCGACTGTGAAACGACTCAAGCGCCGCCACACTGGCCGCCATCCGCACCTCGGCATCAAACGCCCAGGCTCCCCGACACTCAAAAACGCCAACCAGAAAAGCCGTGGCCGCGACACCAACCGCCGCGGCGAGCCCCGCGCCACCACAACCAGCGAATACGCGGGGACCTCGCCTCGACATGAGCCTCACCAAATTTTGCGACCACACCCAGGACGCACCAAACGAAACGCGCCGATCAGCCTTTCAATTCGAACTGAACACGACGATTGGAGGGATCGCGAGGGCTCGCGCCATTGAGCGGCTGGCTTGGCCCTTTCCCAACGGCGGTAAGACGCGACCCTTCAAGACCATATTTTTGCATCAAAACATCGCGGACAGCATTGGCCCGCGCCATCGAAAGCTCCATGTTCCGAGCATAGACACCGCTCGCATCGGTATGACCCTCGATTGTCAACGAGTATTGCTTCTCTTCCGTCAAGATCTTGGCGATACCATCCAGAAACGCCTCGGACCCCGGCCGCAAAGACGCCGACCCGACATCAAACTGAATCCGCATCGCGACCTGTTTGCCGCCACCCGATTCCTGACTGCTCGAAGACGCCGCTGGCCGTGCTGGCCGCGGCCGTGACGCCGACGAAGGCTGTTGACGACGGGGTTGCTGACGTGCGGCCGGCGGCGAATCAGAGTCATCGGAGGCGGATGAGGCTGACGGCGCCGCAGGAGCGGCAGGGGCCGCCGGAGCAGCAGGGCCATCAATCTGAATGCTGCGAGTCCGCACGGCGGGCTTGTGAGTCATGCCCAACGCATCGCGCAGCTCATCGACGCTCGGCGGGGCATCGAATACCTTGACACTCTCAGCATGAGCGGAAAGTCCCAACAAGAACACAACCGAGGCAAAACCAATAGTCGCGTGGATAAGCCTGGATCGGCGGCCTGTTAGTCTGCTCATCATGACGTTACCCCTTCATAAAGATTCGCCCCGCGGGGCACTGTTCATACCGGCAAAATCTTAAGTCTGCTCCAAACCTTAGGTCTGGGCCTAAACCTTAGTCGCACTTGCCCGACGACCCGATATTGATGCACCCCTTGCGACCGTGACCGGTCACAATGTTATCGACGTTCTTCACATCGACCGTCACCGAAGTCGGCCCCCTGGTGCTTTCATCGATCACACCAATCCGCGTGTTGGCGGTATTGCCAGTCCCGGCCGCGATCGTGTTGACATTCCGTGCGGTGGCATCAATGTGCGTCGTCCCCTTTATCTGGACGCCGCCCGACTGCTGGGCCAACGCGGAGGTCCCCGCAACCAGTGCCAAAGACACCACCATGCCCCCGAGAACCATAGTTGAGCGACGCATAGTGTTCTCCATATTTGAGCAAAACATTAACCAATCAAAGCCAAACTACCGCGAGAGCAAAATGATTGTTTGGTGATTGGGTGCACTGGTCCCCCGCCGAAGATCTTCCGCGTGCCACAATGACCGGCTGACATTACTCTGGCTGGAGCGCAACGCACCAGAGCTACCGCCACCTCCACCCGGCAACGGCGCCAGCAGCGGCGTCTGGGGGTAATAAAGGATGGTCGACGGCACCGCCAGCGCAGACGAATGGACCACCAGGGGGATACCAATCCCCTCACCCGGCGCCACAATGATCTCTGCGCGGGCAGGCAGGATCGCGACCCAACCCAACGCGACGAAACCGACCAATCGGGCCGCACCCGAAATCAGGAGACGACAAACGCGTTTCATGACCACGCCTCCCACCCATTATAAATGAGCCCAACACGTGCCATTATCAAGCAAACTACTATCAAGTAAACGACCCGGAGCCGGGCAACCTCGCTAAAAGCGCGCTGCCCGGCTCCAGTGCTGCTTACTTACCAATCCCACCAACGGTGGTCTTGGCCTTGTTGTTCTGCCCAACTGCGGTGGTGTTCACATCAACCGCAGTGGCGTTGATCGTGGTGTTGCCCTGAATCTGGGTGCCGCCACCGATGGCGCCAACCGCAGTTTCCGCAGTGTTACCCTGCCCAATGGCGGTGGTGTTCAGATTCCGGCCACTGGCGTTAATCGTCGTGTTGCCCTGAATCTGTACCCCGTCCGGATTGGTGCTCGACTGCATCCGAACGCCGCCCGCTGACTGCGCAAAAGCGGCACCAGCCAAGGCAACGACGGCAACAGCGGTGAGGACTGCAAGCTTACGCATCGAAAAACCTCCATAATAGGTTTAGTTTCAAGTTTCGTATCGTCTTCAACTCATCTTTGGCGCCCCACCCGGCACGCGGCCCGGCACCCACCGCGCCGCTCAGCCTGGATCACCGCCACATGCTCATTGTCTCACGTTTCCGCATTTGCATCAATTTTTTTCATAGGCGCCCCTCAACCGCCGGTTAACCAAGGGGTGGATCGCCGGAATCGGCATCAAAAACCACCCGCTCAGCGCCAGAAAGTACAGTAAACCTTTTTCCCCGCGCCCGCCCGATCAAGGTTAAGTTTACTTGCCGCGCCAGTTGAACCCCCCATGCTGTAAAGCCTGAGCGTGATACAAGAATTGGCAACCCCATTCTTACCGTCTTTATCACCATTTCGCTGGTCAACCTGCCCGTGGTGTAAAATATTTTGTCATCTGGATCGATAGATCGACGCGCCATCGCCCCCGCAATCTTGTCAACGGCATTGTGACGCCCAACATCTTCCATAAACAACAGGGGTTGATCGCGACAGCAAAGAACGCAACCATGAATAGCGCCGGCGGCACTATAGAGACTGGGCGTAGCCGTAATTCGGCTCGAAATAGCGTAAAGCCAGCTCGCGTGGATGCGTGCGGACTCCGATAATTTGGCCTGCGCAAAATTTTCCAGCACATCGCCAAATGCTGTGCCCTGCGCACAGCCTGAAGTCAGCGTCTTGCGCTTCAGTTTGGCCTCAAAGTCTGTGCGCCGCCCGGTTCGGACCACCACCGCCTCAACCTCGGCATCATAGTCGATGCCGGTAATGGCGTCGTTGGGGCCAATCATGTTTTGGTTGAGCAAGTACCCCAACGCCAACTCTTCAACATAGTCGCCGATGGTCATCAGCGTGACGATTTCCTGACCATTGAGGAACAGCGTCAGCGGCCGTTCAACCACCACCGGCAGCTCGACCGCCTGCCCGGTTTGATCGATACCGGTCACACGCTCGGTCAACCTCGGGTCTTCTGGATCGGGCTGAATGACATAAGGGGTCACGGGTCCGGCTCCGCTGGCTATGAACACCGATTGACTCGGCTCCTGTCCCCTCGCACACTTCAACCGGGGTTTCAACCATGGCGGCAAACGGTGAGAACAGGCAACATGAGAAACCCGCTTGACCCGCCCATAAACGAGCGATGCGGCCCCACCCAGAGGGTGGATACCAACCACGCCCGAAGGGCCGATACCAACCAAGCCCGCACTTGGATCGATGGCTGGCCGCAGCTTGCCCGCAGCGAAATCGTTGACCGCACCCACGCCCTTGGCCGGGTCCTAGCGGAAACGGTGGCCGCCCCCCATGATATCCCGCCGTTCGATCAAGCGCTCATCGCCGGCTATGCTGTCCGCGCCGCCGCCACGGTGGGCGCCGGGAGCTACACGCCCTTGACGCAACCGCTGGCGCACGCGGTCACGCGAGGCCAGCCAATGCCGGATGGCGCCGACGCCGTGCTGCCGTTTGAGGCGACCACCTCTGGCCCCACGGGGCAGATTGAAGCAACGGGCACCGTCGCCGAGGGCGATGGCATGGAGCCCCGCGGTCAAAGTTTGCGCGCCCACACCCCCGCCCTGAGTTATGGCCGCCCCCTTAGTCCCGAGGCCCTGGGGCTGCTCGCGCAGTTTGGCCATCAAACGGTGCGGGTCCTGTGCCACCCCTGGGTGCGACTGGAGGACAGCGCCAACACGCCACTGCTGGCCCCCCTGATCAAGCGGGATGGCGGCATCGCCGCACCGGCGGGCACCGAACCGGACTTAATCCTCATCCCCGGCGGCGCCTACGCCCAGACCGAATTTGCGCTGGAACTCGATGGCCTAGCGCTGCGCCCGGGGGGTGAAGCCGGGCTCGGCCGCTGCCAGAACGTGCCGGTGATCCGGCTCCCACAAGAGCCTCTGGCCTGCCTCACCGCCTATGAACTGCTCGCCGGACGATTGCTCCGGCGCTTGGGCGGGCGGCCCTGCGCCCTGCCTCACCCCACATGCCAAGTCCCGCTGACCCGCAAGATCAGCTCGGCCATTGGCTGGGTCGAGGTGGTGCGGGTGGTGCTTGCGGGAAACGGGGCCGAGCCGCTAGGCTCCACGGAAGGCGGCGGGCTGGTAACGGCCTGCCGCGCCGATGGCTTTGTTATTATCCCGCCAGGCCGGGAAGGGTTTGGCTCGGGCGAAATCGTGACCGTCCATCTGCTGCACGCGAGGGATGATGACTGGTGAACCAGAGCGCTTGGCCGCGGTGTGGCGCGCCGCCCGGCAGGAACAATTTCTAAACGTTGCCAGCCGCGACGAAGCAGAGGTGCGCTTTCGCCGCCATTTGCACCTCGAACCGCTGGGGGCCGAGCCCCTGGAGTTGGCACGGGCATTGGGCCGCATCCTCGCCCACGACGTGATCGCGCCGGTTGATGTTCCCAGCTTCGACCGGTCGGGCATGGATGGCTTTGCGGTGCGCACGGCCGACACCGTTGGCGCCCGCAGCGACACGCCGCGCATCCTGCGGCTCAACCCCGAGCTGCTAACCCCCGGCATCGTGCCGACCTATGTGGTGGAACCCGGCACCGCAACGGTGATCGCCACCGGAGGCATGGTGCCACGCGGCGCCGATGCCGTGATCATGATTGAGCACACCGACCCGGTGGAAGAGTCCCCTCGCTCCAGCCCGGGCGCCTATATCGCCATCCGCCGCACCGCCACGCCCGGCCAAGCCATCGCCGCCGCCGGCTCGGATATCGGACGCGGGGAAACCGTTTTACGGGCGGGACAACGGTTAAGCTCGCGGGAAATCGGTATTCTCGCTGCAATCGGGCTTGGGACGGTCGCAGTCTGGCGGCGTCCACGCGTTGCCATTTTTTCCACCGGCGATGAAATCATCGCGCCCGGCACGCCTCCCGGCCCCGGAAAGGTCTACGACAGCAACGCCGCGATTCTGGCCGCCGCCGTCACGGAATGCGGCGGCGAGCCGGTGCCATTCGGCATCGCCCCGGATGATGACGCCGCGCTCTCCCAGCTCTTAACCCAGGCGTTAGCAGCCGCCGATATCGTGCTCCTTTCGGGTGGCACCTCCAAGGGGGCGGGCGACCTTGCCGCGATCGTGGTGAGCCGGCTGCGCGATCCTGGCGTGGTGGTGCATGGGGTTGCGCTTAAACCGGGCAAGCCACTGTGCCTTGCGGTCAGCGAGGGAAAGCCGGTGATTGTTCTGCCCGGTTTTCCCACCTCGGCAATCTTCACCTTTCACGAATTTGTAGCGCCGGTCATCGGAATGCTCGCCGGGATGCCAACGGACCGCCAGCGCACCGTGGAGGCCACCCTTCCGGTGCCTTTATCGTCCGAAACGGGCCGGACCGAATATGTCATGGCCTCGCTCGTCCGCACGCGAGATGCTGGCCTGGCCGCGTATCCCATCGGCAAAGGCTCGGGCGCCGTCACCTCGTTCTGTCAGGCCGACGGGTTCTTCAGCGTACCCGCCCTCACCGAAAGCGTGCCGGCCGGCAGCACGGTTTTGGTCCACCTGATCGGCAACACCGCCGCCGAACCCGCCGATCTGGTGTTGATCGGCAGCCATTGCGTCGGGCTTGATGTGCTGATTGGACACCTCGGCCGGGACGGAATCCGCGTAAAAGCACTGGCGGTCGGCAGTTCGGGCGGGTTGGCCGCCGCGCACCGGGGGGAGTGCGATGTCGCGGCCATCCACCTCCTCGACCCAGCGACCGGGCTTTATAACGCGCCGTTCCTCGGCCCCGACCTTGCGCTGATCCCCGGCTACGGCCGAATGCAAGGGCTGGTTTTCCGCCACAATGATCGCCGCTTTAATAGCCTCGAGGGCAACGCCGCACCCGAGCGCGTGCTGGCCATGGCCGACACCTGCCTGATGGTCAACCGCAACGCCGGCAGCGGCACCCGGTTGGTGATCGACCGCCTGCTGAAAGGCGCCCGCCCCCCCGGCTACCAATACCAAACACGCTCGCACAACGCGGTCGCGGCAGCGGTGGCCCAGGGGCGTGCCGATTGGGGGGTCGCCATCGAGACCGTCAGCCGCGACTACGACCTTGGTTTCATCGCGCTTCAGGCCGAGCGCTTTGATTTTGTGGTCCCCAAACCCAGGCTGGACCTCGCCCCGGTACAACGCTTCATTGCGGCGCTCGATGAATGCCGCCCAACCCTCGCCAAGCTGGGGTTTCAACCATGAGCGATAGCGATAAATTTAATAATCCTGGTGGCAACGATGCGTTTGCCGTGAGCGCCGATATGCTGACTGCGGCCGAAGCCCTGACGACGCTGCTGCGGGCGGTGGCTCCGGTGAAGGAGCGCGAAACGGTTGGTCTGACCTTGGCGCTCGGCCGGGTGCTGGCCGAAGATATCGTCTCCCCCCGCGCTGTGCCGCCCCACGACAATGCGGCGGTGGATGGCTACGCGGTGTATGCCGATGATCTCGACCCGGCAAGCCCGGTGCTGCTGCCGGTAACCGGCCTGATCCCAGCCGGCCGCCCGCTGACCCGTCCGGCGTTGCGGGGCGAGGCGCTGCGGATCTTTACCGGCGCCCCGGTTCCGCCCGGCCCCGACACCATTTTGCCCCAGGAAATCTGCGAAGAAGCTCACGGCCATGTCACCGTGCCGCCCCAAAAACGCGGCGCCAACCTGCGCCGGGCTGGCGAGGATATCCAAACAGGCGCCGTCGTGCTGCGCCGGGGCACCCGGCTCCGGCCGCAGGAATTGGGGCTGGCCGCCTCAATCGGTGTTGGTGAGGTGAGCGTTTTTCGCCCGGTGCGCGTGGCCCTTTTTTCCACCGGCGATGAAGTGCGCGAGCCCGGTTGCAGCGCTGGTGCCGGCGCGATCTATGATTCCAACCGCTTCATACTCCACGGCCTTTTGCGCGGGCTGGGCTGCGCGATCACCGATTTTGGTATCGTGCCCGACCGCCTCGGCGCCGTAACCGACACCCTCGCCCGCGCGGGCTACGGCCATGATTTGGTGCTCACCTCGGGGGGCGTTTCCGCTGGCGACGAAGACCATGTGCGCACGGCCGCAGCGGCGCTGGGCGCACTGGAGTTCTGGCGCATTGCCATTCGCCCCGGCCGACCGCTGGCCTTTGGCCGGGTGGGCGATGCGATGTTCCTCGGCCTGCCCGGCAACCCGGTGGCCTGCATGATCACCTTTTTGATTTTCGCCCGGCCCCTGCTGCTGGCCCTGGCCGGTGCGACGGTCACCCCGCCCCAAACCTATCGGGTAATCGCCGGCTTCAGCGCCAAAAAGCGCCAAGGCCGGCGCGAATACCTTCGGGCCAGCCTGCACCGAACCGCCGATGGCAGCGTGATCGCAAACCGGTTCCCGCAGGAAGGCTCGTGGATTTTAACCTCGATGACCGCAAGTTGCGGCCTGATCGACCTCCCCGAGAGCCTCGGCGGTGTCGCTCCCGGCGATTGGGTGGAGTTTTTGCCGTTCAGCGAGGTGCTGGGGTAAACGCCCCGGCCCTCACTTCACGCCTTCGGGGAAATATTTCAGCACCGAAAGCAGCGGGTTGGTGGCGGCTTGGCCGAGACCACAAATCGAGGCATCGCGCATCGCTTCGCTAAGCTGGGTCAACAACACCTCATCCCACACCGGCCGTTCCATCAACTCGACCGCCTTTTGGGTCCCCACCCGGCAGGGCGAACACTGGCCGCAACTTTCATCGGCAAAAAAGCGCATCAAGTTGCGGGCGATGACCCGCACATCATCCTGGTCCGACAGAACCACCACCGCCGCCGACCCGATAAACGAGCCGTAAGCCTCCAGCGTACCGAAATCGAGCGGCAGATTATCGAGTCGCGCGGGCAGAATGCCGCCCGAGGCGCCACCGGGCAGATAAGCGCGGAAGCTGTGGCCGGGTGCCATGCCGCCGCAGAATTCGTCGATCAACTCGCGCACGGTGATGCCGGCCGGGGCGAGTTTGACCCCCGGATTGCGGACCCGCCCCGAAACCGAGTAGCTGCGCAAACCGCGCCGCCCGTTGCGCCCCTGGCTCGAAAACCAACCCGGCCCGCGCTCCAGAATATCGCGCACCCAATGCAGGGTCTCGATGTTGTGAATCAACGTCGGACGGCCGAAAAGGCCAACCTCGGAGGGATAGGGCGGCTTGTGCCGGGGTAACCCGCGCTTACCCTCGATCGATTCCAGCATTGCCGACTCTTCGCCACAGATGTAAGCCCCGGCACCCCGGCGCAACTGGATATCGCGCCCATGAGCCAGCCCGGAGGCGCTGACGGTGGCAATCGCCCGGCTCAAAATCTCCCGCGCGGCGGGATATTCGTCGCGGACGTAAATCACGATGGTCTCGATCTCAACCGCCCAGGCGGCGATCAAAATCCCTTCAATGATCCGGTGCGGATCGCTTTCGATATAGCTCCGGTCTTTGAAAGTTCCGGGTTCGCCCTCGTCGCCGTTCACCGCAAGCATCCGCGGCGCCGACTTGGCCGACAGCAAACGCCACTTCTGGCCCACCGGAAAGCCAGCGCCGCCCAGGCCACGCAACCCCGACTCCGACATGGCATTCATCACCTGCTCGGGCGAACGCCGCCCGGCAAGGCAATCGCGCAGCAGGCTGTAGCCGCCGGCAGCGTTGTAATCGGCAAAATCCAGGTGCGGAGGAATGACCGGCTGAAGCTGGCAACGCTCAACCGCGCTACGGACCAGGGCGGCGTTGGCGTCGCCAATGTGGTTATGGCCAACCTCGACCACCGGCCCATGATCGCAGCGCCCCATGCACGGCGCCTTGACAACCCGCACCCCCGCGCCCAGCGTGCCATCGAGTTCGGCGTGAAGCGCCTCGGCCCCTTGCATGGCGCAACCAACGCTATCGCATACCCGCACCGTCACCGGCGGCGGCATCGGCGCGCCGTCGGGCACCAGATCAAAATGGGCGTAAAAGCTGGCCACTTCCCACACCAGGGCCAACGGCAGGCGCATTTCTTTAGCCAGAGCCGCCAAATGCCGGGCGCTCAGCCCGTGCCATGCGTCTTGGATCAGGTGCAGATGCTCGATCAGCAAATCGCGCCGACGAGGACGTCCGCCAAGTAACGCCCGAATTTCCGCCAGCGCCGCCGGCTCAACCTGTCGGCCTCTGGCTTCGGTCCGGGGCTCGCGGCTTTCACAGCCTTCGGGGCGGTCGGCGCGGGGTCCACCTGAACCATGATCCATTGCTGTTTTCTCCCCTTATGTCAGCCCGCTATCCGAGCACGCTCTGTCAGCTCAGGCGGGTCATTTTGGCTGGGAGTGTACGCCGGAGCCCTCTCTTCTCCCAGAGTTTCTTTGGCTACCAGAGCAAACCACCGGCGATAAAGGCGCGCGCCTCCGCTGTGGCGGGGCCGGTGAAAAAGGCTTCAGCCGGGCCACGTTCCAGCAACCGCCCCCGGTAAAGGAACAGCACATCCCCCGCCAATCGCCGGGCTTGGCCCAAATCGTGAGTGGTCATGACGATTTTGGTCCCGCTGGCATCAATCCCGGCAATCAACCGCTCCACGATGCCGGTCGCCGCCGGATCGAGGTTCGCAGTCGGCTCATCGAGAAACAACACCGAGGGCCGACACGCCCAGGCCCGCACAATGGCCAGGCGCTGCTGCTCTCCCCCCGACAAAACCCGGGCCGGCTGACCGCCCAGCGCCGTAAGGCCCCCCAGCAACAGCGCCTCCTCGACCCGTTGCTGGCGGGCGGCGCCGGCCAAACCATGACAGCCGACGGCATACTCCACATTGGCCGCGACCGAGCGCCGCAGCATCACCGGCCGTTGAAAAACCATGGCATGACGCCCCGGCCCGCACCCGCCGCCGTCATTCCAATCGACTCGGCCCAAGGTAGGGCTGAGCAGGCCATGACAAAGGCGCAGCAACAGGCTTTTTCCTGCCCCGTTCGGCCCCAAAATCACTGTCCGCGAGCCGCGATCGAGGGTGAACGACACCCGGTCCAACAACGGCGCGCCCTTGACGGCATAACTAAGCTCAGACACCCGCAACGGCAGCAAATCCGGGCCAGACGGCGCGCTCATGTCGCCCCCAGCCTGACCCACGAACGTTCTAACCAGCCGGGCGATGTGCTATGATCGGCCCAAGAGGTCATGGCCCACCACCAAAGGCCAGCATCACAGCCCAATTCCTTGACGATATGAGGGTATCGCATGAACATCGAACTGGATACATCATTTCTGGTCGGGCACGATATGATCGATCGGGATCACCGGGAACTGGTGGGCCTTGTTCTTCACTTTTTTGAGGCGATCAAGAGGGGTGCGGACAAACACGCCATCTATGACGCCATCGACATTATTTCCGTTAAGTTCGCCGCCCACTTCGAACGTGAAAACGAGTTAATGGTCGGGGCTCGCTATACCGACCTTCAAGCTCACGTCGCCGAACACCGGACCTTGCTCGGCGACCTTGGGAAGTTTTTGCACACCGTCGACGAAGCCACCGACGACGACTTGCAAAATGTCGCCAAATACCTCGACGACTGGGTTGTGAAGCACGCCGCCTCCGCCGACAGAAAGCTGGCCAAGTTCCTGCGCGATCGCACGACCCGGCCCACCTCCTAACGACATCGGCACCGAGACAAACATCGGCAACAACGGAGGCGGCGGAGCCTAATCCGCCGCCTCGGCCAACTCTCCCGCAGCGGCGATGCGAACCGCACAATATTTGAACTCGGGAATCTTGGACTGCGGGTCCAGCGCCGCGTTGGTCAAGACATTGGCCGCGGCCTCAACAAAGCAGAACGGCATGAACACCATGCCGGTGCTCAGGCCGGGATCGACCCGGCATTTTGCCACGATTTCACCCCGGCGCGAGATTAGGCGCACCCGGTCGCCCGGGCGCACGCCGAAGCGCGGCATATCGGTCTCATTGAGGTAAATCACCGGGCCGGGCTCGATGGTATCGAGCACTTGGCTACGCCGGCTCATGGCGCCGGTGTGCCAATGCTCCAAAATCCGCCCGGTCAACAGCACCAGCGGATACCTCTCATCGGGCAACTCGGCCGGCTCGACCGTCGCCACCGGCACCAGCTTGCCCAAGCCGTCGATGGTCGGGAAGCGATCGCCAAACAGCACATCCTTGCCCGGCTCGCGTTCGTCGGTGCAGGGATACTGGCACCAGCCATCCCGCTCCAGCCGCGCCCAACTCACGCCCTTAACCGCAGGCCACAAAGACCGCACCTCTTCCCAAATTTCGCCAGGGTGGGTGAAGCGCCAATTCAACCCCAGCCGTTTCGCCAACTCTTGAAGGATCCACCAATCCTGACGCGCCTCGCCCGGCGGTGTCACCACCGGCCGGGAAATCTGGATGTGGCGGTTGGTGTTGGTAAAGCTGCCCCATTTTTCCATCAGGGTGGAGGCGGGCAATACAACGTCGGCATACCATGCCGTCTCGGTCAGGAAAATGTCTTGGACCACCAGATGATCGAGCTTGGCCAGGGCGTGGCGGACATGGGTTGAATCCGGATCGCTCATCGCGGGATTTTCGCCCATGAAGAACATGCCGCGCACGATGCCCTCATCGGCAGCATTCAGCAGCTCGATCATGGTCAGGCCCGCCTTCGACGGGATGGTCTCGCCGGCCCAGACCTTTTCAAACCGCGCCCGCTCTTCCGGCTTGCCCACAGCGGCGTAGCCGGGCAGCAAACCGGGCAGCAAGCCCATGTCGCAGACACCCTGAACGTTATTTTGCCCACGCAGCGGATGCAACCCACAGCCGGGACGGCCGATATTCCCGGTCAACAGCCCAAGGTTAACCAACGTCCGGGCATTGCGCACCCCGTGAATGTGCTGGGTGATGCCCATCCCCCAAAAAATCATCGCCGATTTCGCGCGCCCAAACATGCGGGCAACATCACGAATCCGTGCCGCCGGAATCCCGGTTTCCACCTGGACCGCCTCGGGCGTGAAGCGCCGCACGCTTTCCCGAAACTCGGCAAATCCTTTGGTGCGCTGACGGAGAAACACCGCGTCGTGCAGATCTTCCTCGATGATCACCTGGGCGATGGCGTTGAAAAACGCAACATCGCTGCCCGGCCGGTGCGTGATCAATAGATCCGCCTCCTGCCCAAACTCGCTCATCCGGGGATCGACCACGATCAACTTGGCGCCGCGCCGCTTGGCCCGCCGGAAAAATGCCGCCGCCACCGGATGGTTGCGCACCGGATTGGAGCCAACCACCATCATCACGTTAGCGTTGTCGCACTGGGTGAAGGTGGCGGTAACCCCGCCCGAGCCAATCTGATCGATCAGCGCAACCAGCGAGCTGGAGTGGCAGAGCCGGGCGCAGTGATCCACCGAGTTGGTGCCAAAGCCGCTACGGACCAAGCGCTGAAACAGATAGCCTTCCTCGTTAGAGCCCTTGGCCGAGCCAAAACCGGCCAGCGCATCCGGCCCAAACTTACCCTTGATATGGCGAAAGCCGCCAGCGGCACGGTCAAGCGCCTCGTCCCAACTCGCTTCCCGAAACTGCGCCATCGGGTCGCCCGAAATAACCGGATATTTGCGGGCATCGTCGCGGCGCACCACCGGCCGGCTGAGGCGCTCCCTGTGGTGGGTATAGTCCCAGCCAAAGCGGCCCTTGACGCACAAACGGCCGTGGTTGGACGGGCCATCGATTCCCTCCGCCCACTGAATGCGCTCACCATCGACGTGATAACGAACCTGACAGCCAACCCCGCAATAAGGGCAGAGGCTATCCACATGCCTGGTCGATTTCATGCCGGCCTCCGGAAGGTAAGTGCCCCGGTCGGGCAGGTTTGCGCGCAAGCACCACAACTGGCGCAGGTCGATTGACCCATGGGAGCATCAAAATCAAAGATAATCTTGCTGTGACCATCGCGCCCCGACATGCCAATCACATCGTGAAGCACGAACTCCCGACACGCCTGAACGCACCGCAAACAGTGAATGCAGGCGGAAAGATCCACATCGATGCCCGGGTGGCTGCGATCCACCGGCAGGCTGTGCTGGGTACGGGGGTAGCGGGTGGCGGTCACGCCCATCACCTTGGCCCAGCGCGCGCATTCGGACTCCGGCGCAACATCGGCTTCGGCGAGCAGCAACTCCATCACGGTGCGCCGGGCATTGGCCGCCTTGCCGCTGTTGGTCATCACCTGCATTCCCGGTTGCGGCTTTGTGATGCAGCTCGCCGCCAGATTGCGCCGCCCCACCACATCAACCACACACAACCGGCAATTGCCATCGGGGTGAAAATCCGGTTCGCCCGAAAGGCAAAGGTGGGGAATTTCGGTGCCGTGGCGCATCGCCACCTGCCAAATCGTCTCGCCGGGCCGGGCCGTAACGGCTCGTCCATCGAGCGTAAAGGGAATTTCATCCGCCATAATGCTCGCTCCCCCTCGGCGTTAACGTTTTTTTAGCTCTTCTTCGGTGCGAACTATACTCGAACGCGGAGGGCTGATCCATCATCAAGTACGGCCCCGTCGGCGCTGGCTCCCGGGCGCCTTTGCGGCCCGCCCCGATTTGATACGGGGCCACACCTAGTGATGCCTACCTAGTGATGCCTACCTAGTGATGCCTACCTAGTGATGCCTACCTAGGCAAGGCCACCTAAGCACGCAGACTTAGGTGCTCAACCGGATTTTTCGGAGATCCCTTAAGGGCTACCCTCGGTCACAGTTAATACGGAGTAAACGACAGCTCCGAAACTGGGGAGCATCCGGCACCGGTGTTCGGGGGCGTTGGTAAGGGAGGAAATCGATGGTTATCATTGTCGCACAAGGCGTGTTGCTGTTTGGCTCAGTGGTTGGGCTATTTCTGTTTGTTTATGCCAATGTCTTTATCTTCAAAAGACTGCTCGGCTTCGACAAGCGAATCAGCCGCCAAGAAGCGATTGCCCTCGCCGAAACGCCAACCACCGCCAATACCACGGTGACCACCCAGGTCGTCATGTTTGACAGCAACCCGCGCGACACCGCCGAGACTTTGTTCCTGCTCTATCAGGAGCAACTGCGGCGCTTCATCGACGCCAAAATCGATATTATGCGCTCGACCGCCGAAACCCAAAACCGGGTGATGCTGCTCCAAGCGCAAGCGATGTGCAACACCACCGCCCAGCGCACCCCGCTGACCATCGAGTCGGCGGCGGCAAACCGTGACAGCATCCGCTACCTGCCGACCATGGTTCCGGCTGGTGGCGATATGGTCACCAGCGATGACTCCATGAGCGGCGACGATATGGACTTGATGGTTCCCGGCCGCAGAGACGTACTGGGTGCGCTGATGGAACACCACGAGGTCATTCGCACCGAAACCAAGCGGCAACTCGACGAAATTGACGAGCAAATGCGCACCCTGCCCGGCCCCTCAATGGAAGGCTGGGCAATGGCAAACGTCCACCACACCATCAACTAAAGAAATTACACTGGAGGTTGCGCCCCCCGAGGATTAGCGCCAAGGATTAGCGCACCACGGAGCGGCGCAGCCGAACGAAATCCCAGAATAACAGTAAGCACGCAAGACCAAGCCCGGCGCAGACCAACACAAGATCAAGAATTCCCAGCTTCAGGAACAGCCGGTTGGCAGCATCATATCCCGAGTCGGCGGCATGGCCCTGAAGAGAGATCAACTGCTTAACGGTACCGCGCACGACCTCGAGATTACGGCCGGCGTCAGCCAGCCGAACGGCGGAAACCGGCTCCCCGGTCGAGGCCGGCGATGCGCCCAAAGTGGGCCGGATCGCGCCCAGATAGGCTTGCCAAGCGCGCTCGCTCCGCCGAATAACCGCTTCCTCGTCGGACCCGATGGTGGTCGCGATGTATTCAAACCAAAAATGCGTCCGCTCGCTTTCCAACCGGGCCACATCCGCCACCAAGGCCCGCTGGCTGATTTCCCGTGGTTCGAGCGCCGCCTTGGTGATCAACGTTTCAATTTGGTGAACATCGTCGAGGATGCCCGAAAGCTGTACCAATGAAACCGTATGATTTTCATTGGATAGCCGAAACTCGGATTTGATCCTCGCCATGCCGATCACACCGGTCACGCCGACAATCACGATCAATGCCAAATGAAACGCCTGGAGACCAAAGACTTTAAGTCGGATATTGAGATCTTCCAACGGACGGCCCTCGCGTTAGAGGCGGGTCACCCCCGCCACACCGGGCAGGACCGACCAACAAACACAAACACTGGGGCTTCTACCTAAGGGAATCAACCGGGGCATCCCACCTGCGCGCTATCGTCGCACCTCCCGGCCGGTCTCCGGGCGCGATCATTCTGCCGCGAGCACGCTTTCCCGCTCATAAAGCCGGGTTGCCCAGCCGAACACCAGCACCGCCAAACCGAGCGTCATCGCCGCTGAAACCAGCGCATGAAGCGGATCGACCGGTGCCCCCGCAATCATACGGGTAAACATTACCATCTGTCCGAACACCGGGATACACGCCGTCCACAATTGAGGCGCGAATGGACTCAGCGCCGACGCAACGCCAGGCAGGGCCGGAACCAATGGAAGCAACCCCAAATAAATCTGCGCTTCTTTCAAACTCCGCGCGATTGCACCAACCGCAAGCTGCAAGGTCACCGCCAAAACCATGATGGGCAGCGCCATTAAAAAAATCAGCAAAAAGATGCCGGTTCCCGGAGGTTGTTCGATTCCCGGCACTCCGGCGGCCAGAAGCCCCAACACCAGCCGGAACGCAGCCAAGTTAACAACCACCGTCGCCACTGTAAAAATAAAAGCCGCGCAGGCTTTTCCCAACAAAAGCTCCCACCGTCGCAACGGTGTGGTGAGCAAAGGCTCCAGCGTTCCCCGCTCTCGTTCGCCAATTGTCGTATCGAGCGCGAGATAAACAGCGCCAAGAAAAATCATAAAAACAACTAATGGCGGCACTAAATTATAAAACAACATCCCCATATTAAATCGCCGACCAACGTGGACCCGCTCAATATCCACCGGCTGAAGAAAGGCAGGATCGATCCCCCGCTCTATGAGATGACGCCTGGCAACACTACGGCCATACTCATGAATTAAGTCGGCAACAATGCCCGCGTTGCCGGCGCTGACCACGTTGTTGGCATCAAAAATCAACCGAACAGTATAGTGAGCGCTGGTTACCGCCTCCACCGGAATTTCCAGCACCAGCGCATCGCGGCTGACTTGGCCGGCGCCCCCCTCGACCGGCGTCACCAAACTCACCCGGTTGCGGCCGAGATAGTCTGAAAGATCAGGCGCATAAGTCCTGCCGCTCACCGCCACCGTGACCGCCCGCCCGCCCGGGGCCACCCGCAGCGACGACGCGGAAACCTGAAGGAGCATCCCGACCACCAGCGGCCCCAGCAAAGGGTAAGCCAGCGCCAGCCACAAACTGCGACGATCGCGCAGATGATCAAGCATTTCCTTGCCGAGCACCACCCACGCCCGCCACCACCACGGCAACACGCGCCCCTTGGGGCCAACACCAGACATCAGACGGCGCCCCCCTGCAAACCGGCCCCAAAAAAGCCCGGGCGGCCAGCCGCGTGCGCCTCCAAGGCCTGGACAAACACCTCCTCCAGGTCGTCGCAGCCGATCCACGCCCGCAATTCATCGGGCAAGCCCGCCGCCACCGCCCGCCCGCGATCAATAATCACCAACTGATCACACAAAGCGCCAACCTCAGACATCAAATGACTGGAGATTAAAATACAATGTCCGGCGTCGCGCATCGCCCGCAACAGCCGCCGCACCGCCCGAGTGCTGACAACATCAAGACCATTGGTCGGCTCATCGAGAATAAGATTGGAAGGCTCATGAACCAACGCCCGCGCCAACGCCACCTTTAGTTCCTGCCCCCGGGAAAAGCCCCGCGCTCTGCGATCGGCGATCCCATCCATTTCCAAAAGATCGATCAGCGTCTTGATGCGTGTCTCCAGCGCGGCGCCTTCCAGGCCATGCAGGCGGCCAAAATAGCGGATATGCTCCCGTGCCGTCAGGCGCGCATAAAGACCGCGAACATCGGGCAAAGCCCCGATCCGCCGTTGCGCTTCAAGACGATCAACGGCAACGTCGTGACCATCGATGGTCACTTGGCCTTCATCGGGGCGCATCAGCCCGAACACCACCCGAAAGGTGGTGGACTTGCCGGCGCCGTTGGGGCCAATCAGGCCAGTGATCCGGCCATCGCGCGCCTCCAGCGTCAACCCGTTCACCGCCTGAACCTTGCCAAACGCCTTTGTGAGACCCGAGATTTTTATCATAAAAACGATTATAACCGCCTCGCCGGTCCGGAGCCACCCCTAGGTTTCGCCCAACGCCCCCATTTCCCGAAACCGCAAAAATTGCTGCACTGCGATATTAAAAATGGGCGCGTGTTCTTCGTTGCTCGCGGCAGTGGTTACGAGTATGAAAGTCGCAGGGGATGCGCTCCTGGGGCGCCGCGGAAATCATGGCTTTCCTGCAGCGCCGCAAGCAATCCGTAAAGCTTCAAACGACCCGAATTTCCATACTCATCTGGGAGAACACTTCATGGCTCGCTTGGCATTGGTTACTGGTGGCGCCCGCGGTCTCGGCGCTGCGATTTCTATTGCTCTGAAGGACGCCGGCTACCGCGTCGTCGCCAACGACGTGAACGAAGAATCCGCCAAGGAATTCACCGCCAAGACCGGTATCCCAGTCGCGATCTTCGACGTTAGCAACTTCGAGTCGACCAAAGCCGGAATCGCCAAGATTGTCGCCGAAAACGGCGGTCCGATTGAAATCCTGGTCAACAACGCCGGCATCACCCGTGATGCCCCGTTGCACAAAATGACCCCGGAAAACTGGAACGCGGTTATCAACGTCAACCTGACATCGATGTTCAACACCACCCGCAATGTCATTGAGGGTATGCGCGAAAAGGGCTTCGGCCGTATCGTCAACATTTCGTCGGTGAACGGTCAGGTCGGCCAGTTCGGCCAAACCAATTACTCGGCCGCCAAGGCCGGCGTGTTGGGCTTCACCAAGGCCGTTGCTCACGAGGGCGCCGCCAAGGGGATCACCTCCAACGCCATTTGCCCCGGCTACATCAACACCGAAATGGTCGCCAAGATCGCTCCGGAAGTCCTCAAGACCATCGTTGCCAAGGTCCCGACCGGGCGTCTCGGCGAGCCCTCTGAAATCGCTCGGACCGTGGTGTTCCTGGCCGCCGACGAGGCCCAGTACCTCAATGGCGCAACCCTGTCGGTCAATGGCGCGCTGGCCATGTGTGGCTGATTTTCCTGCTTTTTGCGGGGCTAAAGATTTGGGGGGAGCCTGCGGGTCGCGGGCTCCCCCTTTTCTTTTGTACAAACCGGGCCAATCGCGGAGTCCCGTGGTGAGGCGAAAGACGACTCGCAAACAAAGCCCAATCACCACCAGAAATTGGCGCGCCCCGAGTGATGCGGGTTTACTGGGGATCTAATATTAACTATAGATTGCCGATATATAGTTAATAACCCACCAATTGATAACCAAGGGCGACTCGGTGGACGGCAAATGACAAAAATGTTTTACCATTGACAATTTTTTCAACCGCGCTAATTATGCGCCCTTAGTGGGGTTTGCCTCTTGGTGAGAGGGCTCCTTAGTGAGATTTGAATAAACACTCGTCCGCTCGTCCGCTTTCAGCAGGAAGGGTCCATCCCATGGACAATCAGGCAGCGCTGGCGACAAAGGTGGGGCTTCAATGGGTCGACAGCCTTAAGCCCCTCAGACGGAGCCATTACATGGGTAAGGAGCGACCGTCTCAGCCTATGGCGACCGAAGCGGGGGCGCGCATGTCGAAGGGCTGGTCGCTCAGCACCTTCCGCCAAGGGGTTGATGCGGCAAAAGCCGGGCAACCGCCCTCGGTCAACCCCTATGAGACGGGGACCGATCAGGCCGCGATCTGGCTCGGTGGCTGGCAAGTCGGAACTTCTGTGTGAGCCTCGATATCAATATGAGCCCCGGTTAGCTGGGTTTGCCCTCGATCAAGGCCAGCCACTCCTGCTCGTCCAGCACCGTCACGCCCAACGCCGCAGCCTTTGTCGCTTTGGAGCCGGCATCGGCCCCCGCGATCAAATAATCGGTTTTTGCCGATACCGACCCTGCGACCTTCGCGCCCAGCGCCTCGGCCCGCGCTTTTGCCTCGCTGCGGCTCATGGCCGCGAGTGTCCCGGTAAAAACCAATATTTTGCCGCCAACCGCCGAGTCTGTGATTTTGGGCGATTCGGCGTCCAACACCGTCACTTCCCGGGCCAAATCATCGAGCACTTCGATGTTATGGGCTTCTCCAAAAAACTCGGCCAAATCCCCCGCAACCGCAGGCCCGATCTGGTCGATCTCGGTCAACTCGCACCAAGCCTGGCCCTCTTGATCTGCGGCGGCGGCGAGCATTGCCGTACGCCATGCCGCGTATGTGCCGTATGTGCGGGCAAGCAACCGGGCGGTGGCTTGCCCGATCTGACGGATGCCAAGCGCAAAAATAAAGCGCGATAAGCCAATCTGCCGCCGCGCCTCGATCGCCGCGAACAGGTTGGACGCCGATTTATCACCCCACCCCGCCCTTTTGCGCAACGGCGTCAAGCAGCCCTGATCGCGGGCCGCGAGCCTGAAAATATCGCCCGGCTTTTCGATCAGCGTCTCGGCACAAAATTCGCCGATAATTTTCTCCCCCAAGCCTTCGATATCAAAAGCATCCCGCGAGACAAAATGGCGCAGCCGCTCCAACGCCTGCGCCGGACACACCAGCCCGCCGGTACACCTGCGAACCACCTCGCCCTCCTCGCGGACGGCGCGACTGCCACATTCAGGGCAACTTTCGGGCATGACATAGGGCTCGCTGTCCGGCGCGTGCGCCAATGACTGCACAATCTGCGGGATGACGTCGCCCGCCCGTTGCACCACCACCACATCCCCGGGCCGCACATCCTTGCGCGCGATTTCGTCCTCATTATGAAGGGTGGCGCGCGACACCATCACACCGCCCACCGTAACCGGCTCCAACTCCGCCACCGGAGTGAGCGCCCCCGTACGCCCCACCTGTATGCTTATTTTAAGCAAGCGCGTACGGGCCTGTTCCGCAGGAAACTTATGAGCGATGGCCCACCGCGGCGCGCGGCTGACCATCCCCAGCCGATCTCGCAAATCAAAGCGGTCGACCTTATAAACGACGCCATCGATATCAAAGGGCAGCTCCGTACGTGCGGCCTCGATCTGGTGATAATAAGCCAGGATACCGGCAAGGTCGAGACACGTACAGGCCGGTTCATTCAAAACGAACCCCCAAGCGGCCAATCTTTGGCGCATGCCCTGGTGGGTCGCGGCCACCGGCTCTGAAACCTCACCCAAGGCATAGGCAAAAAAGCGCAACGGCCGCCCCGCCGTCACCGCCGGATTGAGCTGACGCAGCGAGCCTGCGGCGGCATTACGCGGATTGGCGAACACCTCACCGCCCTGGGCCGCCCGGGTCCGGTTCATGGCCAGAAAATCGGCCCTGCTCATATAAACCTCGCCCCGGACCTCAACCAATTCAGGCACTTGTGGGCCGGCAAGGCACTGGGGCACGTCTTTAATGGTCAGAACGTTGCGGGTAACATCCTCACCCACCGCGCCATCACCTCTGGTTGCGGCAAGATCCAACCGCCCCCGCACATAGCGTAAAGCGCAAGAGAGCCCATCAATTTTTGGTTCCGCCGCCAGCGCCAGCTCATCCCCTTCGGCAAGGGAGAGGAACCGTCGCAAGCGAGCAAGGAAATCAGCGACATCCTCTTCGCTAAAAGCGTTAGCCAGCGACAGCATCGGCAACGTATGAACGATCTTACGAAAACCAGCCGCAGGCGCCGCCCCAACCCGCTTTGAGGGGCTGTCCGCCCGCACCAGCGCCGGGTAGCGTGCCTCGATGGCGGTATTGCGCCGAACCAAGGCGTCATACTCGGCATCGCTGATTTGTGGCTTATCGAGTTGATGATAGAGGCGATCGTGGTCGGCAATCAGCACCGCCAGCCGCGCCAACTCCCCGGCCGCTTCATCGTCAGTCAGCCGCTCGACCGGCAAGCTCTCCGGCGAAAACAAAGACATGCGCCCCCCAGACTCACAGCGCCGTCAAAAAACGGTTGGTGATCGGATACCGGCGGTCCCGGCCAAAGCCGCGCCGGGTGATTTTAACCCCCGGCGGAGCTTGACGCCGCTTATATTCCGCCCGGTCGAGCATGTACCAAACCCGGTTGACGATATCGGGATCATGACCCCGTGCCACGATTTCCACCGCGCCCATTTCGTTTTCGACCAAACATTCCAAAATATCATCAAGGACATGATACGGCGGCAAGGTGTCCTGATCGGTCTGGTTGGGCTTCAACTCCGCCGTGGGCGGCTTGGTCAACACCCGCTCGGGCACCACCCGCCCCCCCGGCCCGAGTGCGCCATCGGGCAGATTATGATTGCGCCAGCGCGAAAGTGCAAAGACCGTCGTTTTATAAACATCCTTCAGCACAGAATAACCGCCACACATATCGCCATAAAGCGTCGCATATCCGACAGACATCTCGGATTTGTTGCCGGTTGAGAGGACCATGGCGCCGAATTTATTCGATAGCGCCATAAGAATAAGGCCACGCAAGCGCGACTGAAGGTTTTCTTCGGTTATGTCGGGATCGGTACCGGCAAAAACCGGCGCCAGCAACGTATCGAGCGCCACCATCGCGGTTTCAATGGAAACGGTATCGAGCTTGCAGCCGAGCAAACCCGCCACTTCGGCCGCATCATCGGTGCTGTCGGTAGAGGTATAAGGCGACGGCATCATCACGCAATGCACCCGCCCGGCGCCCAAGGCATCCACCGCCACAGCCGCGCTGATCGCACTATCGATGCCGCCGGAAAGCCCAAGCAACACGCCGGGAAAGCGGTTTTTATTCACATAATCGCGCAGGCCAACCACCATCGCCTGATAAATCGCCGCCAACCCCTCGGGATGCGCGCCAATGTCGCCCGGTTCCACCGCCCAGCGGCCATTGGCCCCCCGGCGCCACGAGTCAACCAGCAAATATTCCCGGAACGACGGCGCCCGGGCCACCAAAACGCCCCCGGCATCAAGCACAAAAGAGCCGCCGTCGAACACCAACTCGTCTTGCCCGCCGACTTGATTGACGTACAGCAACGGCAAACCAGTTTCGGCTACCCGCGTCTTCGCCAGTTCAAACCGCTGCCCAGATTTATCAACCTCGAACGGACTGCCGTTAAGCACCACCAACAATTCTGCGCCGGCAACGGCCAGCGCGCCCGCCACCGCCGGTGTCCACATATCCTCGCAGACCATCACCCCCAGGCGGACACCCTTGAACTCCAGCGGCGCGGGCAGCGGCCCCGACGAAAACACCCGCTTTTCATCAAAGACCCCGTAATTGGGCAGATCGTACTTCAACCGCACTGCGGCAACCTTGCCCTCGGCCAACAACAACGCGGCATTGTACACCAGGCCCTCGATCCGCCAGGGTGAGCCCAACAACAACGCCGGCCCGCCATCCATGGTTTCTGCCGCCAGCACCCCGACCATCTGCTCGACCTGATCGAGAAAAAATGGTTTCAGCACAAGGTCTTCGGGCGGATACCCCGACACCACCAACTCGGGGTAGACGACCAGCAGCGCCCCGCGCCCGGCCCCCTGCGCCCGCGCCTCGCGCACGCGCTCAAGATTGCCGCGCAGGTTGCCAACGGTGGAATTGATCTGGGCGACGGCGATGGTGATCTGATCGGTCATGACAAGGATCGCGATAAGGTTCTGATTTCACCACTTTTCTTGAACCCGCCCAGCCAGAATGTCAATGGTGGTGGACGAGACCCAATTCATGGGAACACACCCGCCCTTTAAAACCGGGCGCCGTACCGCTATGGTGGGGCATCTTTAAGCGGGGCGTGAAAGCGGGACATGACGCAGCTCAATACGTATCGGGGCGGGCCGGACGAGCAAGGGCACTTCGGCATTTATGGCGGACGGTATGTTGCCGAGACGCTGATGCCGCTTATCTTGAATGTGGAAAAGGCTTACGCCGCCGCCAAAGATGACCCGGAATTCCAAAAGGATTTCCGCTATCACATGACCTATTATGTGGGGCGGCCAAGCGCGCTCTATTATGCCAAGCGCCTGACCGAGGAGCTGGGCGGCGCTAAAATTTACTTTAAGCGTGAAGAGTTAAACCACACCGGCGCCCACAAAATCAATAATTGTATTGGGCAGATCTTGCTGGCCCGCCGTATGGGCAAAACCCGGATCATCGCCGAAACCGGTGCCGGCCAACATGGCGTTGCCACCGCCACCGTCTGCGCACTGTTCAACCTGCCCTGCACCATTTATATGGGCGAGGTGGATATCGAGCGTCAAAAGCCCAACGTTTTCCGAATGCGCTTGCTGGGCGCCGAGGTAAAGCCGGTGACTTCGGGCTCACGCACCCTTAAAGACGCAATGAACGAGGCGTTGCGCGACTGGGTGAGCAATGTTTCCGACACCTATTACTTGATCGGCACCGTTGCCGGCCCCCACCCTTACCCGATGATTGTGCGCGATTTTCAAGCCGTAATCGGCGAGGAAACCCGCGAGCAAATGATGGCCGCCGAGGGCCGGTTGCCCGATAGCCTGATCGCCTGCATCGGTGGCGGCTCCAACGCCATGGGGCTGTTCTATCCCTTTCTCGACGACCCTTCTGTATCGCTGGTGGGTGTTGAAGCCGCCGGGCTCGGGCTTTCCACCACCAAACATGCGGCCTCGATGGCCGGAGGCGCGCCCGGCGTCCTGCACGGCAACCGCACCTATTTGCTGCAAGACCCCGATGGCCAAATACTAGAGGGCCACTCGATTTCAGCCGGACTGGATTATCCCGGTGTCGGACCGGAGCATTCGTGGCTCCACGACCTCGGCCGCGTCCGTTACGAGTCGGCCACCGACGCCGAGGCGCTCGAGGCCTTCAAACTCTGCTCCCGGACCGAAGGCATTTTACCAGCCCTCGAGCCGGCCCACGCCCTGGCCTACATCATCCGGGCCGCCGGAGCCCTGCCCGCCGATCACCTGATGGTACTCGGGCTATCCGGGCGCGGCGATAAAGACATCTTCACCGTCGCGGACGCGCTGGGGACCACGATATGAGCACCGAGGGACGCATTACCCGCAGCTTCGCCGCCCTCAAAGCCGAAGGCCGGGCCGCGCTGATCACCTTTATCACCGCCGGCGATCCCGATGCCGCGACCAGCCTCGCGTTGTTGCGCGGCCTGCCCGCTGCCGGCGCCGACCTTATCGAAATCGGGATGCCCTTCACCGACCCGATGGCCGATGGCCCCGCTATTCAGGCGGCCTCGCTCAGGGCGCTGGCTGCCGGCATGACGCTGGCCGGCACCCTGGCGCTGGTGCGGGAGTTTCGCGCAGGGGATGCCGACACGCCCTTGATTTTAATGGGATACTTCAACCCGATCTACCGGTACGGCGTAGCACGCTTCCTTGTCGACGCCAAAACCGCCGGAGTCGATGGCCTGATCGTGGTCGATCTCCCGCCCGAAGAAGACCAAGAGCTGTGCCTGCCCGCCCTCGCCGCCGGAATCAGCTTTATCCGCCTTGCCACCCCCACCACCGACGATGCCCGGCTGCCGGCGGTGCTTCGCCATACGTCGGGTTTCGTGTATTACGTTTCCATCACGGGGATAACCGGCACCGCCGCCGCCAGCGATCAAGCGATCAGCGACGCCGTGACCCGGTTGCGCCGGCACACCAGCCTGCCGGTGGCGGTCGGATTCGGCATCACCAGCCCCGACCGCGCCGCCGCCGTAGCCACGGTTGCCGACGCCGCCGTGGTTGGGTCCGCGATTGTCAGCCGCATCGCAAATGGGTTGGATGACCGAGGCCATGCACCGGCCGGATTGGTGGAAAGCGTGCTGGAGTTCGTCCGCGAACTCGCGGACGCCGTGCACGGCGCGCGACGATAGGAGGCACAATCATGGCCCATATTCGCGACACCGACGACGACGATCTCGAATATCACCCGCCGACTCGGGAGGAAGTCTTTGCCCAGTTGGAAGACTGGCGGCAACGGCTGCACAAGCTCTACGCCGACATCATCTCGTGGCTGCCCGATGGCGAAGGCTACGAGACCAAAATCCGCGACTATATGACCGACGAAGGCCCCATGCGCCATGTCGGCGTTCCGCCGCAGCCGGTGCCGGAATTGGTGGTGCGCCGGCACGGGGAACAGGTGGCGGTATTTACGCCGGAGGCATGCTGGATTATTGGCGTGCTTGGCCGGGTGATGGTGTTCGGAAACCAGCATCGTCCTCATAAGCTGGTGGAAGTTGACTTTCCCACATCGGAGACTGGATGGCACCTTTACCGGAGCGACTGGCCTTCGCCTTCATTACAGGACCCGTCGAGTCTCTTGCGACCTCTAGACCCCCGGCTTCTTTCCGGAGTCCGCTTTGATCGTGAGCAGCTTTACGGTTTGGTGGGGGGCAACCATGGATGACCTTGATAGCATTCATGGCGCCTATAAGGTGATCAATACTAATTTATCCGCACTCTCAATACCACAAGGCATTTCTAACGAAAACCGCCTAGAATACTATAAAATGCTCAAGGAATACGAAGAGATTAACAGCCACGCATATTTTTGCCTAGCATTTGCCCAGTGTGAAGATCTTATCAAGAAACGCTTTCGACAACTCGTTGGCACATGCCGGACGACCACTAGGGGAGCCGATCAAGGCGCGTGGGACTATGTCGGCGGCAATAAAATAGACATCCTATTTATGGTTAAATTTTTACTGCCGGGCCATGACAAAATTTATGCCACAGTCCGAGAGCTGTACCGGGATCGTAATCACATCGTCCATGAAGCCAAATTGACCCTTCCAATCGATCTGCCGCGGGTCATAAAAGACATCAAAGACATCGCCAAGTTAATCGACGACACCCTCTCCACCCCCGAGGCCGCCCTATGAACTGGCTCAGCAATTACGTTCGCCCTAAGATCCGTGCTCTGGTCGCGCCGCGCGAGGTGCCGGAGAACCTTTGGCACAAGTGCCCGAGCTGCGAAGCGATGATTTTTCATCGCGAGATGGAGGATGATCTGCATGTCTGCCGCCACTGCGGCCACCACATGCGAATCGATCCGGCCAAACGGCTTAGCATGTTGTTTGACAACGGCGATTACCAGTTGGTCGACCTGCCGAAAACACCGGTGGACCCGCTGAAATTCCGCGATACCAAGCGCTACACCGACCGCCTCAAGGAGGCCCAGGCCAAAGCGGCGCGGAACGATGCGATTGTCGTCGCCTTCGGTAAAATGGGCGGAATGGACGTGGTGATCGCGGCCTTCGATTTCCGCTTCATGGGCGGCTCGATGGGCATTGCGGTGGGCGAAGGCCTGCTCTCGGCCGCCAAGCTGGCCGTGCTCCAAGAAGCACCGTTGATCGTGATCCCGGCCTCGGGCGGCGCACGGATGCAAGAGGGCATTCTCTCGCTGATGCAGATGCCGCGCACTGTGATCGCGGTCGAGATGGTGAAAGAAGCCGGCCTGCCCTATATCGTGGTGCTGACCGACCCCACCACCGGCGGCGTCACCGCGTCGTTCGCGATGCTCGGCGATATCCAGATCGCGGAAAAGGGTGCGCAAATCGGCTTTGCTGGCGCCCGGGTCATTGAGGACACCATCCGCGAAACCCTGCCCGAGGGCTTCCAGCGCTCGGAATATCTGCTCGATCACGGCATGGTCGATATGGTCGTGCATCGCAAGGATCTGCGCGACACCCTGACCCGCATCCTTCACCTGCTCCGCCATCCCGGCCCCTCGGGCGAGGTGGTGATTTTGGGCGGCCTCGAGCAAACCGAGGTGCCGAAACTCGGCTTCGAGGCCGATGCCAAAAAGGGCAAAGAGGGCGAGAAGGCTGCCGATCACGGCGATGTGGGAGAACGCCCTGCTTCCTGACCGCGCCGACCCGGTACTGGAGCGGCTTCGGCATCTCCATCCTAAAATCATTGATCTTTCGCTTGGCCGAACCGTACGGCTACTGGCGGCGCTCGGACACCCCGAGCGCCGGCTGCCTCCGGTTGTTCATGTGGCTGGGACCAATGGCAAGGGCTCAACCCTGGCCTTTCTGCGCGCCTTTCTAGAGGCGGCAGGGTATCGGGTCCATGTTTACACCTCGCCTCATCTGGTGCGCTTTCATGAGCGCATTCGGCTGGCCGGCACCCTGATTTCCGACGATCAACTAACGGCGCTCCTGGAAGAGTGCGAGGGTGCCAATAACGGCGAGCCGATCACCTATTTCGAGATCACCACCGCCGCCGCCCTGCTCGCCTTTGCCCGCGAGCCAGCCGACGTGGTGTTGCTGGAAACCGGGCTGGGCGGCCGGCTCGATGCCACCAACGTGGTCGAGCGGCCGGCGGTGACCGCAATCACCCGAATTTCCTATGATCACTTATCCTACCTCGGCGATACGCTCACCGCCATCGCGGGGGAAAAGGCCGGAATCATGAAGCCCGGCGTACCGGTGGTGCTGGCCCCCCAGCCGGCAGCCGAGGCCGCGCACACGCTTTTGCGCCACGCGACCAAAATTGGCGCGCCGCTGGTGCCTTGGGGCGTAAAGCGGCTGAAAAACGGCGGGTTCCGATTCGATGGCCGGGCACGCGCGCTTGATCTGCCAGCGCCGGCGCTGCTGGGCGGCCACCAAATGATTAACGCCGGAACGGCGCTCGCCTGCCTCGACGCACTGGCCAAATCTTTGCCCGTTACCAATGAAGCGGTTTTACAAGGTTTAGCCACGGTAAACTGGCCGGGGCGCCTCCAACGCCTCACCCACGGCCCGCTCTCCCAATGCCTGCCGCCCGGCTGGGAGCTGTGGCTCGATGGAGGGCACAACGATTCGGCAGGCGAGGTGCTCGCCACCCAGGCCGCAACATGGGCCACCGAGCCGGCCGGATTGCCGCTCGCGATCGTGTTTGGAATGCTTGGCACCAAGGCGGCCGGAGACTTTTTGGCCCCCCTCGCCCGCTACGCCGAACACCTGCTCGCGGTGCCAATTCCGGGAGAGGCGGCGGCCCTTACCGCACATGAGGCCGCCAGCGCCGCCAGCGCCGCCGGTTTTAACTGCGCACACCCGGTCGACAGCCCCGAAGCCGCCCTCAAAATGCTAACCACCAACAGCCGCCCTCACCGGATATTGATCTGCGGCTCGCTCTATCTCTGCGGAAGCGT
The DNA here is from genome assembly GCA_903931735.1 of uncultured Rhodospirillales bacterium. Taxonomy (GTDB): domain Bacteria; phylum Pseudomonadota; class Alphaproteobacteria; order Azospirillales; family Azospirillaceae; genus BOG-933. Next base: position 58,730 of record CAIZDL010000192.1, read on the forward strand.
GCTCGCCCAAAATGGGTGACCGGCGCCCCCACCCGGATCGTGAGCCGCGCCCCTGATCCTATTGACGACCGCGCCCCACTCCTTTAGGTTAACTTTTAGCTAACAACAGACGGATAACGATAATCCGCTCGACAATAACAAGGTTTGAGCATTTTACGGCGCGATATGACGGTGCCGTACCCTGAAAAGTAATCACTCTCCCCCAAAATTTTCTTTCCACGATCGGCAGCAAATGCGAAATTTTTTGGAGTCTCTATGCCCGGTTTGACATGGAATGATAGCCTGAAGCTGTGGATCGAGGTCATCGACGCTGAGCATGAAACCTTGCTCGCCATGCTCAACCACACAACCGAGCCGGACGGTGCGCTGGTAACCGCGCGTGACGGCACCGAACTCATCGACCGACTGCTGCTGTTTGTCACAGATCACTTCCGCCACGAAGAAGAAGTGATGGTGAAAATCAATTATCCAGACTTTGAAAGCCATCGCCGCGCTCACATTAAACTGCGCGAGCAGGCGCGCTTTTTCAAAACCGTCCTCATAGAGGAGGGCGACCCGGCGCTCGCACGAATCGAACTTGCTGGCTTCCTCTCCGATTGGCTAGCCAACCATCTGGTCCAAGTCGACCTGCTAATGGCCCCCCATATCGCGCGCCATATCGCATTAAAGGGGCCGTTGTGATACCAGTCGGCGGCACCTAAGGCCCGAAGTGTCATGCCTCATCGACCCACCGTCGTTTTATCCGGCGCCAGCCGGGGTATCGGTCACGCGACCGTCAAACGCTTCAGCGACAAGGGCTGGCGGGTGATTACCTGCTCGCGGGAGGAGGTCCCCGATCACTGCCGGCGCGACCCCAACTGGACCCATCACATTGTGGCCGACCTTGGCTGCGAAGAGAGCCGGGCCGCCTTCATCACCGCCGCCAATCATGTGCTGAATGGGCAACCCCTCGCGGCCCTGGTCAACAACGCCGGAGTCTCGCCCAAAACACCGTTCAAGGAGCGCCTCGGCTGCCTCAACGGCGACATTGCCGGCTGGCGCACGGTTTATGAGCTGAACTTGTTTGCCCCGCTGGTGCTGGCCCGGGGGTTTGCCGCCGCCCTTGCCAAAGCCAAAGGGGCGATTGTTAATATCACCTCGATCGCCGGTCATTCGGTACACCCGTTCGCCGGGTCGGCCTATAGCACCTCAAAGGCGGCACTCTCGTGCCTGACCCGGGAAATGGCGGTGGAGTTCGCCCAACTGGGGGTTCGGGTCAACGCGGTGGCGCCGGGCGAGATCGAAACCACCATGCTTTCCCCCGAAACTGAGGTGCTCTTGCCCCGAATTCCGCTCAACCGGCTGGGCTCGCCCGAAGACGTTGCGGCGATCGTGTTTCGCCTCTGCACCCCCGAAATGTCCTACATTACCGGCTCGGAAATATTCGTTACCGGCGGCCAACACCTGCTCTGATCGATTAGAGGCGCAGCGAGGTTGAATTCTGTCGGCGCCGGGTCTAACTACAGCAGGCCAAAAACATAGGATTGAGGAGCAAATCAATGTCCCTGATGGAATGGACGGAGAGCATGAGCGTCGGCGTCACCCAGTTTGACGACGAGCATAAAAAACTGATCGTCCTCATCAACGACCTCTTCGACGCGGTTCAGGCCGGTCGGGGCCGCCAAGCGCTCGGCAGCGTGCTGGATGAACTCGTCGACTACACAAAAACTCATTTTTCGCATGAGGAACACAACCTCAAGAAATTCAACTATCCTGATTTTGCGGCGCACAAAAAAGAGCACGACGTTCTGACAAAGCAGGTCATTGACATTCAGCGGAAATACCATGGTGGCGCCACCGCCATGCTGAGCATGGAAGTGATGTCCTTCCTTAAAAGCTGGTTGATCAATCATATCCAGGGCACGGACTCGCGCTATACCGCCTTTCTCAACGAAAAGGGCTTGCGCTGAACCGCAAATCTCATCCAGCCAGCGCGTCATTGCCTCTGCCGCGGCAAGCTGCTAGGGTCGAGGCCGACTCGACCCCCAACACTACTCCCGATTCGAACCCCGGCTCGACCCCCGGCTTGAACTGGGGCTCAGGAAGAACACGGTATCCGTCATGAAGGTGAACGCTAACACGATGCGCCCCGGCCACATTATGGAACACAATGGCAAGCTGTGGGTGGTCGCAAAAACTCAGATCGTGCAGCCCGGCAAGGGAGGTGCCTTCATCCAAATCGAGATGAAGGACGTTCGCAGCGGGACCAAGACCATTGAGCGTTTCCGGACGCAAGAATCGGTCGAGCGCGCGCGTCTCGATGATCACGAGATGCAGTTCCTCTTTAACGAGGGCGATGACTACACCTTCATGGACGACCACACCTTTGAACAGATCGTCATCAAGCGCGAAGTCATTGGCGATCCTGCGGTTTTTTTGCAGGAGGGCATGAAGGTCACGGTGCAGAGCCACGAGGGCTCACCGCTCGGGGTCGAAATTCCCCAAACTGTAACTCTTGCGATTATCGAGGCCGACCCGGTGGTGAAGGGGCAAACCGCCTCGTCCTCCTATAAGCCGGCCAAGCTGGAAAACGGCGTTCGCGTCATGGTGCCGCCGCACATCGAGGCCGGCACCCGCATCGTCGTCGACACGGCCGAGGGTACTTATCTAGAACGAGCCAAGGACTAAACACACTCATATGGCTCCCCGTTCCGCTACCATCAATGTCATGGTCCGCGCTGCCGAAAAGGCCGGACGACTGTTGATCCGTGACTTCGGCGAAGTCGAACAGCTTCAGGTTTCACGCAAGGGGCCGGCGGATTTCGTTTCCACCGCCGACCTCAAGGCTGAAAACGCGATTAAGGGCGAGCTTCAAAAGGCCCGGCCCGAATTTGGCTTCCTTATGGAGGAATCCGGCTTCTCGGAGGGCCGCGACAAGGGGAGCCGCTGGATCGTCGACCCGCTCGACGGCACCACCAACTTTCTCCACGGCCTGCCTCACTGGGCGATTTCAATCGCGTTGGAGCGGGAGGGGGAAATCGTCTCCGCCGTGGTTTACGAGCCGGTGCGCAACGAGATGTTCTGGGCCGAAAAGGGCCAGGGCTGCTTTCTCAACGCCCAACGGCTGCGCGTTTCTGAGCGACGCCGGCTCGACGACTCGCTGGTGGCAACCGGCATTCCCTTTAAGGGCCGGGGTGATCACCCAGCCTTTCTTCGGCAACAAACAGCGGTGATGGCCGAAGTTGCGGGCATCCGCCGATTCGGTTCCGCCGCGCTCGACCTCGCCTATGTTGCCGCCGGCCGCTATGAAGGGTTTTGGGAAAGTGGGCTGAGCCCGTGGGACATTGCGGCCGGCATTCTTCTCGTTTCCGAGGCCGGGGGCTTTGTCACCGAAATCGCCGGGGGACGCAACCCGCTCTATGGTCCGGATTTGCTGGCCGCCAACTCCCATCTGCACCGGCCGCTCTCTAAATTGCTGGTCGCGGCCAACCCGAAAAAGGCAACGGAAGCCCCCAGCGGAAGCCCTCAACGATAGCCTTCAGCGATAGATTGTCCCGAGACGGCGACTGAGGTATGACCGGGAGTGGAAAAAAGCCGCTCCCGGCATTTCCGCGCTGAGGACATTCATGATAGTGGCTCCGCCCCCGGGCTTAACCTCCAGAAGAACCGCGTGGAGCGTGGCGCTCGCCTGCCTCGTGCTGACCGGTTGCGCCGAAGATATGCCCCCCTCCGGGCTGCCCCAGCCGGCTCCGGCACCGATGGTGACGCCCCAGTCGCCGCCGTCCTCCCCCGAGTTCAACGCCCAGGTGGCAAAGCCGCTACCAGTCCCCGAGCCGCCCAGCTTGAGGCCGCTTGCCGCGCCCGCGGCGCCAGGACCGCTTACCCGCATGACGCCGCTGCCGCGCCCCGAGCCGCTGGTGCTGAGCGCAATGCCGGTGCTGGAGCCCAATGTTCCCGCCGCCCTCGCCAAACCAATCCCCCGGCCGACATCCCCGCCGCCCTCAATAACCGAGGCGCCAACGGCCACCCCCGAAAGCGCGGCGACGACACAAGAGAGCGCAGCGCCCGCCAGCGCCAGCGCCGAAGCCGGAGTCGGGGGTGGTTACCGGCTCCTGTTCGAACCGGGCGCCCGAGAGCTGCCGGCCGCGGCAACGGCGCTCCTTCATGAGGTGGCCGAGAGCATGGGCCGAGAGCCGCTGTTACGGCTGAAAATCGCGGCCTATGCCAGCGGCGACCCGGAAAACCCGGTGCCCGCCCGCCGCTTGTCCTTGCAGCGTGCCCTCAAGGTGCGCGAAGCTCTGGCCGGCGAGGGTATTGTCAGCCTGCGGGTCGACATTTTGGCGCTTGGTCTCAACGCCCCAGCCCCACCCAATGATCGCGTCGACCTTATCCCCGTTCGCTAGCCACCCCAGCCTCCGGAACCCCTGTCATGTCGCGGCCGCAACGCTACCTCAATCGGATGTTTTTGTTCCTGATCGCCGTCTGCGGCGTGGCCTTTTTGCTGTTTCCGGCGCTGGCCAACGCATTCGCGGTCAACGGGCCGCTCAATGGCCTGATTTTGGGGGTGTTAGCCTTTGGCATCCTCTACATTTTCCGGCAAGTCACGCGGCTGTTTCGCGAGGTTCGCTGGCTCGACGAATTCCGCAAGGCCAAGCCGGGGACGACGATGCGTTCGCCCGAACCGGTCCTGCTCTCTCCGCTGGCAAATATGCTGGCCGACCGCTCGCCCGACCACATCCGGCTTTCGGCCCAATCGATGCGCTCGGTGCTGGATGGCATTGGCGCCCGACTCGACGAGTCGCGGGAATTGTCGCGCTACCTGATCAATCTGCTGATCTTTCTCGGCCTGCTCGGAACCTTCTGGGGCTTGCTGAACACCATCCAATCGGTGGCTGGGGTTATTTCCACGCTTTCGGTCGAGGGCAACGACCTCGGCACTATGTTCGGCAACCTGCAAACCGGGCTCGCGGCGCCGCTTTCGGGCATGGGCACCGCATTTAGCGCCTCGCTGTTCGGCCTCGCCGGCTCGCTGGTCCTGGGCTTCCTCGAACTCCAGGCCAGCCAAGCCCAAAACCGGTTTTTCCAAGAGGTGGAAGACTGGCTCGCCGGAGCGACCCGGCTTTCCGCCGGAGTCGGGCTCGGCGACAGCGAGCAGTCGGTGCCGGCCTACCTTGAAGCGCTGCTGGAGCAAACGGCCGAAAACATCGACGCGCTCCAGCGCACCATGGGCCACTATGAAGAGGGCCGCCGCTCCACCAACTCCAATCTCGCGGCGCTAGCCGATCGGTTGAGCACGCTTACCGACCAAATGCGCGCCGAACAAGCACTGCTGCTCTCGCTGGCCGAGAATATGGTCGGCTTCAAGCCCCTGCTGGCGCGGCTATCGGAAGGCGGCGGCAATTTTGGCATGGATGACGGCTCGCGGCAGCACATTCGCAACATCGACGTTCACCTCGCCCGACTGGTCCAGGAATCCACCAGCGGCCGTGACAAAACGGTGCAAGAACTGCGCAGCGACATTAAACTAATCGCCCGAACCATCGCCGCACTTGGCGAGACCGGGGATTCGCGCTGATCGCGCCGGGAGGACCGATTTATGTACGGCAAGGGCCGCCGCTCGGCGCGACACGAGTTGAACATTTGGCCTGGTTGGGTCGATGCCCTGTCATCACTCATTATGGTCATTATCTTTGTTTTGATGATTTTCGTGGTGGCGCAATTTTATCTTGCCCACACCCTTGCCGGGCGGGATCAAGCCCTGGTCCGGCTCAATCAGAAAATTATCGAACTCAGCGATCTGCTAGGGGTGGAAAAGCGCACCGGCGCCGAGCGCGCGCAAACCATCACCCGCCTTTCGGACCAGATTCGCGACCATCTGACGGCGCGGGAAAAGCTGGCGGCCGAACTCGCCTCGTTGCGAGGGGAGCGCGAGCAACTGCTGGCCAAGGCCGCCACACTCACCCAGCGCGCCGACGCCTCCAGCGCCGATGCCAGCCGGGTTTCTCGCGATCTTGAGAGCGCCTACAAGACCATCGAGGCCGACCGCGAGAAAATCACCCTGCACCTGCGCGAGATCGCAGGGCTCCAGGCCGATATCAAAGCCCTCACCGAGACCAGAACCCGCCTCGAAGCCGAGGCCGCGGCGCTGACCCTGCTGACCCGCGACCTGGAAGGCAAGTCTCAGGGGCTAACCGCGCAAGTTCAAGCTGCCGCCGTCGACAACGCCCGCCAAACCGAGGCACTCAAGCTTTCTGCCGAACAGCGCAGGCTGCTGATGGAGGAACTGGGAACGCTTCGCGACCAATCCAAAGCGCTAGAGGCCCGCGTCGTTAGCGAAACAGAACGCACCGCGCTCGCCCAGCGGGATATCGTCACCCGGGAGACCCATATCCGGGAACTGGAAGCCACTCTCGAGTCGGCCCGGGGTGACCTCGCGGGGGAGCGGCAACGGAGCACCGAGAGCACCAAAACCATCGAACAACTCGCGACGGAAATCGCCGCCGTGCGCGCCGACCTTGCGCGACTCGCAAGCGCCCTAAGCGCCGCCGAAACCCGCGAAGGCGACCAGAAGCTCCAAATCACCGACCTCACAGGCCGGTTAAACGCCGCCCTCACCAGCAAAGTCGAGGAACTGGCCCGCTACCGCTCGGAATTCTTCGGGCGTCTGCGCGAGGCCATCGGGGCCCGGCCCGACATTCGAATCGTTGGCGACCGATTCGTTTTCCAATCCGAAGTTTTGTTCCCCACCGGCTCGGCAACACTTCAAGAGGCGGGAAAAACTCAATTGGACCAGTTGGCTCGCACGTTACTGGATATTGCCCAAACGATTCCCCCCGATGTGAACTGGATTCTCCGGGTTGACGGCCATACCGATCCGCGTCGAATCGCCACGTCTCAGTTTCCTTCGAACTGGGAACTCTCTACCGCCCGCGCGATTTCTGTGGTTAAGTTCTTGATAGAACGGGGAATTCCATCGGAACGACTGGCTGCCACCGGCTTTGGCGAATTCCAGCCCCTTGACCCTGGCACCGGCGAAGACGCCCTTGCCCGCAACCGCCGCATTGAGATGAAACTGGACCAACGCTAAGAGTTTGGGCGGGGCCGACGATACCGGAGCGCAGGGCTGGGGATAAAACTCAGGACTGGCGCAAAGATGTCACAAAGTAGCCCAACACCAAGCGATAGCGCCGAATTTCGACGCCTTTCAGGCAATTGAGAGCCGCCATGCGCCCAAAAATTCAGCGTTTTTCCGCCAATACCACCTAAAAACCAGTGACGGAATGCTCGCCAAATCGATCATCGCGCCTGTATACTCCGTCGCAGCGCACAAGGGGCTTCCCGAACGCGCCCGGTTTCGTTTAAACATCACGCGATCCGGGGGTTGGTGCAGGGTGATGGCGGCAGAGGATTTCCTCAGAGGCTTGCCGGCACCATCTCGGGCCCGGCGTTGTGCGATTGCCGATGGTTGCGGCAGGTCAATTCTTTTAACCCGCAGTGGTACAGTCTCTGTTAGAGCCGTCAGTGCCGCTGCATCTTGGAGGCGTGAAAACTATGAACAAGTTTGTGAAGTCGTTCGCTACCGTTGCTCTGCTCGCTGGCGTCAGCCTCGGCGCTGTCGCTTGCAATACCGTTGACGAGAAGGCCCGCGCCGACGCGGCCGCCGCTCTGAGCACCGCTCAGCAGGCTTCGGCCGCCGCTCAGCAGGCTGCTGCCGCTGCCCAGGCTGCTGCCGACAAGGTGGAGCGTCTCTACAACAAGCATATGCGCAAGTAAGAGACCGGCTTTGGGGATGCCCGGCTTCGCTCGCCCTTGCGAGGGGGTCGGGACCGGGTATCCCCGCCGTTCTTCCGTGACCAAGACCCGAGTTAACCGAGGGTCCACACGCAACCAAGACACAGCACCAGCCACAGCCAGAGCAATTCGCGGGATGCGGCGCGCAGGATGCAGTGATTGCGGCGGTTGATGATATCCCGCTGCCGGTGTTTATCGCCGACCCAACTTTTCCAACACGTTAAGAGTCTCCCGGCCCTGCTGAGCGCCGGTCCCGATTCCTGCCGGGGCACTCTTCCAAACCCGCGATGCCAAACCCGCACGGGCAGCACGCCCTTCCCCAGAGAGAGCCGGCGGCCCCCCTGGGAAATGCGGTCCCAGTGGCCTACTGGGTGATTCTGATCGGGTATCCGCGCCGTTCTCTTGCCGCCCGCAGCACGGTCGGCTCATCGAGGCGCGAAATGGCGTCGCCTGCGGCCTTCCTCGCCAACGGAAGCGCCTCAGTCGCTTCAACTTCGGTCATGTGGTGGGTCTCTTCGAGTTCGTCGGCCTGTTGCTTGGTCGGATGAACCTCCAGATAAAGCTCGCCATTCACCCAACCAACCTTAACCGGCTGATCGATGATCGTGACCGACGTTCCCGAATCGACCTTGTGAAACAAGTCTTCAATATCTTCGGGATAAAGACGCATACAGCCATGGGTGACCCGGCGCCCGACCGCATAGGGCTCATTGGTGCCGTGAATCCGCCAATTGCCACCGGGAAAGCCGAGATAGAGCGCGAACAGCCCCATCGGATTATCCGGCCCCGCCGCCACCACCGCCGGCAGCTCGGGCTTTTCCTTGCGGATCGAGGCCGGGGGCACCCACACCGGGTTCGCCATCTTATGGGTGACATGGGTGGTGGAAACCGGGGTGTTATTCCCCTCCGAACCGATGCCCACCGGGTGGGTCTCGGGCGGTTGACCGGCGTGACGGTAATAGTACATCCGCATTTCGGTCAGATTGACGACAATGCCCTGACGAATCCCGTCCGGCAGCAGGTGCGCCGTCGGAATCAACAAGGTCACGCCCTCCCCCGGCAACCAGGGATCGAGCCCCGGATTGGCCGCCACCAACTCGACGAAGCCAAGATCGTACCTGCGGGCAACGTCGAGCAACGTGTCCTCGTGAACCGTGGTGTACGTTTGAAGCGACCCGATTATAGTCGGCTCACCCTGATTGGCGCGCGCCGTTCCAACCAGCCCGACCGTTGCCAACCCCACCGCCGCCAACACCGCGCCGCCTACCAGCGCGTTTCCCAGTACCAGCCACTTACCCGTCGCCATAATCACCCTCCGGCCACACAACCGCCGCGCCGCCGTGATCGGCGCCGCGACTCTTATATAGCGGCCAAAACAGCCAACGTTAACCAGACAAAAACAAGCCCCAGCGCGTTTTCCGCGGGCGTGTCCGCGAAAAAGCACAGCCAATGACCAACGCCCGCTGATCAATGCCGAGGATAATGGCGCCGCTCGACCCCCGCCGGCAAATCACGACAGGCATCGCGATAAAGAGCCGACAGCTCATCCGCATGTTTCCAAGAACCATGGCCGGCAGCAATCGCGACATCATCCTGGATAACCTGCCTGAGCGCAGGCGGCCCCCAAGGTTGGTCCATCATCCATGCGCCTTTTTCAACGGCCACGATAAAGGGGATATTCTCATGTTCGGCCAAAGCCTCAATTTCATCGCGGTTGATACCGGCTTCTGTGCAGGCAAGGTCAACGCAGTCTTGCAACGTGAGCATGATTTCCTCCGCTGTCACGCCATCTTGTTCCGCCCCGATAACGGCTCTCCCAGGGCGGCGGCGTTTTGTTAGAGATAAGAAGCCGGCATCGGGCTCAGCCATGCCATTTGACGGCGACAGCCCCGCAGCTTGCACCCGGCAGCGCCCACCGCCATAATGCCGGCCATGACCGACCTGTTCCGCCCCCCCGCCGCCGCCCCCGCCGAAGCCTATTCCGCCCACGACATCGAGGTGTTGGAAGGGCTGGAACCGGTGCGCCGACGCCCCGGCATGTATATCGGCGGCACCGATGAGCGGGCGCTCCACCATCTGGTGGCCGAAATCCTCGATAACGCCATGGATGAGGCGGTCGCCGGCCACGCCAACCGGATCGATCTCGACCTCGGCAACGACGGCACCGTCACCGTGCGCGACAACGGCCGCGGCATTCCGGTGGACGAACACCCGAAATATCCCGGGATATCGGCGCTTGAGGTTATTTTGACCACCCTCCATTCCGGAGGCAAGTTCAGCGGCAAGGTTTATGCCACCTCGGGCGGGTTACACGGTGTTGGTCTCAGCGTGGTCAACGCTCTTTCCGATAGCTTGGTGGTCGAAGTCGCACGCGACCGTCAGCTTTATGTTCAGGAGTACAGCCGGGGCAAGCCGCAGGGGCCGATACTCCATCGCGGCGGGACGCCCAACCGGCGTGGAACGACCATTCGCTTTCACCCCGACCCTGAGATTTTTGGCACCGAGGCGCGGTTCATCCCGTCTCGGCTTTACCGCCTCGCCCGCTCCAAGGCTTACCTCTTCCGGGGGGTCGAAATCCGCTGGAGTTGCGACGCCGACCTGCTCGGCTCCGACGGGTCGGTTCCGGCGAGCGAAAGCCTGCATTTTCCCAACGGCCTCCTGGATTACCTCACCGCCGCCCTCAAAACCCGCAAGACCGTGACGCCGGCGCCATTCTCGGGCGAGGCGCTGTTTGCCGCCGATGCCGGCCGCGTCGAGTGGGCAATCGGCTGGCCCGAGGATGACGACGGCTTCACCCACTCCTATTGCAACACCATCCCCACCCCCCAGGGCGGCAGCCACGAGCAGGGGTTGCGGAGCGCCCTCACCCGCGCGCTAAAAGATTATGGCGAACGAGTCAAAAACACCAAAGCCTCCCAGATCACCGCCGACGACGTAATGGGCGACGCCGCGATACTGCTCTCGGTGTTCATCCGCGAGCCCTCGTTTCAGGGCCAAACCAAGGAGAAGCTCTCCTCGCCCGAGGCAACCCGGTTGGTTGAACAAGCGGTCAAGGATCGGTTTGATCAGTGGCTTACCACCGACCGCGCCAGCAGCAACGCCCTCCTCGAACGCCTGATCGAAAAGGCCGAGGAGCGCGCCCGCAAGCGTGCCGCCAAAGATCAGGCCCGCAAGACCGCCACCCGCAAGCTGCGCCTACCGGGCAAGCTCGCCGATTGCTCCCGCACCTCCTCCGAGGGGACCGAGTTGTTTCTGGTCGAGGGCGACTCGGCGGGCGGCTCGGCCAAACAGGCCCGAAACCGCGAGACTCAGGCGATATTGCCCCTGCGCGGTAAAATCCTCAACGTCGCCTCGGCCAGCCTCGATAAGCTGCGCGCCAACCAGGAAATCAACGATCTTATCCTGGCGCTCGGATGCGGCACCGGCAAGGAGTTTTCCTCCGACAAGCTGCGCTACGAAAAGATCGTCATCATGACCGATGCCGACGTCGACGGCGCCCACATCGCCTCCCTGCTTATGACCTTTTTCTTTCGGGAAATGCCGGCGCTCATCGAGGCGGGGCACCTTTACCTCGCCCTGCCGCCGCTTTACCGCCTCGCGGCCGGAGGCAAAAGCGTTTATGCCCGCGACGACGCCCACAAAGACCAATTGCTGAAAAAAGGCTTTGGCGGCAAAGGAAAGGTCGATATCAGCCGCTTTAAAGGTCTTGGCGAAATGATGCCGGCCCAACTCAAAGAAACCACCATGGCCCCCGGCAAACGCCAACTCTTGCGCGTGACCGTTCCCAACTCCCGCGATCCCGAAGACCGGGAAGACGCCGAAGCCACCAGCAACTTGGTGGAAAAGTTAATGGGCCGCAAACCCGAGCTGCGCTTCCGGTTTATTCAGGAAAACGCCAAATTTGTGCAAGATATCGATGTGTGAAGGTTTGGACACAATGACACCCGAAGATCGTGTTCCCGAAAGCTCCCTGGCCGAAGGCTTCCTGGCGCTGCCGGAGCAAACCCGATAGGCTGCCAGCCCGAGAAACAACAAGGGTCCGCTAACAACCGCCATGACGGAAAATACCTACGGCCTGATCGACGCAGTTGTGATAGAGCCCGGCGCCAGCGCGATTCGCTGGATGCGTGATGCGTTGGGCCACATGGGCGTCCGCAAAACCCACCCCTTTCAAAGCCTGAAAGGCTCCTCCGAACAAATCGTTTCTCTTACCCCCGATCTTATCATTGTCGATATCGATGCTCCCGAGATCGATGGCTTCAAGTTTATCCACTGGGTCCGTAGCGATCCCGTCTACCCGAACCCCTTTGTTTGCATCATTGCAACGACTTGGCACCCAACGGCCTCACTGCTGCAAAAGGTCGATAACTCCGGGGCCGACGCCTTGCTGGTCAAACCTTTTTCGCCAAAACAAATAATGGATCAGCTTCACCACCTGATCGAAGCCCGCAAGCGCTTTGTGGTTTCAACCGACTACATCGGCCCCGACCGCCGCAAAAACCCGCGCGACGACCCGGAGATTCCAACGCTGGAGGCCCCCAACACCCTTCGATTGAAGGTCTCCGGACACTGGGACACCAACACCGCCCGCGATCTGCTCGCCAAAGGCATCGGCTGGCTGAGCGAACATAAAGCCCAGCGCGACGCCTTCCAAATCGCCTTCCTGCTCGAATATGCCAAGCCGGGCCTGCTCACCCACCCCCCCGACCGAATCGCCTTTCTTCATGCCCTCAAAGTTGGCGCCCTCGTGGACGATATGGTCAAGCGCTTGATCACCCGCGACCACGACCCCAACCTCGAAACAACCTGCAAGGCGTTGCTGACGCTGATCGAACGCATTCGGCGCAAACCCGAAACCGCCGCCGCCAGCGCCGATATGGAGCAACTCCATACGCTCTCCTTCCGTTTGGCTCAGGCGATCGAGCCCAGCCGAACGCTGGAGCAACTCACCCACCAAATCGCCGAGTCCACGGTGGACTATCGCGCCCGGATGGAATGCCTGAAAGCAACCAAGGCCCAATCCGCCATCAACGGTCCCGCCAAACCGTCCCATTAGCAAAATTTTTCCCTCGCCGGTCAAATGGGGGCCTATCATCGGGCATCCTTGGATCTATGGGGGCTTTTGCGTGACCGACCTCTGCCGCCTTGCCAAACTGGTTGGTATCGAACCTTTTTTTTTCGATATCTGGGGCAATCGCACCGACGTTAGCGAGGAGGCCCAACGGGCGTTAATCGCCGCGCTCGGCCATGCCAGCGGCACCAGCGCCGAAATCGCTGCAAGCCTCCGCACCGTGGAAGCCGCCCCCTGGCAACGCCTCGCCCCCCCGGTGCGTGTTGTGGGTGGGGACGAAGCCATCCTGCTTCCGGTCACGATTTTCGACTCTGAACGAGATCTGCCGATCACCTGGACGGTGACCCTCGAATCGGGCGCCGTTTATAACGGCGATGCCCCGCCCGCCAGCCTCGCCCGGGAAGCCGAGACCGAGCTGGCAGGTGTGGCCCTGGCCCGCCTCGCCCTGCCGATCCCGTTGCGGTTGCCCCTGGGCTACCACACCCTTACCGTGTGCCATGGCCGGCGAGAGGTCCGGCTCAGCCTGATCATCGCGCCCGAACAATGCCTTACTCCGGAAGATATCGTGCCCGGCGGTCGCACCTGGGGAGTGGGCGTGCAGCTTTACGGCATCCGCAGCACCGGCAATTGGGGTATCGGCGATTTTTCCGACCTCGCCGATCTTGGCGAACTTGCGGCCGGTCTGGGTGCCGGCACCGTCGGGCTGAACCCGCTACACGCCCTTTTTGGCGCCGATCCGCATCATTATAGCCCCTATTCGCCCTCGCACCGGGGGTTGCTCAACGCTCTCTATATTGACCCGGTGGCGGTGCCCGACCTCGCCGAATGCCCCGAAGCCCGCGATCTGATCGGCGGCCCCGAATTTCAGCGCACCCTTGCCAAAGCCCGCGCCTCGGAACTCGTGGATTACCCAGCGGTGGCCGCCCTCAAACGCCCGGTGCTGGAGCTGCTGTTCCGCAGTTTCCAGGCGCGCCACCTGGGACCGGCAGCCGCTGGCACCCCAAGCACCAGGGTCGCGGCGTTCCGTGCTTTTCAAGCCGAAGGCGGACGGCAGCTCTATCGCTTCGCACTGTTCGAGACCCTGCACGAGCATATCTTTGGCCGCGATTTCACGCGCTGGAACTGGCAAGAATGGCCGCCGGGCTTCCGCGATCCCGCCAGCCCGGAGGTTGCGGCCTTTGCCGCCGATCATGCCGATCGCGTAACCTTCTTCCAATATCTGCAATGGCTGGCCGATGACCAACTGGCCGAGGCCGCCGCCAAGGCGCGGGCGGCCGGGCTCACCTTTGGTTTCTATCGCGATCTTGCGGTGGCGATCAGCCCCGGCGGCGCTGCCGCCTGGGCCGATCCGGTGGCAATCGCGGTTAACGCGCGCATCGGTTGCCCGCCGGACCAATTCAACCTTCAGGGACAAAACTGGGGCCTTGCACCCTTCTCGCCGGTGGGGTTGGTGGAAACCGCCTATCAACCGTTCATCGAGGTTCTGCGCGCCAACATGCGCCACGCCGGCGTGCTGCGCATCGACCACGTTATGGCGCTCCAACACCTTTACTGGATTCCCCCCAATGGTGGCATCGGCGGCTATCTCAGCTATCCGTTTCGGGATTTGGTTCGGCTGATCGCGCTGGAGTCTCACCGTAATCGTTGCATCGTCATCGGCGAGGATCTCGGCACCGTGCCCGATGGTTTCCGCCCGGCCATGGCCCGCGCGGGCATCCTGTCCTGCCGGGTATTCTACTTTGAACGCGACCATCACGGCGCCTTCCAGCCGCCCGAAGCCTACCCCGTCAATGCCCTGGTAACGGCCACCACTCACGACCTCGCGACGCTGGCTGGCTTCTGGCAAGGCCGCGACATCGCGTGGCGGACCCGGCTCGGGCTCTACCCCACCGCCGCGATACGCGACGACGAAACACGCAATCGCGAGCACGACCGGTGGCGGCTGCTCGAAGCCCTGGCCCATGCCGGCGTGCTGCCCGACCGCTTGCACCCCCGCCACGGCCGCCTCGCCCCCCTCGACCACGACCTGGTAACGGCGATTTACGGCTTCCTCGCCCGCAGCCGGGCTCAGGTGTTGATGGTGCAGAGTGAAGACCTGCTCCTAGAGCCCGAGCAACCCAACCTCCCCGGCACCGTGACTGAACATCCCAACTGGCGCCGCCGTCTCGCCCTAACCCTCGACCAAATCGGCCGTCTGCCGGGAACCAAGCAGCTCGCCAAGGAACTCTCGGCGCAAGGCCGCTCGCCCCTGATCAAGGGATAATCAAGGCGATGGCAGTGTGACCCGAATAACCCTACATGACCCTGAAGGATACGCTGGCTGGGGCGCCAGGGATCGAACCTGGGAATGGTGGAATCAAAATCCACTGCCTTACCGCTTGGCTACGCCCCAATCTAACCGCGGACCGCACCATAGGGCGGTCCGCGCCGAGTTTCAAGCCTCTCTCGTCCCCATTTTGCCGCAAAAATAAAACCGGGGCCGATAACACCGCCAGCGAGCACCCTTTTGCCACGCCCCCCGCTATAGTGCTATTGTTTGGGCGGGGGAGCAAATGGCCGCCGCACAGGCTCCGAAACGTCAGGTGGTGCGTCGCATGAAACTCGCGGTGGTGTTGAACGAAAACGCGGGCGCCTTGGTGGGAATCCCCGCTGCGGCTACCATCGCGAAGCTTCACCAGCACTTCGCCGCAGCCGGCGTTGAAGCCCACATCACCGCCGCCCCCGGAGCTGCCATTGACCCCGCAATTCGGGCCGCCGTCGCCTCCGACGCCGAAGCCGTCATCATCGGTGGCGGCGACGGCACTCTTGCCACCGCAGCCGGCCACCTGCTCGGCACCGGCAAGGCGCTCGGGCTGTTGCCGTTGGGAACCATCAACCTCCTGGCCCGGGACCTTGGCATTCCCACCGATCTGGCAACCGCGGTGTTGGTGCTGACAAAAGGAACGCGCAGAATCATCGATGTTGGCGAAGTCAACGGCCACGTTTTTCTCAACAATACCCTAATTGGTCTTTATCCAACCTTGGTCAAAGCCCGAGAACGTCAGCGCGGCGTACCCGGTTGGCGCAAATGGCCCGCGATGGCTTCTGCGGTGCTTAAGGCGCTGCGGTATTATAACCTCATCGATGTGGTGGCCGACCTTGGCGAGGGGCCGCGCCCGATCCGCACCCCCGCGCTGGCAGTGGTCAACAACGCCTATCGCGACCCCGCCGCCACCTTCCTCAACCGCCCGACTCTCGATGCCGGCCACCTCGCGGTTTACGTTGCCAAGCACCAAACCCCCCTCGGCTTGGTCCGACTGATGGCCGGGCTGGCGCTTGGCGGCTGGCAAAGCAACACCGAACTTGCGTCCCTCATCATGACAGAACTCACTGTCAATAGCCAATCCCACCGCAAGCTTAAAGTTGCCATCGACGGCGAGGTCTTCCGGCTTGCAGCGCCGTTGGTTTATCGCATCCGGCCCAAAGCCCTGGCAGTATTGGTGCCATGAGAACAATCGCTCACCTCTCCGACCTCCATTTTGGCCGCATCGACCACGAAGTTCTGGAAGCGCTGATCTCTGACCTTACCATGGTTAGACCATCACTTGTGGTCATCAGCGGTGATTTGGTCCAGCGCGCCCGGAAACGGCACTTTCGAGCCGCCCGCGCCTTCCTCGACCGCCTGCCCGCGCCCTGGCTGGTCGTGCCCGGCAATCACGATATTCCGGCCTATAACCTCCTGGCCCGCTTCACGATGCCGTTCCGAAACTATCGCCGCTATATTACCCCCGATCTTAGCCCCTTCATCGAGGATGATGAAATCGCGGTGCTGGGGATCAATACCGCCCGGCCTCTAATCCTCAATTTCGCCCATGGCCGCATCAATCACCGGCAAATAGAGCACATCGTCACCGCATTTAGAGATGTTCCGGCTCGCGTCTTCAAAATTTTAGTGACTCACCACCCATTTTTACCATCACCTGACAAACCATCGGGCAAAATATTACTTGGAAGAGCGCGCGAGGCGCTGCCGGCGCTTGAAACATGTGGCATTGATCTTTTGCTCGCAGGGCATTTCCATCGGGGGTTTTCCGGTAAAATCACCGACCATCACCGCCACCTCACGCGCCCGATTCTGGCAGCTCACGCCTCGACCGCAACCTCAACCCGGCTGCGGGACGAACCCAATGGCTACAACCTGATCACCGTGGCAGAGCCAAGCGTGACCTTTGAGGAGCGCGTCTGGACCGGATATGGCTTCAGCGCGTCGGAATGCGACACGTACGCCCGTACGCCTCGCCATCATATGGCGACACCGGCCTAAATCACTCAGTGTAAGGTGTCGGCCACCAAAACTCGCTCCTTGGGAAACCCGGCAACCACGGTGGTCCCAACCGGAGACGTGTTTTCAATAATCAAGGAGCCACCATGAAGCTCCATCAACCAGCGACAAATCGGCAGACCGAGACCAATACCCCGGCCCTTATTGGCTTTAAAAGCATCGGCATGATGGAACGGATCGAGCACATGATCGATCATATCGGGAGCAATCCCCCGCCCGGTATCCACCACCGCGAGCAAGAGCCGGCCATCGAGCGAGCGCTCAGCGCTGACCCGAACCGACCCACCGCGCGGCGTGAACTTAACCGCGTTGCTGACCAAATTGATCAACACCTGCCGGATCGCCCGCGCATCGCCGCGCAACTTAGGCAGCGACTCGGCAACGCCCTCGGTCAGCACAATACCGCTGTCATCGGCGCGCGGACGCAACATGGCAAGAGCGCCAGCAACCGCGCTGTGCAAGTCGACAACGCCATCCGAAAGGGTAAACTTGCCAAGTTGCAGCCGGGAAACATCGAGCAAATCATCGATAATGCCGATTAACTGTCGGCCGCTGTCATTGATATTCCGGGCATAGTCAAGATAAACCGCCGACAATGCCCCCATCATTTCTTGCCGCATCATATCGGAAAACCCGATAATCGCGTTAAGCGGCGTCCGCAACTCGTGGCTCATATGGGCAAGGAACTGGGTTTTTGCCTGATTCGCGGCCTCGGCATCGAGCTTGGCGGACCGGAGGGCGGCGTGCGCCTCCTTGCGCTCGGTGATATCGGCAACGGCGGCGATAAACAGCGGGCCGTCCGGCCGATCCAACAAGCTCACGGCGATTTCCAGAGCAAACTCGGTGCCATCCTTCCGCCGGGCAACCACCTCGCGCCGCTGCGCAAGGCCACCAAGATCGCGCCTGCGGGCGCAACCGGCCAACGCATCGCCATGACCACCCCGAGTAGCCGGCGGCATCAGCATGGTCACGTTCTGACCAATCATTTCGGCGACCTCGAAGCCAAAAATACGTCCGGCGGCGGCGTTCACCGTCTCCATCCGGCCGCCCTGGTCGATGGCGATAATGCCCTCTGCGGCAGCCGCCAGAATCGCGGCATTGCGTTCCTGGCTCTCGCGCAAGGCCGCTGCTGCCGCCCGGCGCTCGCTCAGATCGCGCACGGTGCCAATCACCAAATGCTGGTCGCCGCTGGCGTCCGCAGGCAATTCCGTGAGCACCAACTCAATGGGGATTTCGCGGCCACTGCGGTGAAGCCCAAAATATTCCCGAACCTCGCCCGCCCGATTGCGCAGACTGTCGCCCTTCAGCCCGGGAATGAGCACCGCCACCGGCCAGCCCACCACCTCGGATTCATGATACCCAAAAATACGTTCCGCCGCCCGGTTAAGCCCCTGAAGGCCGCACCCCTCATCGATGGTCACCAAACCATCGACGGTTGCATCGAGAATGCCCCGCTGATGCGCGGCGGCGGCAGTGGCCAAACGCTCCTTTTCAGCGCGGGCCAGCGCCGTGCTATAACTTTGATACCGAAGCAGCCAAGCATAAATCAGCGCCACCACGGCCAGGGCAAGAACAACCAACCCATAAAGCACAAGATTCTGCCGCCATGAGGCAAGAATGGTGTCGACCGACATGCCGACCGCAACCACCAACGGATCACCATCCACCGGCCGCACCGCCACCAATCGCTCGCCCGCCCCATCGGGATCGATTTGCCGCACCAATTGCGCCGCGCGCCGACCGGGGGGCAATGCCAACACGCCGCCAGCGGTCCCCTGGGGCACGACCGCCAATATCCGGCCATTATCCTGCGCCAGCCACGCCCGCCCCCCATCCCCCAAGGGCAGGGCCGCCAAAATATCGGCGACTGGCGCCGCCAACACGCCGATCACCGCAGAGCCGAGTTGAACGCCATCCGCGCCAACCAACGGCCGCGCAGTGACGATGATATCCCCCCCACGCCCCGCCAAAGGGTCACCCACGCGCGCCACCGACTGCGCCTCGCGTCCCTTCAGGTCGACCAGCACCAGCGAATTCAAATCAGGATAAGCAGCCAGACGATCAAGCAACACCGGCTGCAACCCAATATCGCCAACCTCATGCCCGGCCAGTAACACTTCGAGGTCACGCGCCAGCATTCCAGCGCCGCGCAGGCTGCCGACCACCTGCAATTCGGCGGTCCGGGCCAGGGCCATCGCCTGCTTGCCAGCCTCGACCAACACCGTCTGGCGCACCGCAAACATCTGCCACCCAAACAACGCAGCCATCGCCACCACCACCAGGGCGGTTGCAAGGCGCGCATCGATCGGCTTGAGCCTGCTCATGGAGGTTGGGATGTCCCCGGCCATATTCAGAGTGCACTATAACCGGACATGCCATCCGGACGCGACGCCGCAATTGGAGAGCAGCACCGAATCTCACAAATCGCTCGGCTCCCCCAAAGCCACTAAACCTAATCCTCAGTTCCTGAACAAAATATTGACGGGTACAATTTGTCGCAGCGAATATTTTGCCGCACACTCACCGCCGCTTTGGCTAAATCAGCCTTTCAAGGCCGCCTTCAGATCGCGATAGGCGGAGGCAGTCAGGGGAATCGGCACACCACCTTCCCCCGCCCGCTCCAAAAAAGCCCGATCGGCGGGGGGGATGCAGGCATAGATATTTTCGAGCGCCGCCCGCATAACACGCAGCCGCTCGATCAACCCGCCATCTTCAACATAGGCCGAAAGAATCTGGGCCTGAACCAACGACTCGAGGGCCGACAGCAAGCCCTCGTTCGAGCGGTCCCGCACCGCCCTCCCCACGTTTTCACGCGCGCCCTCAAGCCGGGCCTTGATCCCCGCAACATCGACCGGCTTGATTGCCATGGAGTTAAGCCATTCAAATGTGGATCGCGCGCCCGTACGCCGCGAGCACCGACTCGTGCATCATCTCAGAAAGGGTTGGATGCGGGAACACCGTATGCATCAACTCGTCCTCAGTCGTCTCAAGTGTACGTGCCACCGTGTATCCTTGGATCATCTCCGTCACTTCGGCGCCGATCATGTGTGCGCCCAACAGTTCTCCGGTTGCGGCGTCAAACACCGTTTTGACCAACCCCTCGGGCTCACCGAGGGCAATCGCTTTGCCATTGCCGACAAACGGAAACCGGCCAACCCGGACGCTATACCCCAGCGCCTTGGCCTTCGCCTCGGTCAGGCCAACACTGGCCACCTGGGGCGTCGCATAGGTACAGCCGGGAATATTGCGCGGGTCCAGCGGGTGTACGCCCGGCACACCGGCAATTTTCTCGACGCAAATCACCGCCTCATGGCTCGCCTTATGAGCGAGCCAGGGCGCGCCCGCGACATCCCCGATCGCATAAACCCCCGGCTCGTCGGTCTGGCACCATTGGTCGGTGATGATGTGCGTTTTTTCCACCCGCACCTTTGTGGCCTCAAGCCCAATGTCCTCAACGTTTCCAACGATGCCCAGCGCCAAAATCACCCGGTCGAAAGTGAGCGTTTCACTTTTTCCGCCCGCTTCCAGTGTGGTGGTAACGCTCGAAGCACCAGCCTGAAGAGGGCCGACCTTGGCCCCGGTCACGATACGCATCCCTTGCTTTTCAAAGGACTTGCGTGCCAACGCCGAAATTTCCTCGTCTTCGACCGGAAGAACCCGGTCCAACACCTCGGCCACAGTAACGCTGGTGCCAAGCGCATTGTAAAAACTGGCAAATTCAATGCCAATCGCCCCAGAGCCGACCACCAGCAAAGATTTCGGCAGCGCCGTCGGCACCATCGCTTCTTTATAGGTCCAGATCAGCTTGCCGTCGGGAACCAACCCGGGAAACGACCGCGCGCGCGCGCCTGTGGCCAAAATAATGTGCTTGGCCGCATAGGTCGCATCGCCGACCCGCACCTTGCCCACGCCCGCCAGCTTGGCGCTACCATCAATGATGGTGACCTTGTTCTTCTTGAGGAGGTGCTTTACGCCACCCGCGAGCTGACCCGCGACCCCCCGCGACCGCTTTACCACCTTAGCAAGATCCACTCGGGGGTTATCGGCTCCGACCCCATACGCATCGAGGTGATGCAGGAGTCGATAGATCTCCGCCGAGCGCAACAACGCCTTGGTCGGAATACAACCCCAATTCAGGCAAATACCGCCAAGATGTTCCCGCTCGATCAGCGCCGTATTCAACCCCAACTGCGCGGCCCGGATCGCCGCGACATACCCGCCCGGACCGCCCCCAACCACGATGATATCAAACTGCTTATCGGCCATGGATTTGGTCTCCTTCAGCCGCAATTTTCACAACAACATCAACATCGGCTCTTCGAGCAACGTCTTGAAGGCTGCCAAGAACTGCGCCCCAACCGCCCCATCAACCACACGATGATCTACCGAGAGGGTACAGGTCATCACCGTTGCGATAGCAAGAGCACCATCGCGGACCACGGCGCGTTGTTCGCCGGCCGCAACCGCCAAAATACAAGCCTGGGGCGGGTTTATGATCGCGGAAAAAGCGCTAACCCCAAACATCCCAAGGTTCGAGATTGTAAACGTCCCGCCCTGAAACTCTTCAGGCTTCAGCTTGCCGTCGCGGGCGCGCCCGGCCAACTCCTTCATTTCAGTGGAAATTGCCGCCAAGCCCTTGGTATCGGCCGCCTTGATGATCGGGGTGATCAAACCGGCCGGCGTTGCCACCGCCACCGACACGTCCACCTGATCGTACAGCAACACATTTTCCTCGGTCCACGCGCTGTTTGCGGCCGGAACCTTACGCAACGCCAGAGATACCGCCCGGATGACGAAATCGTTGACCGAAAGCTTGTAGCCATCTGATTTCGCGTTCAAACCCGCGCGAACTTTAAGTAACGCTTCAAGATCGACGTCGACGCTCAGATAAAAGTGCGGGATCGTCTGCTTAGCCTCTGTCAAACGACGGGCAATCACCTTCCGCATCCCGCTATTCGCCTGTAAGCGGTATTTAAGCCCGAACGTATCAGACCACGCGCGCGCATCCACCCCGGCGCTCGCCTTTGGCGCTGCAACCGCCGATGCCGGAGGCGCCACCCCTGAAACGGGAGCCGGACCAGCGACGTCCCCTGCCACCGCCCTTTGCACCGGGCCACGGGCCAGCACCTCGACCACATCGTGCTTGATAATCCGTCCGCGCGGCCCCGAGCCGGTAACGCCCGCCAAATCGAGGCCCGCCGCCGCTGCCAACCGCTTAGCCAACGGACTTGCCACGACACGCGATGACGCACGGGAGACCGGCGCCGGAGCAGGCACCGCCACCGCTGGCTTTATCGCCACAACCGGCGCGCGTTCACCCTCCGCCTCCCCCTCTGCCCGCAGCAGAGCGATCGGGGCATTGACCTTCACGCCCTTACTGCCGCCTGGGACAAGGATTTGCAGAAGAACACCCTCGTCTACCGCCTCGACCTCCATAGTTGCTTTATCGGTTTCGATTTCACAAATGGCCTCACCGGCCTTAATGGAATCGCCCTCTTTTTTCAACCACTTGGCTAGGTTACCCTCAGTCATGGTCGGCGAGAGGGCCGGCATCAGAATATCGATCGGCATGGATGCGTTCCCGTTTCACTGATGGCGGTTAGCTGCGATAGCAGACCGATTTTGCGGCATCGACAATCGCCTCGGGCTGCGGCAGGGCCAGTTGCTCCAGGTTGGCGGCGTAAGGCAACGGCACATCCGCGCCGCACACCCGAACCACGGGCGCATCAAGGTCGTCGAACGCACGCTCCATCACCAAAGCTGCGATCTCCGCGCCAATGCCGGCGTAGCCCCACCCCTCTTCGACCGTCACCAACCGGTTGGTCTTTTTCAGCGACGCCAAAATGGTTTCGGTGTCAAGCGGCCGCAACGACCGCAAGTTGATGACTTCAGCCTCAATGCCCATTGCCGCCAACGTCTCGGCCGCGGTCAGCGCATGACCAACCATCCGCGAAAACGCAGTAATCGTCACATCGCGCCCAGCCCGTTCGATCCGCGCCTTGCCGATCGGCAACACGAATTCCGGGTCGTCTGGCACATCGAACGACTGCCCGTACATGATCTCATTTTCAAGGAAGATCACCGGGTTAGGGTCACGAATCGCAGCCTTCAATAAGCCTTTGGCATCTGCTGCAGACCAAGGCGCAACCACTTTCAACCCAGGGCAATGAGCATACCAAGAGGCATAGCATTGGGAATGCTGGGCGCCGACCCGTGCCGCCGCGCCGTTTGGCCCCCGAAACACAATCGGACACCCCATCTGGCCGCCTGACATGTAAAGCGTCTTTGCGGCCGAGTTAATAATGTGATCGATAGCCTGCATCGAAAAGTTAAATGTCATAAACTCGACGATCGGTTTCAATCCACCAAAGGCCGCACCAACGGCCAAGCCTGCAAAGCCATGCTCCGTAATGGGCGTATCAATAACGCGGCTGGCGCCAAACTCTTGCAACAAGCCCTGCGTCACTTTATAGGCACCTTGATACTCGGCAACTTCTTCCCCCATCACGAAAACGCCGGGGTCGCGCCGCATCTCTTCAGCCATCGCATCCCGAAGTGCATCGCGAACGGTACGCCGGGACGCCTTGGCGAAGAATTTCGCCTCGTCATCAACCCTCGGCGCTACCGTCACCGGGGGGGCCTTCGCTGGTGGGGTTGGGGCCGCTGCCACGGCGACCGGAATGCCAACCGGAGCACCCTGCGTCGCGCTTCCGGCAACCGCGCTCTCACCCTCTCCCAAGAGCACGGCGACCCGAGCATTCACCGCCACACGCTCTGTGCCGGCCGCCACAAAAATCGCGCCTAACCGACCCTCATCGGAAGCCTCGACCTCCATGGTCGCCTTGTCGGTTTCAATTTCGAACAGCGCCTCACCGGATTTCACGGCGTCGCCCTCGCTCTTCAACCACCGGACCAGCTTACCCTCGGTCATTGTCGGCGACAGCGCGGGCATTAAAATATCGATCGGCATCGAAAATCCTCCGGCCCTTCGGCCTTTTTCCGGTAATGCGATAAAGTTATGCCCCAACCAGCACGTCGGTCCAAAGCTCCGATATCTCGGGCTCAGGGCTTTGCTGGGCAAATTCGGCGGCCTCCGTCACGATCACCTTAATCTCGCGGTCGATTTCCTTGAGAGCGTCTTCGGTGGTGTGGCCCTTTTCAAGCAGCATACGCCGGAAATTGTCGATCGGATCCGCCTCCGAGCGAACCTTGGCGACCTCTTCTTTCGAGCGATACTTGGCCGGATCCGACATCGAATGGCCGCGATAGCGGTACGTCTGCATCTCCAGAATCGCCGGCCCCTTCCCGGACCGGACGTAATCGCCCCATTCCTGCGCCGCCGCACGTACGGCCAGCACATCCATCCCGTTAACCTGAACGCCCGGAATGCCGTACGCCATGCCGCGTTGGTAAAGCTCACCAGCGGCGGCGCGCGCCTGAGCCGTACCCATCGCGTACTTATTGTTTTCAAGCACGTACAGACAGGGCAGCTTCCACAAGGCGGCCATATTGAAGGATTCGTAAACCTGACCCTGGTTAACCGCACCGTCGCCAAAGTAAGTCGCGGAAATATGCCCGTCGTTCTTGTACTTGTGAGAGAACGCGAGTCCGGTGCCGATTGGAACCTGGGCGCCGACGATGCCATGACCGCCGTAAAAGGCCTTCTCCCGGCTGAACATGTGCATGGAGCCGCCCTTACCCTTGGAGTAGCCCCCGCGCCGGCCGGTCAATTCAGCCATCACGCCCTTGCTATCCATGCCGCAAGCGATCATGTGGCCGTGATCTCGATAGCTGGTGATCACCGAGTCGCCGGGAATCAGCACCGACTGGATGCCCACCACCACGGCTTCCTGGCCGATATAAAGATGGCAAAAGCCCCCGATCAGCCCCATGCCATACATCTGCCCCGACTTCTCTTCAAAGCGGCGGATCAGCAGCATGTCGCGATAATAACACAGCAATTCGGCCGACGAGACGTCTCCTGCGGCGGCGGCTTCGGCGTGTGAAGCCGCGAGTTTCTTGGTCGTGGCCAAATACCCCTCCCTGGCGTCTCATTTTTGACGACCGCAGACCCGGCAAGCTTGGCTGCCACGATCCCGGCATGACTGGTGCGATCCCGACCATAGCCCCCGCGCCTCGCGATTAACGGCGACTAATCCCGGCCCCCATGGTTTAGCTAACGACTTGTTCGGGTTCAAGTGGTGTCAATTTTTCCTGCCCACCCCCAAGGCCGCGGCAGTCCGCCACCACCGACAATGCTGCACCGCATCAATCACACGTCCAATCGATTCTTGCGTAGCCACCCGATGATTGGAGAATTTATTTCCAGGTTTGGTCAGACCGTGGACAGGAATTTCGTCTGTCTTAATCGCCCAACCGCGTCAAAAAAAATTATGCTGGCGTTGAGACAAACAGCAACAGCCCGTTCCGGCGAAGGCCGGCGGGCTTATTTTGCTGAGATCAAGGAAAACAGGCCGCGAATCGGAGAATTCAGCGGCCCTTAGCCTGCGGCGCCTCGGCGACGTGCGGCAGCATGATGATCACATCATCTGGATGGCTATAATTGAGCATCAACCGCGCCCGTTCATCGAGCATATCGGCATCCAGATTATCCGGACGAAGCAGCGCTGAGCGGTTTTCCAGCCGCGCGCGTTCCTGATGAACCTGGTCCAGTTGCACCTTGGCCTGATCGACCTCCGCCTGAACCAAGCGCATGGCCGTCAGCCCTCTTTCACCGTAGATCGCGAAGTAAGCGAAATATACAGTGATGCCGGCCCACAAAAACGGTCCAATAGCGCTGCGCGCCATCTGCCCGAGGAGCCTTTGGATATGGGTCAAGATAATCATGCAACCACTTGACAGATTTGCGACGCCCCCGTCAATGCCCCGAGTCGCCCCGAGTCGAAATTTTTGAGGGCCAGTGGCAAATCCGCAACAAATCGAAATACCTTATACTGTGACAGAAGGTACCGAAATGCGCTTATGGCCCCAGATATTGTGTCAACCTTGCCGCGACGCAATATGTACCTTGGTCTGGACGATCAGTGGACGCTTGACTGTGAAAGCCATCGAGCAATCGTCCCGTTGTCCGAAGAGATTGGGCAGAAATCCGCCACTTTCCGGTCTACGCACCACACGACCGGTGAGTCCTCGATCCTATAGTTCACAGCGCCGAAGTCTTTGTATAAACACCCTCACGACCGCGATACGGGGATGGTCCATTAGCAGCCACGACCAAGCCGCCGCTCTCCCCCACCCGCGTCGCAAGGCAGGATTGCGCGCCCTCGCGCCGCTTGGATGATCGGCGCCGGGGCCGTATTCTAAGCCCTTCAAATTCAAGTTTGGTTTTTGGGGAGGGATCTGGTGCCCGACAAATCCGCTGAAGCAACGCCACCGATGATGACGGCCTGCAAACCACAAAATTCGCTCCGGTTTTTAACCGCGACGAGCCTTTTTGATGGCCCCGACGCCGCCATCAACATTTTCCGGCGGATGCTCCAAGCTTCGGGCGCCGAAGTGATTCACCTTGGTCACAATCGCTCGGTTGAAGAGGTGGTATCAGCGGCCGTGCAAGAAGATGTGCACGCGGTGGCGGTCAGCTCCTATCAGGGCGGACACCTCGAATACTTCACCTATATGGTTGACCTTCTTCGAGAGCGCGGCCGGGGAGATATGAAAATATTTGGTGGAGGTGGTGGCGTCATCGTTAAAGATGAGATCACCACGCTCCATAACTATGGGGTGACGCGCATTTACACCCCGGAAGACGGGCTCAGCCTCGGGCTTCAGGGCATCATTGCCGACATGATGCGCCGCGCCGATCGCGATCTTACCGCCGCCGAAACGCCTCAATCCCTCCCCCGCCTCTGTGATTTGGCACGGGACGGAGGCCATAACCTCGCGCGACTGATTACGGTTATTGAAGCGGGGCAGCTCCCCGAAGCCCAAAAAGCCGCTCTTTACGCCGCCGCCGCCACCAGCAATGCGCCAGTCCTTGGCGTCACAGGAACGGGCGGGGCTGGCAAATCCTCCCTCACCGACGAGTTGATCCGCCGCTTTCGGATGTACAATGCCGAGCCACGCATCGCAGTAATAGCGGTCGATCCGACCCGGAGACGAACGGGTGGGGCACTTCTGGGCGACCGCATCCGAATGAATGCGATCAACGCGCCAAATATTTATATGCGCTCCCTCGCAACCCGTCAAACGGGTGGTGAAATCCCGCCAGCCGTCGCCGATATCGTCGCCGCCTGCAAGGCGGCCGGATTCGATCTGATCATTGTTGAAACGCCTGGGATCGGCCAGGGCGACGCCGGAATCGTGTCGTACGTCGACGTACCCCTGTACGTCATGACGCCTGAGTTTGGTGCGGCCAGCCAGCTCGAGAAAATCGATATGCTGGATTTTGCCGATGTCGTGGTAATCAATAAGTTCGACCGCAAAGGTGCTGCCGACGCTTTACGCGACGTCCAAAAGCAAGTACAGCGCAACCGTCAAGCCTTTACTTCAATGCCCGCCGAAATGCCGGTGTTTGGGACGATCGCTGCGCGCTTTAATGACGAGGGCATCACCGCAGTTCATCGTGAGCTTTTAAAGCGATTTGCTGAACGGCATCTCCGCGCCTTTCCACTCAGCACCGCCCCCCTCGCCGAGATCCGTGCATCGGACGCTGGCCGGAGCATCGTTCCGCCCCAACGCCAACGCTATCTGGCTGAGATTGCCGAAAGCGTACGGGCGTACCATCGGCAGGTCGCAAAGAACGTACACCTCGCCCGCGAGCGTCATGCCCTTTCGATTAGCGCCGAGCTTTTGAAATCCAACAATCTTGCCGCGACCGACATTGAGGGCCTGCTGGCCAAACGGGATGAAGAGCTGGACCCGCGCTGTAAAAAGCTACTCGCGCAGTGGCCCCAAGTGCGCCAAAGCTATAGCGGCGATCAATATCGGGTAAAGATCCGCGACAAGGAAATTCGCACGGCTCTCACCAGTACATCGCTCGCCGGCAGCCGCATTCCGAAAGTCGTACTCCCGCGCTTTGAGGATGAAGGTGAAATTTTACGCTGGCTTCTGCGCGAAAATCTACCGGGTAGCTTTCCCTTCACTGCCGGTGTCTTTGCATTTAAGCGCGAAAATGAAGATCCGACCCGGATGTTCGCAGGCGAGGGCGATGCGTTTCGCACCAATGCTCGCTTTAAGTTTTTGTCCAAAGATACCAAGTCGAAACGTCTTTCCACCGCCTTCGATTCTGTTACTCTTTACGGCTTCGACCCAAA
Source organism: uncultured Rhodospirillales bacterium (assembly GCA_903931735.1). Taxonomy (GTDB): domain Bacteria; phylum Pseudomonadota; class Alphaproteobacteria; order Azospirillales; family Azospirillaceae; genus BOG-933. The sequence continues at coordinate 87,165 of CAIZDL010000192.1, forward strand.
CAAGCGGCCCGATATTTATGGCAAGATCGGCAACTCTGGGGTATCCGTCGCAACGCTCGACGATCTCAAGGTTCTTTACGATGGCTTCCAGCTTTGCGACCCGATTACCTCGGTCTCGATGACCGTCAACGGCCCGGCGCCCATTATTCTCGCGATGTTCTTCAACACCGCCATCGATCAACAAATCGCCAAATTTGAACAAGAAAATAGCCGTCAGCCGACCGAAGACGAGGACCAGAAGATAAGGGAGTGGGTCCTTGAAACAATTCGAGGGACAATTCAGGCAGATATTTTGAAAGAGGATCAGGGCCAAAACACCTGTATTTTCTCAACGGAATTTGCGCTTCGGATGATGGCAGATATTCAGTCTTGGTTCGTTCACCACGCGGTCAGAAATTTTTATTCAGTATCTATTTCTGGGTATCACATTGCAGAAGCTGGCGCCAACCCCATTACCCAGCTCGCATTCACCCTTGCCAACGGTTTTACCTACGTTGAAGCGTACCTTGCGCGCGGCATGGAGATCGACGACTTCGCCCACAACCTTTCGTTCTTCTTTTCTAACGGTATGGAGCCGGAGTATTCGGTGATTGGCAGAGTAGCGCGCCGGATTTGGGCCATTGCCCTAAGGTTCCGTTACAGTGCCAACGAGCGGTCGCAAAAGTTGAAGTATCATATCCAAACCTCTGGGCGCTCCCTTCACGCTCAAGAAATGGATTTTAATGACATCCGCACAACCCTTCAGGCTTTAATCGCAGTATACGACAACTGCAACAGTTTACATACCAACGCCCATGACGAAGCATTTACCACGCCAACGGCCGAAAGCGTGCGCCGAGCGCTTGCAATACAGATGATTATCAACCGCGAGTGGGGTCTTGCGCGAAATGAAAACCCCAATCAGGGCGCCTTTATTATCGAGGAGCTGACCGACTTGGTTGAAGAAGCCGTGCTTTCCGAATTTGACCGCTTGTCTGAACGCGGAGGGGTTTTAGGCGCGATGGAGACAGGCTATCAGCGCGGGCGAATTCAAGACGAATCGCTCCATTATGAAATGCAGAAACATGACGGCAGCTATCCGATTATTGGCGTCAACAGCTTCCTCAACCCGAACCCCGGCGGTACTGTTTTGCCCGAACTCCAGCGCTCATCCGACGACGAAAAGCGCAACCAACTCCAGCGGCTAGCAGACTTCCAGCAACGGAACGCCGCCGAGGCGCCGGGGGCTCTCGCGCGATTGAAACAGGCCGCAACCGGTGACGAAAATCTTTTCGGAGTCTTGATGGATACGGTAAAATACTTATCCCTTGGGCAGGTCACCGAGGCCCTGTTTGAGGTTGGGGGCCAATACCGCAGGACAATGTAATCGCCCCCCCGCACCATCGTGTTGAAACTGCTGATCGTTGCGGTTTACACGATGGTGCGTGGTAGGTCGAGCCGAGAAACTCGTTAGCCACCCCACCGCCCAACCAATCCGCCCGCCCCTTCAAATGCCCCGGGCGCAAGATCAAGACCAAGAAAGCGGTTAATATCCACCGGACCCGGCAAGCTAAGAGTGCGAACCAATTCGTGCCGAAACCCAAATCGGCAATAATAAGGGGCATCGCCCACCAAAAGCACCGCATGGTGCCCAAGCTCCATGGCTCGGGCCAAGCTATGCTCAATCAGCACTGCGCCCAAGCCCTCGCTACGCCGGTCCTCGGCAACCGCGACCGGCCCGAGCAACAGAGCGGGTACCGAGGACCCAATCGTCACCGGCCAATAACGAATGGCACCCTGAAGTAAATCCCCCTCAAGGGCGACAAAACACAGCTCCGCAATCGGCGCCACACCATCCCGCAACCGATAAACCGTCTTATTGACGCGACCAGGGCCAAAAGCGACGTCGAGAAGAGCTTCAATAGCCCCGGAATGCTCCGGTTGCTCGCCAATAATCCGCATAACCAAAAAGGTCTCCGCTTTAGATCATGATACGATCAAGCGGGACCGCATCGTGCTCTAACTTTTGTTTTTAGAGCGGATTCGCGCTACGGGGTAATTCCTCCCCTTCGCGACCCACTCTAATCGATCAACCGGGGCGACTGCAAAACTCAAACTAACGCAACAAAGTACAAAGCCGTTGTCGACACTGGACCAGCACGTACATTTCTTTATAATCCCCGCACGTTACTTTATAAACGATTTCGCCGTTGCCGCCAGGAATCTGCCGCATCACCTCGATCTTGCCCGGCTTACAATTGGAAGCCGCAGCAACCGCCTTCGCCTCGGGTTCTGCCCCCGCCGCCTGAACCGGCCCCGCAAAGAGCAAACCAAAAGCCGACACCACAACCACACCGAGCCCAACCATTAACCGCCTCCCGAGCCGCCCCTCCCCCCCGCGCCAAACTATACCGCGCTCTCAACGAAGAGGCGAGACCCAGTGCAGCGGCATTGACGAGACCCGACTTTGTGCCCATCTCTCGCTCCAGTACACGCCCCAACGGCGACCGCTCGCGAGAGCCGGATCGCGGATTTAAAGCATAATGCGATCAAGCGGAACCGCATCATGCTCTAACTTTTTTGTTTTTAGAACGGATCAACGCTATGGGGTGAGTCCACTCCTTCGCGATCCGCTCTAGAGAGGGATCGAGCACAATGACATTGCTGTTCGCCTACGCCTCCAACATAAATCGCGAACACATGAAAGAGCGTTGCCCCGCAGCCGAACCTCTCGGAACGGCGACGCTAACCGATCACCGCCTAGTTTTCCGCCAGGGTGCAGATGTCGAGCCACACCCGGGAGCGACGACTCTTGGCGTGGTCTGGCGACTCTCACCCGAAGATATGGCCGCCCTCGATCGTTACGCCAGCTTTCCAACTCTTTACCGCAAGGACTTCCGCCACGTCCAGCTAGCAAGCGGCGACACGCTGGAATGCTTGATTTACCGGATGAACCGCGAAGGCTATGCGGCGCCACCCGAGGACTATATCACGGTCATTCGCGACGGCTACCACGACTTCGGCCTCGCCGACGCCGCCCTCGACGCCGCGATCGAGTTATCCTGCCGGGGAAAGCCGCCGACCCCTGGCAATCACGCCAAGCGACAGCCCCCCCACTAACCGCAGCACCCGCAGCCGAAAGCGAGCTTATACCTTAGCGTCCATATCGAACAACCGCCGATGCTCCAACAGTGCATAGCGGTCAGTCATACCGGCGATATAATCACCAATAATGCGCGCCCGTTTAACACCTTCCTGATCGCCCCCAATTTCTGACTCTGCGAGATATCCTTGCCATTCAGTCGGCAAGCAGGGTGGTTCATCCATGAGTAAAGAAAACAAATCCCGAACCACTCGTCTCGCCTTACTTGTTTCCCGGTTAACCTTATAGTGACGATACATGCGCTCCATCAGGAATGCGCGCAACACCCCTTCCTGCTTCACCATCTCCTCACTAAAAGCCACGGTGACCCGGCCCGCCCTGCGGATGTGATCCGACGATCTCGCACCGTTTTGATCCAACCGCCGCCGCGTCTCTTCAAGCAAATCCGACACCATGGCGTCAATCAAGCGTCGAATAGTTTCATGAATCAAGCGCGGACGCTCGAGCCGAGGATACTTTAGCCGTAACGCATCAACGATTGGCCCAACCAGCGGCAGCGTCGCCACCTCCTCGATTGTAAACAACCCCGCCCGCAATCCGTCATCAAGGTCATGATTATCATAAGCAATATCATCGGCCAATGCCGCAACCTGCGCCTCTGCCGACGGCCAGCTATCATAGTGCAAGTCAAAGTGATGCTGAAAGTCGAGAATAGTTGGCGGCAAAGTGCACCCAAGATGAACTGGCAGCAACGGCCCGTTATGCTTAATCACCCCTTCAAGGGTTTCCCAAGTAAGGTTCAACCCGTCGAACTCCGCATAACGCCGCTCAAGCCGGGTTAATATCCGCAACGTCTGTTCATTGTGACTGAAGCCCCCATAGGGCGACATGGCCTGATTGAGCGCCTCCTCCCCGGCATGACCAAATGGGGCATGGCCCAAATCATGCGCCAGCGCCACCGCCTCGGCCAGATCGTCATTCAACCGCAACGCCCGGCAAATCGACCGCGCAATCTGCGCCACCTCCAAACTATGCGTGAGGCGGGTGCGATAATAATCACCCTCGTAATAAACAAAAACCTGGGTTTTGTATTTGAGCTTACGAAAGGCCCCGGAGTGCAAAATGCGATCACGATCACGTTGAAAAGCCGTCCGCGAGGGACTTTCAGCCTCAGAGACCAGCCGCCCCCGACTGAGTGCGGCACGGCAGGCGAACGGAGCCAACTCACTATCAACATGCTCCGCCGCCATGCTTTCCCCCCCTTACCGCACCGGCTTCGCACCGGCGGCCAGAGCTACCGGCACTAGCCCCGGAAAACACGCCCTATTCAGGACTGGCCGTGTCTGCGTCACTTTCCGGCGCCCCCATCATCGCCTTGGCGACCAGGCCGGCGTTGGCCCGGACCTTCTTTTCGATCGCCTCTGCGATCTCGGTATTTGCCCGCAAGAAGGTCTTAGCGTTCTCGCGCCCCTGCCCGATCCGGGTGCCTTCATAAGAGAACCACGCCCCCGACTTCTCGACGACACCGGCCTGGACTCCAAGATCGAGTAACTCGCCGACCTTGGATATTCCCTCCCCATACATAATATCGAATTCGACGACCCGGAACGGCGGCGCAAGCTTGTTTTTCACAACCTTGACCCGGGTTTGATTGCCAACCACACTCTCCCGATCCTTGATGGCGCCAATGCGCCGGATATCGAGCCGAACCGAAGCGTAAAACTTAAGCGCGTTACCACCAGTGGTCGTTTCAGGGTTCCCGAACATCACGCCGATTTTGAGACGGATCTGGTTGATAAAGATCACCATCGTCTTGGAACGGGAAATCGAACCCGTAAGCTTGCGCAAAGCTTGGCTCATCAGGCGGGCATGAAGGCCAACGTGGCTGTCCCCCATCTCCCCTTCAAGCTCGGCCCGCGGCACCAGGGCTGCAACGCTATCGACCACCAACACATCGATGGCCCCCGACCGCACCAGGGTATCGACAATTTCCAGCGCTTGCTCGCCGGCATCGGGCTGCGAAATCAACACCTCATCAACGTTCACCCCGAGCTTGCGGGCATAAGAGGGGTCGAGCGCGTGCTCGGCATCGATGAACGCGCAGGTGCCGCCCTTTTTTTGCGCTTGAGCGATGGCATGGAGCGCAAGGGTGGTTTTTCCCGAGCTTTCCGGCCCATAAATTTCGACGATCCGCCCACGAGGCAACCCGCCGATACCAAGAGCGATATCAAGACCGAGCGATCCGGTGGAAACCGTTTCTATCTCAACCAACGCCTCGCGCGCCCCGAGCTTCATGATCGAGCCCTTGCCAAACGCCCTTTCGATCTGAGTGAGCGCGGCATCGAGAGCCTTCTGCTTGTCCATGATATCCTTTTCCACCAGTCGCAAAGCTGCGGAAGACATGACATTTCCCCTTGTTTCTGTCACATGGCCGGCAAGAGCGCAATGGCAACATTGTGCACTTTACGTTCCAGCACGCAAGCAGAAATTCATGGAACGTTCCAAAAACACGATCCGCGGGCGTTTCAGCCGCGCAGCACTTCTTTCACCTTTGCCGCCAACTGTTTGAGGCTGAACGGCTTAGGGAGAAAATATGTGTGCTGGGCACCATCAATGTGGTCGCGAAAGCGGTCCTCGGTGTAACCCGAAATCAGGATCACTTTGATTTCGGGCCGAATCCGGCGCACATGACGCATCAAAGTCGGGCCATCCATCTCCGGCATTACCACGTCCGTGATCAGCAAATCGACCCGCCCGCCATCCTCGGAGAGCTTTGCCAGCGCCGACTCGCCACTGGACGCTTCGAGAACGTGATATCCCTTGTTTCGCAACGCGCGGGCGCTAAACACCCGCACCGCATCTTCATCTTCAACCAAAAGTATCGTGCTGGAGCCGGTAAGGTCGCCAGCCGGCCGATCCTGAGCCTCGGCGACCAAACGCGCCGGCTGAACCGCTTCCTCCACCACGGCGTGGCGGGGGAGATGAATCGCGAATCGGGCCCCCTCCTCCGGCGCGCTCTCGACAAAGACAAAGCCCCCGGTTTGGCGCACGATGCCATACACGGTCGACAGCCCAAGCCCGGTGCCTGACCCCACCGGTTTGGTTGAAAAGAAGGGCTCGAAAATTCGGCTCAAGTTTTCCGGCGGGATACCATGCCCGGTATCGGCGACCTCGATCACCACATAATCTCCCGGTGGCATCTCCTCGGGTCCCCGGCGCAATGCTTCGGTTGTAATTAAATTGCGAGTTTGGATCGTAAGGCGCCCCCCGCCGGTCATGGCGTCACGAGCATTAACCGCGAGGTTGATAATCACCTGCTCCAACTGCCCTTGATCAACCTTTACCAAGCCAAGATCCCGGCCATGAACGACCAGCAAATCGATGTTTTCGCCGATCAACCGCCGAAGTAAATGCGATAACTCGGCCAAAACATCGGAAACATCGAGGACACGGGGTTGTAAAGTTTGCTGGCGCGAGAACGCCAACAATTGGCGGACCAAATTGGCTGCACGGTTAGCGTTTTGCTTCACCTGCATAATATCGGCGAACGACAAGTCCCCAGGCTTGTGACGGAGCAACAAAAGATCGCAAAAGCCGATCATGGCGGTTAACAGGTTATTGAAATCGTGGGCGACCCCGCCGGCCAATTGCCCGACCGCCTGCATTTTTTGAGATTGTGCAAACTGCACTTCGAGCTTTTTCTGCTCCGTCGTGTCGATAAAGTGCAAAATCAGCACCGAGGGGCTGCCCCCGCCCAACCTCCGGGCGAAAAGCTGGGCGACCAGCGCCCGCTCCACCAGCAATGCGACCTCCATCGGCGCTGCCGGATCATCGCCCCGGGCCACCGCCGCCAACCGCGCCATAACATCGCCCCGGCGATCGGCCTTGAGCAATCCCGCAATCGACCGCCCCAGCAACTCGGTCGGCGGATGACCGATCATGGAGATAAAGCTATGATTACACTCGGCCAGCACGCCCTCGTGATCCACCAGCGCAATGCCGATCGGCGCATCTTCAAAAAAGCGCTGAAACCGTTGTTCCGAGAGGCGCAACGCCTCTTGCCACTCCCGTTCGGGAGTAAGGTCGCGCACCACTGAGCGCGTATGGACCGATTGCCCGTCCTCGCCTCGAACCACACTCTGAACAACGGCGGCCTGAAAGCGACGGCCCTGAAGGCCAACCATACGCAACTCGCCGCTCTGCTCCAGCCCGCCGACATCAAATAAATCATACGGAGCGGCGCCAACAGGGGCCTCGGCCAATATTTCATGAACGCGCCGGCCGCCTTCAACCAAGTCTTTGGGCACCCCGCCAAGCCAACGCGCCAGTGTCGCATTGACAAATAAGAACCGGCCGGTCTCATCAACCGAGTAAAAGCCAACTGGCGCCTGGTCCATAAAGTCTAATAATTTTTCCTGCTCACGCCGGGCGGCATACTCGATTTCCCGGCGGTCGGTGATATCTTCAAGAGACCACTGGACGACGCCAGCCCAAGGCGCCAAGGGCTGCCCCATCACCCGCAACCAACGCACGCCGCCTTCGCCATCGGCCAACGGCAACTCGGCCCCAAGAGCGGTGCCCGCGCGCACCCGCTTGCCAAGCTCCCGCGCCTCCTCGCTGGCATCCAGCCGGGCTTGAAGGGCCCCAACCGGGTGCTTGCCGGCAGGATCGATCAAGCGCCGAAACTCGGCATTAACGAACAGGGCCTCACCATCGCCATCGCAAACCAGCCGCCCAACCGATTGGCTGTCGAACCCGGCCAGCAACACCTTGTGCTGCCACGCCATAATTCGCCACGCCCGCACCAGGGCAACCGCCCCAAGCACACCCGCGCACCCAATCAGCCACAAGACAAGGGAGACCCACCCCCCGCCTTCCTCGGACCACCCCAGCCAACATGAGAGCAATCCGGCCCCGGTGAAGCCAGGCACCCAGGCCCGCGCCCGCACCACCATCCCCCGCAGGGTTTCGTAAATCGCCCTTACCCGCACCCGGTGTTCCCTTCCGCCCCAAGCAACGCACCTCGCCGCGCGCAGAGCTTACACCGGAGTCCCGGTGGCGGGAATGGGGTGGGCGGCAGGAACGAAAACAATCGAATGGCAGACCAAGGCTGCCAAATATCGGGGGCTATATCTGACGATATCGCTCTGGGCGATAAGTTTCGCTTCCCCACGATGGCCTGGATGTGTATCTTGTCGGCAACAGGATGTGGCGGGAATCACATGCCTCGAGCCGACCACCGGGCGCGACCGATCGCCCTGAACGGCCCCCCAGCTCCGCCGCGAGTGATTGATGAGTCTGATCCGGCGGCCTTCCGAACCCACGGTCTTCTGGCACCGCCTCACCGCGTGGGCCAGCCGGGTTGCGCTTGCAAAAAAGTTGGCGCTCCTCCTGAGCGTCGCCGCGACCATCGCCGGGTTCGCCACCTATGCCGCACTCACCGAATCCGCGCCGTTTGGGCAAAGCACGCCGCGCACCGTCACGCTGCTGCTCACCCTCGACCTCACCCTCTTGTTGCTCCTGGCTGCGCTGATCGCCCGGCGCATCGTGCAGATTGGCAGCGGCCGGCGCCGGGGGCAAGCGGGCTCGAAGCTTCACGTTAAAATGGTCGCCGGGTTTAGTGTGCTGGCAGTTACGCCGGCAATTTTAATGGCGGCGTTTTCAGCGATATTCTTCTCGGTCGGCATCCAGGAGTGGTTCAGTGAACGGGTGCGCACCGCTGTCCACGAGTCCCTTGAAGTTGCGCAATCCTATCTCCAGGAACACCAACAGAATATTAAAGCCGATGCGTTGGCCATGGCCAACGACCTAAACCAGGAGGCGGACCGTCTGAGCGCCAACCCACCTCTGTTCAATCAGGTGGTGTCGACCCAGGCGGCCTTACGGGCACTGACCGAGGCGATTGTTTTCGATGGCTCGTCGGGCCAAATTCTGGCGCGCTCGGGCTTCACCTTTACCCTGGAATTTGAACCGATCTCGGCCGAGGCGATCGAGAAGGCCCGCCTCGGCGAGGTTTCCCTGCTGATCAATGGCACCGACGACCGGGTGCGAGCTTTGGTCCGGCTTGACCGTTATCCCGATATTTACTTGTTGGTCGGGCGAGTGGTGGAAGCGCGCGTGCTGGCCCACATGTCTTCTGCTCAAGACGCCGTTAAACAATATATCGAGCTTGAAGGCAGTCGCTCCAATCTCCAAATCACTTTTACCCTAATCTTTGTGGTGGTCGCTCTGTTATTGCTCCTGGCCGCCGTCTGGATGGGTTTAAACTTTGCAACGCAGCTTATCACCCCAATTTCTGCACTGATTGGTGCCGCCGAACAGGTCCGAGCCGGCGACCTTTCAGTCCGGGTTGTTGAGCCCGATGCCGACGACGAGCTTGGCACCCTTTCGCGTGCGTTCAACCGCATGACCAGCCAAATCGAAGGCCAGCGCGGTGAGCTGATTGAGGCAAACCAACAACTTGATCTGCGCCGGCGCTTTACCGAGGCGGTGCTGGCCGGTGTTTCCGCCGGGGTGATTGGGCTTGACCAGTCAGGCGCCGTGATTCTGCTCAACCAGCCGGCGGTGGGCCTGCTGGGCATGACCGACCCCGAGGCGCTGGTCGGCCACCCCCTCACCAGTGCCACGCCCGAGATGGCCGAACTGATGGACGCCATCGTCCGCCGGCCGGGCCGGTTGGTCGAGGCACAAGTGCAACTGCGCCGACCGGGCAACCCAACCCGAACCCTCCTGGTGCGAATCGCGGCCGAGATTTCCGAGAACGAGGTCCGTGGCTACGTCGTCACCTTCGACGACATAACCGAACTGCTCTCCGCACAGCGCAAAGCCGCCTGGGCAGACGTTGCCCGGCGCATTGCCCACGAGATCAAAAACCCGCTGACCCCGATCCAGCTTTCGGCTGAGCGGCTAAAGCGCAAGTACCTCAAGGAAATTACCAGCGACCCCGAGATTTTTCAAACCTGCATTGAGACAATTGTTCGTCAGGTTGGTGATATAGGCCGAATGGTCGATGAATTCTCGGCGTTCGCCCGGATGCCACAACCCGTGATGAGGCCCGCCAACGTCAACGATATTTGTCGCCAAGCGGTCTTTTTACAATCAAGCGCCTACGCCGCTATCAAGTTTGACTTGCAGCTCCCTCCGGAAAAATGGCAGGTGCCCTGTGACAGCCGCCAAATTTCCCAAGCCCTGACCAACCTGCTCCAAAACGCCGTCGACGCCATTGATGGCCGCGCCACCGCCAACGACGGCGCCGCTTTAGCCGGCCATGTGACGATCAAGTTGACCGGCGATGAAGCCCGGGTCGGGATTGTGGTCGAGGATAACGGCAAAGGCCTCCCCCTTGATGTCGAGCCGGAACGGCTAATGGAACCCTATGTTACCACCAGAGCAAAGGGCACGGGCCTAGGTCTCGCCATCGTTCGCAAAATAATGGAAGATCACGGCGGCGAATTATTATTGGAAGCCCGGGCAGAGGGTGGCGCCCGGGTCACTCTGATCATTCCGCGCAACCCAGATCTTCAAATCCCACCCGCAGCTCAGCCAGCGGACATTCCCACCCCGCAGAAAAAGCAGATAACCCATGGCGCATGATATTCTGATCGTCGATGACGAAGCCGATATCCGTATGCTGATCGCGGGTATCCTCAGTGACGAAGGCATGAAAACGCGGGAGGCGGGCAACGCCGACCAGGCGCTCGCCCAACTTAAGGCCCGCAGGCCAAATCTGGTTATCCTCGATATTTGGCTTCAGGGGAGCCGGTTGGACGGCCTGGAGCTGATCGGGGAGATCCGGAAAGACCATCCTGACCTTCCGGTCGTGATGATCAGCGGCCATGGTACGATCGAGACCGCCGTGTCGGCGATCAAGCTCGGGGCCTATGATTTCATCGAGAAACCGTTTAAGTCCGACCGTTTGCTGCTCCTGGTCGACCGCGCGATCGAATCAGCCAAACTAAAGCGCGAAAATGCCGAATTGCGGCTTCGGGCTGGCGGCGAGATTGAGCTGGTGGGCAAGGCTTCGGCGCTCAACCAAGTCCGGCAGGCAATCGATAAGGTCGCGCCAACCGGGAGCCGCGTGATGATCACAGGCCCCGCTGGCAGCGGCAAAGAGGTTGTGGCACGACTGATCCACCAGCGTTCGCGCCGGGCTGATGGCCCGTTTGTGGTACTCAACTGCGCCACTCTTCGCCCCGACCGGCTCGAACTGGAGTTGTTCGGCAGCGATCAGGCGGCCGAAGGAGGGCGGCGAAAAACCGGTGTGCTGGAGCTTGCCCATAACGGCACCCTCCTGCTCGATGAAGTTGCCGACATGCCAATCGAGACCCAGGGCAAGATCGTGCGCGTTCTTCAAGAACACACGTTCTCGCGGCAAGGCGGGGCAGCGCGGGTCGAAGTCGATGTTCGGGTTATCGCCTCAACAAACCGCGATATTCCCGCCGAGATCGAGGCAAAGCACTTTCGCCAAGATCTTTATTACCGACTAAACGTGGTTCCGATCGCGGTGCCCTCTCTAGGCGAGCGGCGCGAGGACATTCCTGTGCTTGCGCGCCACTTTATGATCCGCTCGGCTCAAGCATCGGGCCTGCCGGTGCGTGAATTTGGCGAAGATGCTCTGGCCGCCCTCCAAGCCTATCATTGGCCCGGCAACGTCCGGCAGTTGCGCAACTGTGTCGACTGGCTGCTGATTATGAGTTCCGGCGATCCGCGAGAGCCGATTCGCGCTGACCAATTGCCACCCGAAATTGGCTCGATTACCCCGACGGTGCTGAAATGGGACAAAGGAGGGGAGATTATGGGCCTGCCCCTTCGTGAAGCCCGCGAAGTGTTTGAGCGTGAATACTTGCTGGCCCAAGTCACCCGCTTCGGTGGCAATATTTCACGCACAGCGGCATTTGTCGGCATGGAGCGTTCCGCTTTGCATCGCAAGTTAAAGTCACTCGGAGTTCATGGCACCGATGGCCCGCGCAAGCCGGGCGCTGAATAAAGCGCTCCCCACGAGACCACATCACCGGTTCAATCTCCCCAGCGGCGACACAGCGAAGGCCCCTCGCCACTGGTCTTTTTACGTGGTACAACGAGCGTGTTAACAGTTTGGCAGCGAATACCATGAAACTTATCGATCTTGCACACGCACTCGGGGGCCGGGTGGTTGGCGATGGCTCTCTTGAAGTACTGCGCCCGGTCCATCCGGCCGAGGCCGAAAGCCCAGCCGACCTCGCCCTGGTAATGGATAAGCGGCTGCTGCCGCTGCTGGTGACAACAAAAGCACGCTCCGCAATCGTCACTGAAGGCGCCGAAATCCCCGAGGGCGCCCTTGATGGCTATGTTGTGATCGGCCGGCCGCGTCTCGCCATGGCCGGAATCACCGAAGCATTTGAACGACCTGTGCATCGGGAACCGGGGATCCACCCAACGGCGGTGATTTCTCCTGAGGCAAGCCTGGGACAAGACCTTTCCATCGGCCCGTTCGTGGTGATTGGCCCCCGTGCGCGCATTGGTGATCGCACGGTAATCCTCTCCCACGTTTCGGTGGGCGCGGGTGCTCAAGTGGGGGCGGATTGCCTATTCCACCCCGGCGCGCGCATCGGCGACCGGGTGGTGATCGGCCAAAGGGTCATCATCCACCACAACGCCAGCATCGGTGGCGATGGGTTCAGCTACGTTACCCCCGAGCCCGGCAGCGTTGAGAGCGCGAAAGCCACCGGGCAGGTGGGCGCAACCAACACGATTTTGCGCCGAATCAACTCGCTGGGTGCTGTAGTGCTCGGAGACGACGTAGAAGTCGGCGCAAACGCATCCATTGATCGAGGCACGATAAGCGATACACGTATCGGGCGCAACACAAAAATCGATAGCATCGTTCAGATTGGCCATAATGTCCAAATCGGCGAAAATTGCTTGCTGTGTGGTCTCGTTGGGGTTGCGGGCAGCGTCAAGATTGGCGACCGGGTGGTGCTGGCAGGTCAAGTCGGCATTGGCGACAACGTGACCATCGGCAACGACTCGGTAATCGCCGCCAAATCAGGCGTCGGTACGGATGTGCCGCCGCGCTCGGTGATGTTCGGCATTCCCGCCATGCCGCGCGACCGCGCCTTTTCCCAGATCAAAAGCTTGGCCCGCCTCAAGACCTTATTCGCCGATGTCGCCGCGATTAAGGCCAAGCTCACCTGGCCAGCCTAAAAACAGCACGGAAGTCGCCGGCGGCTTTCTTTCAACCCGCTGGCGATTTTCCAGTAAAGTTAAGCATTCCCGGCGCTTTATCGATAATTTCTTCAAGAATGAGCGAGGCCGTATCTAGATCTCGCTCCAAATCTGCCACAATTTTATCCGCATAATTTGGCCGCCGAAGTTTTTCATGAGCATCATGAAGACTTCGAAGTTCAGCGACAAATATTTCCCGCGCACCCATCGGCAAAATTGGGTTAGCAGAAAGCACGAAGAAGAAACGCATACTTGCCCGCACCAAAACCGACAACATCAAGGCATCCAGCCGTTCAAATTCACCGCGCAGATCGTCGACACGGGAGCCGGCCACATTGCGCAACCGCCCTTCGATCAGAATAACCAGCGCTTGAAATTCGCCAACCTTATCGCGGAAGGCGCGATAAGCACCAAAACTGTGCCGACTCGCGTCCGCCTCGGCGGTTTTGGCCAGAACCATCGCCTCTCGGCACTGACGCTCTAGCGCACTTAACAGTTCCTTGACTTCCGCCCGGGTATAAGTCCGCTTCGCCATGAGAGATTCGACCGCTTAACTGAGAACGGTGGCGACCATAGCACGCCCAGCCCCACCGCGACAGTGCCCACCGCCCCCAAATGTGTTAGACTGCTGCTCGCGGATTTCTTCAATATAACACAGAACTCGCAATCGACTATGTACACCGACATAGAACCCCAGCGCCAAACCCTGTCATTGACCCGGAAGATCCGACTGATCAACTGGGGTTTGGTGTTTTTGGTTTGCACAATCACCGGCATCGGTATCGGCCTGCTCTATTCCGCCGCTGGCGGCAAGTGGGAGCCCTGGGCGATGCGGCAGTTTGTCCGCTCGCTGCCCGGGTTCGTCGTCATGTTAACCATTGCGGTGGTCGATATCCGTATTTGGCTCCGATTCGCTTATATTATTTATGGCGTTATGTTCTGTCTGCTGGTTGCGGTGGAGGCAATGGGACAAATCGGCATGGGCGCCCAACGGTGGATCGATCTGGGCTTTTTTGTCCTTCAACCCTCCGAACTGATGAAACCGGCGCTCGTTCTTGCCTTAGCCAGATACTTTCATGGCCTCACTCTTGACCAAATTGGTAAGCCATTCGTCTTAATTCCGCCGATCGGAATTGTCTTCCTTCCCGTCGGACTTGTTTTATTACAGCCAAATTTAGGGACGGCACTCTTACTTATTCTTACAGGCGCGGCGATTTTTTGGTGCGCCGGGGTCCGGCTTTGGAAATGGGCGATTGCAATTGGCGGTGGCCTTGGCGTAATCCCTATCGGCTGGGGATTTTTACATGACTATCAAAAACAACGGGTCTATACATTCTTAGACCCTGAGAAAGACCCACTCGGAACCGGATATAACATTATTCAATCAAAAATTGCTCTTGGCTCAGGCGGGCTATTCGGCAAAGGATTTATGCTTGGCTCGCAGAGTCAACTTCAATTTCTACCAGAGAAGCATACAGACTTTATCTTCGTCGTATTAGCTGAAGAATTTGGCATGATTGGTGCGTTATTTTTGCTGACACTATATTTAGCGATATTTATTTATGGAATCGTAATTACTCTAACATGCCGCAACCAATTTGGTCGTCTGGTGGGAATTGGCCTAACCACGACCCTGTTTCTCTATGTTTGCGTTAACACCGCCATGGTCATGGGCCTGATTCCTGTCGTTGGCATTCCGTTACCCTTGGTATCCTACGGTGGAACCGCGATGCTAACTTTAATGGTGGGCATCGGCCTTCTCCTAAGCGTCTCGGTCCATCGGGAAATCCGCATCCCGCGCAGTGGACTCACCGAATTTTAGGCGGACCGTTAGGACAACGTACACCCACGACGTACGCCCAGGCGCCTAGCGGCGCTTCCTCCGTCCACCACCCTTTCCCGCCACCTTAGCAAAGGCTTTTGGCGCCATGCCGGGACGGTCAAGCCCTAGGTCCATCGCCTCCAATCGCCTCAGTTCATCCCTCAGGCGTGCCGCTTCTTCAAACTCCAAATCGGCAGCGGCAGCACGCATCTTCTTCTCAAGATCCGCGAGC